>CAMLSB010000145.1 GCA_946482565.1 uncultured Lysobacteraceae bacterium | reverse complement strand
GCGATGATCGTCGGCATCCCGGTGATGCAGCTGGTGCTGTTCGGCTACGCGATCAACATGAACCTGCGCGGCCTCGATGCCGCCATCGCCGACCAGGCCGGCACCGCCGGTTCGCGCGCGCTGGTGATGGACATGCTCGCCACGGGAGTCGTCGCGCCGGTGCGCGACGCGCGTACGCCGCACGAACTGATGGACCTCCTGCAGCGCGGCGAGATCAGCGTCGGCATCGCGATCCCGCCCGATTTCGAGCGCCGCCGCCTCGACGGCCGGCAGGTCGCGCAGGTGCTGGTCGACGGCAGCGACACCGCCGTGCAGAGCGCGGCCATCCAGCTGGCGCAGGTACCGATCGACACGAGGCTTGCCACGAACGCGGGCAACGGCGCCCTGCAGCCCGCGGTCCGCGCCGGCCCGATCGACGTCGTCGCCTTCTACAACCCGGAGCGGCGCTCGGCGGTCAACATCGTGCCGGGCCTGATCGGCATCATCCTGACGATGACCATGGTGATGTTCACGTCGGTCGCCATCGTGCGCGAGCGCGAGCGCGGCAACATGGAGCTGCTGATCGCCACGCCGCTGGGCCGTGGCGAGCTGATGGTCGGCAAGGTGCTGCCGTACGCGGCGATCGGCCTGGTGCAGGTGACGCTGGTGCTGCTGCTCGGAATCTGGCTGTTCCAGGTGCCGGTGCGCGGCAGCATCCTGGACGTCTACATCGCCTCGTTGCTGCTGATCGTCGCCAACCTCACGCTCGGCCTGCTGATCTCGACCAAGGCGCGCTCGCAGTTCCAGTCGATGCAGATGACGATGTTCGTGTTCCTGCCCTCGATCCTGCTGTCGGGCTTCATGTTCCCGTTCGCCGGCATGCCGCGCGTGGTGCAGTGGCTGGCCGAGGTGCTGCCGCTGACGCATTTCCTGCGCCTGATCCGCGGGATCATGCTGCGCGGCGCGAGCCTGTGGCAGCTGTGGCCGGAGATGGCCGCGCTGGCCGGCTTCACCGTGGTGATGATGACGCTGGCGATCCTGCGGTTCCGCAAGCGACTCGACTGACGTAGAGCCGACCCATGGTCGGCTGCGCACGGCCGACCATGGGTCGGCTCTACCGCCGGGTCGCGCGATGGCGCCCGAACGAGAACAGGGCACTGAGCAGGAAGGCCACCGCCAGCCCCGGCCACAGCCAGTGCGGCAGCAACGCCCAGTTCGGATTGTCGAGGCGGATCGCCCCGGTGTGCGCGGCCATCGCGCCCGCCGCGAGCACGAGGTCTAGCAGGCCGGCATGGAGGTGGCGGTTCGGATTTTTCCCGGTGGCGAACATGCGGCGAAGTCTTCCGTCGAGGCGATGCGTCCGCGCAGCGAATTGGACAGTGCGGCCACAATTACCACATCGACGAAGCGCCCGATCAGCGACGGCGGGCCGGAAAAGTTGACGGTCTTCATGTTTTCGGTTTTTCCCGCCAATTCAGCTTCGTCCTTGCGCGACCGGCCCTCGACCAGGATGCGCTGGACGCTGCCGACCATGCCCTGCGAAATCGCCGCGGCCTGCGCGTTGACGCGCGCCTGCAGGCGCTCCAGCCGCGCATGCTTTTCCGCATCCGGCGTGTCGTCCTCGAGGTCGGCCGCCGGCGTGCCCGGGCGCCGCGAATAGATGAACGAGAACGACTGGTCGAAGCCCACCTCCTCGATCAGCTTCATCGTCTTTTCGAAATCCGCTTCGGTCTCGCCCGGGAAGCCGACGATGAAGTCGGAGGAGATGGAGATGCCGGGGCGCACGGCGCGCAGCTTGCGGATCTTCTGCTTGAACTCGAGCGCGGTGTAGCCGCGCTTCATCGCCGCGAGGATGCGGTCGCTGCCGGCCTGCACCGGCAGGTGCAGGTAGTTCGCCAGCTTGGGCACGTCGCGGTAGGCCTCCACCAGCGAGTCGGAAAACTCCAGCGGATGCGAGGTGGTGAAGCGGATGCGCTCGATGCCCTCGATCCCGGCGATCGCGCGGATCAGCAGCGCGAGGTCGGCGACATCGTCGTCGACGCCGTCAAGGCGGCCGCGATACGCATTGACGTTCTGCCCGAGCAGGTTCACTTCGCGCACGCCCTGCGCCGCGAGCTGCGCCACTTCCACCAGCACGTCCTCGAACGGGCGGCTGATCTCGGTGCCGCGGGTGTAGGGCACCACGCAGAACGAGCAGTATTTCGAGCAGCCTTCCATGATCGAGACGAAGGCGGTCGGGCCTTCGGCGCGCGGCTCCGGCAGGCGGTCGAACTTCTCGATCTCCGGGAAGCTGATGTCCACCTGCGGCCGGCCCGACGCGCGGCGCTCGCGGATCAGCTCGGGCAGGCGATGCAGCGTCTGCGGGCCGAACACCAGGTCCACGTAGGGCGCACGCTTCACGATCGCCTCGCCTTCCTGCGAGGCGACGCAGCCGCCCACGCCGATCAGTACCGGCTTGCCTCCCTGCTTGAGGGCGCGCCAGCGCCCCAGCTGGCTGAAGACCTTCTCCTGCGCCTTCTCGCGGATCGAGCAGGTGTTGACCAGGATGACGTCCGCGTCCTCGGCGTTCGCGGTGAGTTCGAGCCCGTCGGAAGCGGCGAGCACGTCGGCCATGCGCGCCGAGTCGTACTCGTTCATCTGGCAGCCGTGGGTCTGGATGTAGAGCTTGCCGCGCGGCGGCAGGGGGGAGTCGGCCATGGTCGGATCGTTCCGGGTGGGCGGCGTTGAATCCGCGCCGGGGCGCGAAGTCTAGCGGAACGGCGCGGCCCGGCCGCGGGAGCGCCGGTTTGCGAGGGCGGTCACGGAATTCCATTAATCGAAGGCTTGTTCAGCAAAATCAAATACTTGTCAGCGGGGCGTGATGGGTACACACTCCCTTCATGACCAAGGGGGCCCGGGGACTCATCGCGATCGCATGCCTGCTGCTGGCGGCTCCCGCCGCCGCGGGCAACGTGTATCGCTGCGCCGGCGCCGACGGTTCGCACGGCTATTCGAGCCGCCGGATCCCGGGCGCGGACTGCACCGTCGTCGGGCGCTACTCCTCGCATGCCGCGCGTCCGGCCAGGAAGACCGTCGCTGCCGCCGAGAAGCCGTCCGGCCCATCGGCCGCCGATGCGTTCGCCGGTTCGCCCTCGTCGGTCGCGACGCCCGAACCGGCGCCGCCGGTCGCCACGCCCGCCGTTGCCGACAGTCGCCCGTCCGATGGTCCGCGCCGGATCACGGGCCAGGTCTATTCCTACGTGCAGGACGGCGTGCGCCACTACACCAGCGCCCGCCCGAGCGGCAGCTTCAGCGCGCTGAAGACCATCCAGTACAGCTACATCGAGACCTGCTACGCCTGCGGCAGCCGCCCCGGCGTGAACTTCGGCAAGGTGCGGCTCAACACCAGTGCCTACGGCGACGAGATCAGCGCGGCGTCGAAGCGCTACGGCGTCGACGAGGCCGTGGTCCGCGCGATCATCCACGCCGAATCCGCCTTCAATCCGCGCGCCCTGTCGCGGGTCGGCGCGCAGGGGCTGATGCAGCTGATGCCCGCCACCGCCCGCCGCTTCGGCGTGGGCGATGCCTTCGACGCCGCCGAGAACATCCGCGGCGGGGTCCAGTACCTTGCCTGGCTGCTCAAGCGCTTCGACGGCAACGTCAAGCTGGCCGCGGCCGGCTACAACGCCGGCGAGGGCGCCGTGGACAAGTACAAGGGCATCCCGCCCTATGCCGAGACCCGGCGCTACGTGGAGCGGGTCGGCCTCCTGGCCGCGCGCTACCGCGGGACGGTGGCCGCGCGCTGAGCGCAAGTCCATGGATTCGCAGTGTTTCCGGCGGCTTTCCCTACCCGCCAGCACGGGAAACATTGTCCGCCGGATTCACGTTCCGTTACACTTGAGCGTCTTTGCAGCTGTCTGTCCGCGGCTTCGGCCCCGGCAGGCGCGCAATCTGTCATCGAGTCTTTGCGGAGTGCCTGATGGGCAATGAAGGCGAGCGTCCCGAGAACCTGGGCCGGCGCCGGTTCCTCACCGCGACCACGTCCGTGGTCGGTGCGGTGGGAGCCGGATTCCTGGCGGTCCCGTTCATCAAGTCCTGGAACCCGAGCGCGCGCGCCAAGCTGGCCGGCGCCCCGGTGACCCAGGACATCAGCGCGCTGGCCGAGGGCCAGCAGCTGACCCTCAAGTGGCGCGGCCAGCCGGTCTACGTGGCCAAGCGCTCGCAGGCGATGCTGGCGACGCTGCAGCAGGTGGATTCGCTGCTGCTCGATCCCAAGTCGGACAACACCGACCAGCAGCCGGCGTACGCGAAGAACGAGTGGCGCTCGATCAAGCCCGAGATCCTCGTGCTGGTCGCGGTCTGCACGCACCTGGGCTGCGCGCCGGAGTTCGTGCCGGAACTGAAGCCGCAGCCCTTCGACCCGAACTGGAAGGGCGGCTACTTCTGCCCCTGCCACAAGTCGCGCTACGACCTCGCCGGCCGCGTGTTCCAGGGCATGCCGGCGCCGGCCAACCTGCCGGTGCCCCCGTACCACTTCGAGAACGACGACACGCTGGTCATCGGCGTCGATCCCGCCAATGCCAAGGGAGCCGCATAAGCCATGGCGAACTTCCTGACACGTACCGCCGGCACCGTGATGGACTGGGTGAACGCGCGCGCGCCGAACATGATGCCGGCGTACCGCAAGCACATGACCGAGTACTACGCGCCGAAGAACTTCAAC
>CAMLSB010000144.1 GCA_946482565.1 uncultured Lysobacteraceae bacterium | reverse complement strand
GCGCAGGAACACCTCGCCGAACTGGCCGGCGCCGCCGGTCTGCTTCTTGTGGCGATGGTGCCCTTCGGCCTTGGCGCCGATGGTTTCGCGGTAGGCGATGCGCGGCGGGCGCGTCTTCACCTCGACGCCGTAGCGGTCCTTCAACCGGTCGAGCATGACCCGCAGGTGCAGGTCGGAAAGGCCGCGCAACACCGTCTCGTTGAGCTCCGCATCGTGCGACACCGCGAAGGCCGGATCCTCCTCGGCGAGCTTGTGCAGCGCGGTGGAGAGCTTCTGCTCCTGGCCCTTGCTGGCAGCCTCGACCGCGAGCCCGAACATCGGCTTCGGGAAGGCCATCGGCGCCAGGTGCAGGTGGTCCTCGGCATGGCTGTCGTGGAGCACCGCGTCGTAGTGCAGCTCGTCGACCTTGGCGACGGCGGCGATGTCGCCGGGGATGGCTTCCTGCACCTCGACGTGCTCCTTGCCACGCAGCTTGAACAGGTGCGCGACCTTGAACGCCTTGCGCCCGTCGCCGACGAACAGCTGCGAATCGCGCCGCACCGTGCCCTGGTGGACGCGGAACACGCCCATCTTGCCGACGAACGGATCGTTGCCGATCTTGAACACGTGGGCGATGACGTGCGCGGATGGATCGGGCCTGGCGACGACCGGTTCGGCGGCGTCGCCTTCGCCCTTCACGAACGGCGGCGGATTGGCTTCGCCCGGATGCGGGAACAGGCGCTCGGCGATGCCAAGCAGCTCCTTCACGCCCACGCCCGTGCGCGCCGAAACGAAGCACACCGGCACGAGGTGGCCCTCGCGCAGGCATTGCTCGAACGCGTCGTGCAACTCCGCGCCCGAGAGGCCGCCTTCGCCGACGTCGAGGTAATGGTCCATGACCTTTTCGTTGACCTCGACGACCTGGTCGATGATGCGCTGGTGCCATTCGCCGACCGGGCCGGCGTCGGTGGCTTCGGCGGAACCCGCCGCGCCGGTGCCGAAACAGTCCACCACGCGGCGGCCGCCGTCGGCGGGCAGGTTGAGCGGCAGCAGTTCCGCGCCGAACATTGCGCGCAAGGACTCGAGCAGGCCCGCGGCGTCGACGCCTTCGTGGTCGATGCGGTTGACGACGATCGCGCGGCACAGGCCACGCGCTGCGGCGTGTTCCATCATGCGGCGCGTGCCGTGGCCGATGCCGGTGTCGGCATCCACCACGATCGCGACCGTTTCGACGGCCGCGAGCGCCGACAGCGCGGGACCGCGGAAATCCGGGTATCCGGGCGTGTCGATCAGGTTGACGTGGACACGCTCTCCACCAGCTGCGCCGTGATCCGTGCTGGCGATCGCCGCATCGAGCGAGTGCCCCCGCGCCTTCTCGATCGGATCGAAGTCGGAGACCGTGCTCCCGCGTTCGATGCTGCCTGCCGCCTGGATCGCGCCGCCGGCATGCAGCAGGGCTTCGAACAACACGGTCTTGCCGGCGCCGGGGTGGCCTGCGAGGGCCACGTTTCGGATCTGCTCGGTCGAATACGACATGAGCCGGACTCCTGTCCCACGGGGAAACAAGCCTCCCGCAGCAGGGGGCAGGGGTCAAGCGCCGCCACGCGGCCGGCACGGGCGCAGGCGTAAGCTGGCCCTCCAGACCGTTGCAAGGAGCACCGCATGGGAATCTCGCGCTATGCCACCGCCCATTGGGAAGGCGACCTGAAATCCGGCAAGGGGCGGCTGTCCACGCCCGAAAGCGGGTTGATGGCCGATACGCCGTACGGTTTCGCTTCGCGTTTCGGCGAGCGGAAGGGCGTCAATCCCGAGGAACTCATCGCGGCCGCGCATGCGGGGTGCTTCACCATGGCGCTGTCCGCGAAGCTGTCCGAGGCCGGCCATCCGCCGGAAGCGCTGGATACGCGCGCCGAGGTCGACCTGTCGATGGAAGGCGGGCCCTCGCTGTCCGCGATCCGGCTGAAGGTCACCGCGCGCGTGCCGGGGCTGGACGCCGCCGGGTTCCGCGCGATCGCCGACGATGCCGGCAAGCATTGCCCGGTATCGCGGGCGCTCAGCGCCGTGCCGATCACCGTCGAGGCAACGCTGGCAGGACCGTGACTGAACGCCGCGGCGGTGCGCCGGCCGGGTTCAGGATCGTTTCACCGGCGTGACCCGAGGATGCGCTGGAGCGTCGCCCTGGCGCCGGAGTCCAACATGAAAGTCGCGAACAAGTTCCTCGCTGTCCCGTTGCTGGGTGCTGCGCTCTTCGCCAGCGGCGCGGCTTCCGCGCAGGCCTACGGCTCGCAATACGGGTCGCAATACGGTTCCCCGTACGGCGCGCCGGTCGTCGGCGACAACGGCGCCAATGGCAGCGGTTATTACGACTATGCCCGCGTGATCCGGGTCATCCCGGTGACCGGCGCGACCAACTATCCCGCCGACGCGCAGCGCTGCACCTCGCGGCGCGATACCTACGCCGGCGACTATTACGGCCCGGACGGCCGCTACTACGGCAACGGCGACGCCTACGGCAACACGCAGCGCAGCCGCGGCACGGAAGGTGGCCGCACGATGGCCGGCGTCCTCGGCACGGTGATCGGTGCGGTCGTGGGCAGCCAGGTCGGCGGCGGTTCGGCGCGTTACGCCACCGCGGCGATCGGTTCCGCGGTCGGCGGCGTCGCGGGCCGCCAGGTCTACGAGAATGCGCACCGCAACGATGGCGGCGGCACGGTGACTGTCTGCGATCCGGTGGATTCGCGACAGGCGTACCCGTCCTATCCGGCGTCCGGCCGCGGCCTGTACGACGTGACCTACGAGTACGGCGGCCGTACCTACGTTGCGCGCACCGCGTACGACCCGGGCGACCGCATCCGCGTGCGCGTGGACGTGCACCCGGAATGAGCCGGAGGAGCCGCGGTTGCGTTCCAGGCGCCCGCGGCTCCTGTTTCAATAGCGCGTTCTCAGCGCCGTGCGGATGCGTCGACGGCGTTCCAGTCGATTTCGCCACGCACGACCGTGCGGCAGCGACCGCCCGACCACACGTCGCCAGCGGCATCAACGTCGAGTTCGATGATCGCGTCGTGGCCGACTTCGCGCCCCTGGCTCACGCGGTAGAAGCCGCCGTTGCCGGGCAGCGCGCCGCGCTCGGCCAGCCATGCCGCGAGGGTCGCGTTGGCCGCGCCTGAAGCTGCGTCCTCGAAGCGTGCGGGCGCGCCGACGAACGCGCGCACCGCGAGGTAATACACGGGGTCCGTGCTGCGCGCATACGCGCACACGCCCATGCTGCCGGTGGCTTCCGCCAGGCGCTCGACGGCGTCCCAGTCGGGCGTGGTCGCGCGCAACGCCGCTTCATCGGACGCTTCGTACAGCCACCACTTCCGGCCGCCATCCACCAGCGCGGGCGGCAGCGCACCTGGCGCCAGGCCGGGCACGGTCGCCGCGAGGCGCGCGTCGCCCGGCGCGGCGACTTCGACCACCGAGGCGCGCGGCGTGCGCACCGCGACCGTGCGCCCGGGTCCCTCGCCACGAACGCGCAGCGGCAACAGCCCGGCGACGCCTTCCTGCACGAGCAGGCCATCCCGCGGGGTGGCCAGGCCGGACTCGAGCACGACGTGAGCGGTGCCGACGCTCGGATGGCCGGCGAAAGGCACTTCGCGGCGCGGGCTGAAGATGCGCAGCCCGTAGCTCGCGCCCGGTGCGGTGGGCGGCAACACGAAGGTCGTCTCGGGAAGGCGGGTCCAGCGGGCGATCGCCTGCATGGCGTCGACGTCGAGGCCTTCGGCGTCGAGGACGACGGCGAGCGGGTTGCCGGCGCCGGGGCGGTCGGCGAAGACGTCGAGCTGGAAGTAGCGGCGCGCGGCCATGGCGTGGGGTCCGGTGGGCGTCTGGTCGTCTAGAATGCGATGCCCGGCGTCGCAGGCAAGCGACGGGATTCTACGGGCTCCCCCTCCTACATTCGTCCGCAGGCGAGATGACTCCTCCCGATCGCTGGATCGTGCTCAAGTTCGGTGGCACTTCGGTGTCGCGCCGCGAGCGCTGGGACACCATCGGCCGCATCGCGCGCGAGCGCGCCGAGCGCAGCGGCGCGCGGATCCTGGTCGTGGTGTCGGCGCTTTCCGGCACGACCAACGAACTGCAGGCGATCTGCGGCGGCGACGATGCGGCCGCGCGCGCGGCGGCCATCGCGGCGCGGCATCGCGCGTTCGCGCTCGAGCTGGGGCTCGATCCCGATCCGGTGCTGGGCGCGCGGCTCGCGGCGCTGCACGCGCTGGCGGGCGATCCGCGCGCCGCGACGCGCGCGCTCGAATGGCAGGCCGAAATGCTGGCGCAGGGCGAACTGCTGTCGTCCACGCTCGGCGCGGCCTACCTGCGCGCGCAGGGCCTCGACTTCGGCTGGTGCGACGCGCGCGACTGGCTCGATGCGGTGGCGCTGCCGAACCAGAACGCCTGGTCGATGCGCCTGTCGGCGACCTGCGGCCATCTCGCCGACGACGCCTGGCGCGTGCGCTTCGCCGCGCAGCAGCCGGCACGCATGCTGCTGACCCAGGGTTTCATCGCCCGCCACGGCGATGGCGCGACCGCGATCCTCGGGCGCGGCGGCTCGGATACTTCGGCCTCCTGCTTCGGTGCGCTGTTGCGCGCGCAGCAGGTGGAGATCTGGACCGACGTGCCGGGCATGTTCAGCGCGAACCCGCGCGAAGTGCCCGACGCACGCCTGCTCGCGCGGCTCGACTACGCCGAGGCGCAGGAAATCGCGACCACCGGCGCCAAGGTGCTGCATCCGCG
>CAMLSB010000143.1 GCA_946482565.1 uncultured Lysobacteraceae bacterium | reverse complement strand
TTTCCAGCCGGCGGCGGGCTGTTCGCCCTCGATCATCTCATCCAGCGCCTGCCTGCGTCGCACGACCGCGTACCGGTCGCCATCGACGAGCACTTCGGCCGCCAGCGGGCGCGAGTTGTAGGTGGACGCCATCGATGCGCCGTACGCGCCCGTGCCCAGGATCGCGACCAGGTCGCCGGCCTCGCAGCGCGGCAGCCTGCGTCCGGTCGCGAAGGTGTCGCCGGTTTCGCACACCGGCCCGACCACGTCGTATTCCGTTTCCGGCCTGCCGGCCGCGTCGCCGATGGGCACGATGTCGTGCCAGGCGTCGTACAGGCTCGGCCGCAGCAGGTCGTTCATCGCCGCGTCGAGCACGAGGAACCGCCGTCCCTCGCCCTCCTTCTCCAGCAGCACGCGGCTGAGCAGCAGTCCCGCTTCGGCCACGAGGTAGCGGCCCGGCTCGAGCAGGAGCCGGCCGTCGAAGCCCGCGAGCGCCTTGCGGATTTCCGCGACGTACTCGGCCGCGGCGATGGCGCGCTCGCCGTCGCGATAGCGCACGCCGAGGCCGCCGCCGACGTCGATGCCGGCGATGTGGTGGCCCGCCGCCTGGAGTTCACGCCAGAAACCGGCCATGCGCCGCAGCGCCTGCCGCACCGGCTCGAGGCTCAGGATCTGCGAGCCGATGTGCATGTGCAGGCCGTCCAGGCGCACCGACGGCCAGCGATCGGCCTGGGCGAACCACGCGCGCGCTTCCGCGATCGACACGCCGAACTTGTTCTCCGACTTGCCGGTGGAGATCTTGGCGTGGGTCAGCGCGTCGACGTCGGGATTGATCCGCACCGCCGCGCGCGCGACCTGGCCGCGCGCCGACGAGATCGCCTGCAACAGCTCGAGCTCCGCGCGCGATTCGACGTTGAAACGCGCGACGCCCGCCTCCAGCGCCTGCGCGATCTCGCCGGCGGATTTCCCCACGCCGGAAAAGACGATCCGCCCGGCGGGAATCCCCGCGCGCAGCGACCGCCACAATTCGCCGCCGGACACGATGTCCGCCCCGGCCCCTTCTTCCGCCAGCAGCCGCAGGATCGCCCCGTTGCTGTTGGCCTTCACCGCATAGCACACGCCCGCATCCATCCCGGCCAGCGCCGCCTGCAAGCCCCGCAGGCGCCCGCGGATCGCCGCCGCCGAATACACGTGGAGCGGCGTGCCCTCGCGCTGAGCGAGCGACGCCAGGTCGACGCCCTCGCAGGTTCCCGCGCCGCCGCGGGCATTGCCATGTTGCATGTCGTTCCTTGCCCCAAAAAAAGGGGCGGCCCGACACGCGGGCCGCCCAGGGGGTTACATCATCAGAAGTTGTAGGTCACGACGAGCTGCGCGGTGCGCGGCCCCTGCCACACGGTGCCTTCGCCGAAGTACGGCATCTTGGCGCCCGGCGCGCTCTCGTAGCGCGAGTGCACGTTGACGACCGTCTGGCTGTTGAGCAGGTTGTAGATCGACAGGCGCGCCTTCAGGTCCACGCCCTCCACGGGCAGGGTCCAGGTCACGCTGCCGCTCAGGTCCTTCACCCACGGCATCCGGCCGAACGCGCCCCGCGGCGTGTACACCAGTTCGCGGGTGGTGTAGCTGCCGCAACCGGACACGCACAGCCAGCCCGAACCGCCGCCGCTGAACTCGCCGGGGCCGAAGCCGCGGTTGTCGTCGGGCCAGCGCACGCCGAACGCCGTGATCGGCCCGCCGGAAACGGCGGAGAAGGTCGCGCCAACGCTCCACATCTCGTTGAACTTGTACGCGCCGCGGAACTTGAACTGGTGGCGATGATCGTTGAAGAGGACGCCATAGCGTTCGTTGACCGCCGGGTGGTCGTAGAACTGCACGAGGTTGGTGTCGGCGTACCCCGTGTCGGAATTCACCGGGCCCTCGATGTTGCCTTCGCTCTTCGACCACAGGTAGCTGGCATTGAACGACCATTTGCCGTCCCACGCGCGATCGAGCTGCAATTCGACCGCCTTGTACGTGCGCTTGGGCTTCTTGTAGCCGAAGATCGTGCCGCTGCCCGACGCCTTGTAGCCGTCCACCGAATTGTCGAAGGTGACCCAGTCGTTCGTGTCCGGACACCAGAGGGTGTTGGTCTCGCCCGGGTTGAGGATCGGGTAGTCGCCCGAGTACCAGGGGCAGCCATCGACGTGGCGGATGCTCACGTCCTCGATGGCGCGCGTGACTTCGCGGTACGTCGCGTTCACGCCGTACGACCACGCCTGGTCGATCGCCTTCTGGAAGCCGAGGATGTATTCGTCCTGGAAGACCTGCTTCAGGTCGCGCGCGACCGCCGTGCGCACGTCGTCCGGCGCGGGGACGTTGCCGTCGGTGTTGACCGGGCCGATCTGCGCGCCCAGGTTCGGCACGAGATAGGTGGCGCCCGTGATCGGGTGCTTCATCTCGGTCCAGCCGTTGAACTTGTAGTAGGTGTGCTCGTCCGTCGTGCCGCCGCCGAAATAGTCGGTGAGCTTGTTGGTCAGCGGGATGTAGTAGCGGCCCGCGTTGCCGAACAGCTTCGTGGTGCCGTCGCCGTTCATGTCCCAGCTGAAGCCCAGGCGCGGGGAGATCATGTCGCTGAAGTCGGCCTTGGCGAAGGTCGCGCCGGAGGCGAGGGTGTTCTCGAACTTGTCGCCGCGGATGCCGATGTTCAGCAGCAGGTTGGGCGTGATGTTCCAGTTGTCCTCGATGTAGATCGCCTGCGCGTCGGTGCTGACCGGCGCGCCGGTCACGTAGTGGCGCACGTCGACGTAGGGATTGAGGCCCGGCGCCAGGGGCACGCCATTGAGTTCGCTGGTCCCGGTCGTGTTGTTGATGACGGAAACCGTGTAGCTGCTGCCGTCGCCGGGGTACACCACCGAGCTGTCGGAGTCCATGACCTCCTTGTCCCAGCCGAAGCGCAGGAGGTGGCTGCCGAGCGTCCATTCGAAGTCGAGTCGCGAGACCTGGCGCTTGTCGAAGCGGCTGCTGATGCTGCTGTTGCTCGGGTGGCAGCCGATGGGCGTGGTCGGAGCGCCATACGCGCCGTTGAAGGCGCCGGTACGGGAGACGATGCTGCAATCGCCGTCCAGCGGCGTGCCGCCGAGCGCGCTGCGCTTGTTCACGCCATACATGGCCTTGGCCACGAAGTTGTCGCCGAAGTGGCCGGTGTAGGTCGCGGACCAGTTGTCGCCGCCGGATCCGGAGTTGCTGCTGCCCTGCCAGTCGCCGAGCGTCGAGGTATCCCAGTCGTACGCATAGTTGTCGGTCGTGGAGTCGGCCTTGTCGGAGAAGGCCAGGAGTTCGATCAGGTTGTTCTCGTCGATGTGCCAGTCGATCTTGCCGCCCCAGAAATCGTTGTTGCTCTTGGTGTACCAGGCTTCCGTGGTGTCGACGTCGCGGGGCTTGCTGTCGCGCATCTCGTACATGCCGAAGAAGAACAGCTTGTCCTTGACGATCGCGCCGGACGCCCAGATGTTGGCCTTGTAGAACGAGCCGCCATCGCGGCTGGTGCGGTCGCGCTCGTCGATCGTGCCGTCGTCGTGGAAATGGTCCGTCTTCGGTGAATTCCAGGCACGGGGCTCCAGCGTGACTTCGGCACCGGCATGGAAGTCGTTGCCGCCCGAACGCGTCACGGCGTTGATGACGCCACCCGTGCTGCGGCCGAATTCCGCGGAGTAACCGCCGGTCTTGACCTGCACTTCCTCGTAGAAGTTGTACGGCACCGAGGAGTAACCCTGGCGGCGGTACGGATCGGTGACGTCCATGCCGTTGATGTAGACGACGTTCTCCGCCACCGACGAGCCGCCGAAGGTGAGGCCGCCGAACGTCGCGCCGGAGCTCACCACGCCGGGCGCAAGCAGCGCCACCGATCCCAGGCTCTGATCGACGGGCAGGCGCGCCAGTTCCTGGCGGGTCATGTTGGTCGAGCTCTCGGTGGAATACACGTCCACCCGATTGACGACGGCGGAACCCATCACCTGCACCGTGGCGAGGTCGACCGCGCCGTCGTTGCCCAGGTTGACGTTGGTGGTGCCGCCGAGGGACACGACGACGGAAACGGGCGCGCCCGATCCGGTGGTCAGGGTGTACTGGCCCGGTGCCAGCTGGGCGATGCGGTAACTGCCGTCCGCGCCGACGGTCGCGGTGCGGGTCTGGCCCGTCGCCGGATTGGAGATCGTGACCGTCGTGCCGGCCGGGGCGCGGCCCGCCACGGCACCGGTGACGGCCTGCGCCAGCACGGGGCCCGCGACGAGCGACGACAGGCAGGCGCCCATCGCCATGCAAAGTACGGACTTGCGCAAATTGCGGGTGCTGCTCATATCCTCTCCCCAGGGCTGCTTATGGTTGTGGCGTGGCTACGAAGTCGTAGTCCCACTGGTTGAAATACAGGTTGCCGCCGCTCCACTCCGCTTCCCCGCGCTGCAGGTCCACGGTTTCGGAACGGAAATGCCGCTTGGCCGGCTCGAAGGGCCGGCTGTAGTCGTCGTTGAAGGCGATGCGGTAACCGTCGAGGCCGCCGAGGTAGAAACCGGCCACGGCCGGGTCGGCGTCGTCGAGGCGACCGAAGGTGACATCCATCGGCATCCAGCCGTAAGGGGCGATGTACAGCTGGCCCCAGTCGTGCAGGTTCCAGTACGTCTGCTTCGTTCCGTCGTCGGCGAACATCATCCCGGATTGCCAGCGCGCCGGGATGCCATTGAGCCGCAGCAACGCCATGAACAACAAGGTCTGCTGGCCGCAGTCGGCGTGGCCGGCGTGCAGCGCGTAGTCGCTGATG
>CAMLSB010000142.1 GCA_946482565.1 uncultured Lysobacteraceae bacterium | reverse complement strand
AGACCGCGCCGCTGGTCGAGATGGAAAAGGGCATGGTCGTGCAGTCGGGCAACGACGCCGCGATCGCGCTGGCCGAGCACGTCGCCGGCAGCGAGCAGGCGTTCGCCTCGCTGATGAATGCGTACGCGCAGCGCATCGGCATGAAGAATTCGCACTTCGTGAACCCGCACGGGCTGTCGGCGGAAGGCCACTACTCGACGGCGCACGATCTCGCGCTGCTCGGGCGCGCGCTGATCCGCGATTTCCCCGTCGCGTATTCGTACAACAAGATCAAGGAATTCACGGTCGGCCCGATCACGCAACCCAACCGCAACCTGCTGCTGTGGCGCGATCCGTCGGTGGACGGCATCAAGACCGGGCACACGTCCAACGCCGGCTACTGCCTGATGGCGTCGGCGATGCGCGGCGACCAGCGGCTGATCGCGGTGGTGCTCGGCGACACCAGCGAGAACCAGCGTGCGGTCGATGCGCAGGCGCTGCTGAACTGGGGTTTCCGCTTCTACGAGACGCACAAGCTCTACGACGCCGGCAAGGCGATCGCGAAGCAGAAGGTGTGGAAGGGCGCCGAGCCCGAAGTGAGCCTGGGCGTCGCCGAGCCGCTGCTCGTGAGCCTGCCGCGCGGCAAGTACGCGCAGCTCAAGCCGTCGATCGACGTGCCGAAGCAGCTGGTCGCGCCGATCGCCAAGGGCCAGCGCATCGGCACCGTGAAGGTGACGCTCGACGGCAAGGTCGTCGCGCAGCGGCCGCTGGTCGCGCTGCAGGCGGTCGAGGAAGGCGGCTTCTTCAAGCGCCTGTGGGACGAATTCTGGATGTGGTGGGACTCTGTCTGATCAAAAGCCGGGCCTGGGTCAGAAGTAGCGTCGTGCCACGAACGGCGCCGCCATCAGCGCGGCGCCCACCAGCACGATCGCCCACGGGTTCGTCACGAACCATGTGAAGCCCACCAGGCCGATCCCGCACAGCAGCGGGATCGCCTCGCGCTGGCGCCGGGCGTACAGGATGTAGCCGGCGCCGATCGCGCCGAAGACGGTGCCCCACAGCAGGCTCGCGGTGTCCATCGGCGCATGTTACGCCGCCGTGGCGGGCGGGTTGGGTTCACCGCGGGGCGGCCCCATAATGCCGGCATGGACATCCATTCCGACAATCCCGAACACGGTTTCCAGTTCCCCGGCGACTTCGAGATCACCGCGATGGGCGCCGCCGGCAGCGGCCTGGAAGAGCAGATCCCCGCGTTGCTGGAGGCCGCCGGCCTGCAGGTGTTGCGCGAAACCGTCGCCGTGCGCGAGTCCAGCGGCGGCAAGTTCGTGTCGGTGAAGCTCGCGTTCCGTGCCGAGTCGCGCGAACAGTACGACGTCGCGCACGCCGTGCTGCGTGAGCATCCCGAGGTGAAGTGGACGCTGTGAGTTGCGGGGTCGAAGGCGTCGAGGCGTCGCCCGCGCGCGACTGCCTGGTGCGCGACCTCGGCCGGCAGGCCTACGAGCCGGTGTGGCGCGCGATGCAGGCTTTCACCGACGCGCGCACGGACGCCACGCCCGATGAACTCTGGCTGGTCGAGCACGACCCGGTCTTCACCCTCGGCCAGGCCGGCAAGCCCGAGCACGTGCTCGCGCCCGGCGACATCCCCGTGCTGAACGTGGACCGCGGCGGGCAGGTGACCTACCACGGTCCCGGGCAGATCGTCGCCTATCCGCTGCTCGACCTGCGCCGGCTGAAGACCGGCGTGCGCGAGTACGTCTGCCGCATCGAGCAGGCGGTGATCGACACGCTCGGCGAATGGAACATCCACGGCGAGCGCCGCGAAGGCGCTCCGGGCGTGTACGTGAACGGCGCCAAGGTCGCCGCGCTCGGGATCCGGGTGCGCCGCGGCAGCACCTTCCACGGGCTCGCGTTCAACATCGCGATGGACCTGGAGCCCTTCGCCCGGATCAACCCCTGCGGGTATGCCGGGCTGGAGGTCGTGTCGATGTCCGACCTCGGCGGCCCGACCGGCCTGGATGCGGTGAAACCGGTGCTGCTGGCCGCCCTGGCCCACCGGCTCAGCCTGCGGCTGCGGGCCGCGGATGCGACAATGGCGGCATGAACAGCGACGCCGCGGCCCCCCGGTCCATCCCCATCGTGACCCTGCAATCCGGCGTCGAACCCGCGTCGCTGGAGCCGGGCGTGCGCCAGGTCGCGGGCGACAAGATCGCGCGCTCGCCGGTGCAGTTCGCCGACGCGCCGGTGCTGCGCAAGCCGTCGTGGATCCGGGTGCGGATCCCGTCGGGCAATTCGGTGGCGCTGCTCAAGGCCAAGCTGCGCGAGAACCGCCTGGTCACCGTGTGCGAGGAAGCCAGCTGCCCGAACATCCACGAGTGCTTCGGCCACGGCACCGCGACCTTCATGATCCTGGGCGAGGTGTGCACGCGCCGCTGCAGTTTCTGCGACGTCGCCCACGGCCGTCCGAAGCCGCCGGATCCGGCCGAGCCGCTGCGCCTGGCGCAGACGGTGAAGGACATGGGCCTGAAGTACGTGGTCGTCACCAGCGTCGACCGCGACGACCTGCGCGACGGTGGCGCGGCGCATTTCGTCGACTGCATCACCGCGATCCGCGAGATGAGCCCCGGCACGAAGGTCGAGATCCTGACGCCCGACTTCCGCGGCAAGGGCCGCATGGAGCGCGCGCTCGACATCCTCGCGGCGAATCCGCCGGACGTGTTCAACCACAACGTCGAAACCGTGCCGGACCTGTACAGGAACGTGAGGCCCGGCGCCGACTACCAGTGGTCGCTGACGCTGCTGCGCGAGTTCAAGGCCCGGCACCCGGACGTGACCACCAAGTCCGGGATCATGCTCGGCCTGGGCGAGACCCTGGAGCAGGTCCACGGCACCCTGCGCGACCTGCGCGCCCACGACGTGGACATGGTCACGATCGGCCAGTACCTGCAGCCCAGCGCCCACCACCATCCGGTCCTGCGCTACTGGACCCCGCAGGAGTACGCGGACCTCGAGGCGTTCGGGCTCGGTTTGGGTTTCGCTCATGTTGCGTCGGGCCCGCTCGTGCGATCCTCGTACCACGCCGACCGCCAGGCGGCCGAAGCTGCGCAACTTCCGGCACTGGCGGGTGGTCGAACCTCGTAACACCCTGCCGGTCCCCACTGGCGTTCACGGCGGCCGAGGCCGCGGAGCCCGAATGAAACTGCAACATGCCCTGCTGGCCCTCGCCCTCGCCACCCCGGTGGCGCTGCTGGCGCGGCCTTCGGCCGACCAGAGTGCGGCCATCGCCGCGGGCCCCACCGCCGACCAGGCGACCACCGCGCGCCTCGTCTACGGGCTGCTCTCCGACAGCCGCTACGCGTACCGCCCGCGCGCGCTGGACGACGCGCTGTCGCAGGACGTGTTCAAACGCTACCTGGAGGCGCTCGACGGCAGCAAGATGTTCTTCACCGCGGGCGACGTGGCGAAGTTCTCGCAGTACAGGACCAGCCTCGACGACGCGATCAAGAGCGGCAAGCTCGACCCCGCCTACGCGATGTTCGCGCTGTACAAGCAGCGCGTCGCCGAGCGCTCGGCGTATTCGCGCGCGCTGCTGAAGCAGGACATCTTCGATTTCTCCGGCAACGACCGCTGGCAGTACGACCGCAAGGACGCCGCGTGGGCGACGTCCGCCGACCTCGACGCGCTGTGGAAGCAGTCGGTGCGCAACGACTGGCTGCGGCTCAAGCTGGCGGGCAAGAAACCCGACGAGATCCGCAAGACGCTCGACAAGCGCTACGCCAACCTGGCGCGCACCGTCGCCGAGCTCGACTCGACCGACGCGTTCAGCAGTTTCCTCAACGCGTACACGGCGGCGATCGACCCGCACACCGACTACATGGATCCGCGCACGGCGGATCGCTTCAACCAGCAGATGTCGCTGTCGCTGGAAGGCATCGGCGCGCAGCTGCAGAAGCAGGACGACGTGACCGTGATCCGCGAGGTGCTGCCCGGCGGCCCCGCCATCAAGAGCGGCCAGCTCGAAGCCGGCGACCGCATCGTCGCCGTCGGCCAGGGCGGCAGCACGCCGATGGAAGACATCGTCGGCTGGCGCCTGGACGACGTGGTCGCGAAGATCAAGGGCCCGAAGGGCACGCAGGTGCGCCTGGACGTGATCCCCCCGGAAGCCGGCATGGACAGCAAGCCGCGCCGCGTGGTGCTGGTGCGCGACAAGATCAAGCTCACCGAGGACGCCGCCAAGGCCAAGGTGATCGAAATCCCCGCGCGCGGCAGCATGCCGGCGCGCCGCATCGGCGTGGTCGAGCTGCCCGGCTTCTACCAGGACTTCAACGCGCGCCGCAGCAACAGCGACGACTACGTGTCCGCCAGCCGCGACGTTGCCCGCCTGCTCGCGCAGTTCCGCGCGCAGAAGGTCGACGGCGTGGTGATGGACCTGCGCAACAACGGCGGCGGCTCGCTCAGCGAGGCGATCGAGCTCACCGGCCTGTTCATCGACAAGGGCCCGGTGGTGCAGGTGCGCGAATCCGGCGGCCGCGTCAGCGTCGAGAGCGACGACAATGCCGGCGTCGCCTGGGACGGTCCGCTCGCGGTGCTGGTCAATCGCGGCTCGGCGTCGGCGTCGGAGATCTTCGCCGGCGCGATCCAGGATTACGGCCGCGGCCTGATCGTCGGCGAGCCGACCTTCGGCAAGGGCACCGTGCAGAACATGGTCGACCTCGACCGCTGGCCGGCGAACGAGAAGCCGCGCTTTGGCCAGGTCAAGCTGACCATCGCGCAGTTCTTCCTGCCCGGCGGCAGCAGCACGCAGAACAAGG
>CAMLSB010000141.1 GCA_946482565.1 uncultured Lysobacteraceae bacterium | reverse complement strand
CCGCGCCGGAATGGCGGAATCGGTAGACGCAGCGGACTCAAAATCCGCCGCCCTTGAAAGCGTGTGGGTTCGAGTCCCACTTCCGGCACCAAAAGTGAAGGCCCAGTCTCCCGGGTTTTGACACCCGGTCGGCTGAGCCTTCGATGCCGAAGCTGTTGAAACCAGCGCTGGAAGTCGCGAACTGCGTTCTTGCGAACTGGGTCCTTTGACTTGCCGTCGCGTGCTTCTTTTTCCTCGACGCGTGCAGGTTAGCGCAATGCCCGTTATGCAGGCGTAAAAAGCGCCGACCGTTCGTCGGCAGGCGCCGAGCGTGGATCCATGCTGTTGCGTCGCCGCATCAATCGATGTTCCACGGCCACCAGCCACGCCCTGACATCGCATACCGGTCCGCGGCGCGTTCGAAACGGTTGCTGCCGCGCACGCCGCCGCACGCCAGGTACAGCGGCAGGAACAGCGGCCCGAGCACCATGTACTGCAACACGTGCGCGCGTTCGTGGTCGCCCATCCCGATCGGCGCGTCGGCGGTCTCGCCGGCGACGCGCGCGTAGGTGTAGCAGCGCTCATCGAGATCGTGGCCGGTGTGCAGGATCACGTTGCCGATGGTGAGCGCGCCGCCCGGCCCCCACGGCACGGCATGGAACACCAGCGCGAGGTCGCGCGTGCGCAAGCGTGGATATGCCCCTCGCGACATGGCGGCCGCGCCCAGCAGCAGGCCGATGGCCGTGTTCGGCGCGGCCCACGCCATGCCGAGCGCGCAGAGCGCGCGCCGTGCCCAGGCGCGGGCGCCGCCGTTCATTCCTCCGGCATCAACAGCCACAGGATCAGGTAGACCAGGATGCCGGGGAACGCCGCCGATGCGATCGACAGGACCACGTAGCCGATGCGGGTGAGGTTCGAATCCCAGCCGAAACGGCGGGCGATGCCACCGATGACGCCGGCGAGCATGCGGTCGCTGCGGGAACGGGTGAGCGGGCGCGATTCGGTGGTCATGTGGTTGCAAGCCTCGAGGTGAATGTCAACGCGAGCGCGCGGCGAGCCAGTCGTGGATCGCCTGCGGCACTTCCTTCTGCGCGCGGCCGGACACGTAGATGCCGATGTGGCCGCCACGGAACGACAGCTCGGTGTAGTCCTTCGTGCCGGCCAGGCCCTTCAGCGCGCGCGACGCGTCCGGCGGCACCAGGTGGTCCTGCTCGGCATAGATGTTCAGCACCGGCATTTCGACCAGGCCCAGGTGCACTTCGCGCCCGCCGATGTCGATGCCGCCGTTGACGAAACCGTTGCGCTGGTAGAACTGCTTCAGGAACTGGCGGAAGGCTTCGCCCGCCTGGTCGGGCGAGTCGAAGATCCACTTCTCCATGCGCAGGAAGTCCTCCGTCGCCTTGCGGTCGTCGAGGATGTCCACCAGGCCGACGTACTTCTGCAGGTTCAGCCGGAACGGCTTGAGCATCAGGTAGCACCAGTTCATGAGGTCCGCCGGCACGTTGCCGAGCGTATCCACGAACAGGTCCACGTCCATCTCCTGCACCCAGTTGGACAACATGTTGTCCGGGGTATGGAAGTCGACGGGCGTGACCATGGTGATCAGGTTGCGGATCTTCCCGGGATGCAGCGATGCGTAGCACAGCGAGAACGCACCGCCCTGGCAGATGCCGAGCAGGTTGATCGCATCGAGGCCGTGCGCCTTGCGCAGGTAGTCGACCGCGCCGCCGAGGAACCGCTCGATGTAATCCTCGAGGGTGAGGTAGCGGTCGGAACGATCCGGATAGCCCCAGTCGATGATGTAGACGTCCTCGCCGCGCGCGAGCAGGCCCTTCACGATCGAGCGGTCGGCTTGCAGGTCGACCATGTAAGGTCGGTTCACCAGCGCGTAGCCGATGAGCAACGGCACCTTCGCGGCGGGCTTGCCGTCGCCGCGGTAGCGGTACAGCACGACCTTGCCGTCGCGCCAGACTTCCTCTCGCGCGGTGGCGCCGTAGTCGTAGTCACCGACGTTGCGCAGCGTCTCGAGCGCGGCGCCAGCCTTCTTCTGGAATGCGAGCGCTTCGGACGCGAGGCTTTCGGGGGTGAAGGCGAACGGGCTGTTCATCGCTTCGTCCTCGCGGCGGGCGCGGGCTTCCTGGGCATCGGCTTTTTCGGCGCAGCCCTGGACCCGGACTTCTTCAACGCGGGGGGAGGCGCGGATGCGCGCTTCGGCGCGGCGGATTTCTTCGCGGCCGCGGCCGGCTTCACGGCAGCGGCCGGCTTCCCGGCAGCGGCCGGCCTCCTGGCGGGTGTCGGCGCGGCCTTCGCGGCGCGCGGGGGTGCGGCCGGCGCGACGTCCGCGCCATCGCGCATGCGTCGCAGCGCGCGCTCCAGTTCGGCGATGCGGCGATGCGCCGCGTCGATCTCGGTGCGCGTCGGCATGCCGACCTGCGCGGCCGCCTGTTCGACTTCGCGCTGCACGCCCTGGCGCACGCGCATCTGCGCGTTCACCAGAGCGCCGTACGCGCTGCGGAATTCGGGCGACAACGCAATCTCCGCATACGCCTCTTCGGCGGCATCGATCCACAGGTCGAACAGCGCGCGGGCGCTGTCCAGCGCCTTGCCGGGCGCCGAGCGCTGCGTCAGCTTCGCGCCGAACAGCGCGTGCGCGCGCTCCAGCGCGCGCAGCATCAGCAGGTTGAACTCGCCCTCGCGCCGTGCGGATTCGAGCTGCGCCTGCGCGAGCGCCTGCAGCCGCTCCTGGTGCTCGCGGCCGATGCCGAAGGCCGGCAGCCCGAGCAGCGCCCCGCCCTCGCGTCGCGCGGCTTCGAGCCAGGGCGCGACCGCGGCGTTCCAGCCGTCGAGGCCCTGCATGCCCTGCCCGCCCATCGCCTGGAAGGCGCTGGCGAAGGGATTGGGGGACGTCGCGCCGAGCGCGCGCTTCCACTCGCTGGCGAGCGCATCCGGGCTGGCGCCGCCCGCGGCCATGCGCGATGCGACTTCCTGCATCCGGGCGAACATGTCGAAACCGGGATAACTGCCTGGCATGGGGGCCTCCGTGGTGACGACCCCATGCTATCAGCCGCGCGTGGGCGGTTGCTTGCAGCCAGCGGCTGGCGAGCCGCCGCTCACGGCCCGCCGCTCACGGCTTGGGGATGCGCAGCGTCTTGCTGATCATCAGCGAGCCCGAGAGCGCGTACACCAGCACCAGCGGATGCAGCAGCCACG
Source organism: uncultured Lysobacteraceae bacterium (assembly GCA_946482565.1). Next base: position 1,650 of record CAMLSB010000141.1, on the reverse strand, counting down.
GCCCCAGCCGCCACGCCCCGCCCCACAGCTCCGGGCCGAGCCGGCCGCCGAAGGCCGCGACGGCAAGCAGCCCGACGATCGCCACGCTGGTCGGGATCGGCGTGCCTTCGAAGAACTTCACCTTGCCCTCGTCGCCCGACAGCGCCTCGGCGGTCACGTTGTAGCGCGCCAGGCGGCTCACGCCACAGCCGACGAAGTACGACAGCACCAGCCAGTCCCAGCCGCCCTGCAGGCCGCAGGCGTAGCCCAGGGCGGCCGGCGCCACGCCGAAGGAGATGACGTCGGCCAGCGAATCGAGTTCGCGCCCCAGCGTCGAGGCGACCTTGCGCCAGCGCGCGATGCGCCCGTCCAGCGCATCGAACACGAACGCCAGCGGGATCAGCGCCATGCCCCACAGCAGGTCCGCGACCACGCCTTCCTGCAGGAAGCGCATCGCCGCGAAGATCGCGCCGGTGCCGCAGAACGCGTTGCCGAGCGTGAACCAGTCGGCGAGCTGGAATTCGCGCAACATCGAGAAATGGCGCCTGGGTTGCGTCATGCGTTCAATCCTCGCGCGGCAGCACGGTGAGGACGCGCTCGACGAAACGCGCGTACTCGTGCATGAAATTGCGCAGGAACTCCTCGGTCGAGGCGTCGGTGACTTCGCCGTCGTCGTTGACCAGTCCGGGCTTCATCTGGAGGTAAGCCTCGGGCGAATTCATCTGCGGCGAGTTGCAGAAGCTGAGCACCGCGCGCAAATCCTGCTGCGCCAGCGCGGTGCCGATCGCGCCGGGCGACGTGCCGATCACGCCCGAGGGCTTGCGCGTGAAACTGTTGGTGCCGTAGGGGCGGCTCGCCCAGTCGATGGCGTTCTTGAGCGCGCCCGGGATCGACCGGTTGTATTCGGGCGTCACGAACAGCACGCCGTCGACCCTCGCGATCGCCTGCTTGAAGTCGCGCGCGACCTGCGGATAGTCGGCGTCGTAGTCCGGCGAGTAGAGCGGCAGGTCGCGGAACGGGATTTCGGTGAAGTCGAGCTGCGCGGGCGCGAGCCGGATCAGCGCCTTCGAGAGCTTCCGGTTGATCGAGGTGCTCGACAGGCTGCCGACGAGGCAACCGATCCTGAACTGCTGCATGGCGCGTCTCCCGGACCCAAAGCGCGACGATAGCCCCTCGCGGGTCAAGTTGCCGTGTGGCCGCCCCTGCCCGCACCCCTGCTACGCTTAGGCGTCTCCCCTGCGAACCAACCATGGACACGCGAAACATCCTCGTCACCGGGGCCGGATCCGGCATCGGCGCCGGCATTGCCGCCGGGCTGGCCGCCGCCGGGCACCATCTCATCGTCACCGATGTCGCGCTTGCGCCCGCGGAAGCCGTGGCACGCGCGATCGTGGCTGCGGGCGGGTCCGCCGAGGCCCTCGTGCTCGATGTCACCTCCGATGAAAGCATCGCCGCCGCGCTAGCCGCTTCGCGCCCGGTCGAGGTCCTGGTGAACAACGCCGGCCTGCAGCACGTCGCGCCGCTGGAGGAATTCCCGATGGATCGATGGGACTTCCTCGTCCAGGTGATGCTGGTCGGCGTGGCTCGCCTGACCCGAGCCGTGTTGCCAGGCATGCGCGAGCGCGGCCACGGTCGCATCGTCAACATCGGTTCGATCCATTCCCTGGTCGC
>CAMLSB010000140.1 GCA_946482565.1 uncultured Lysobacteraceae bacterium | reverse complement strand
TCATCGCGCCGCCGAGTTCGGCGCCGCGCATGTCGTCGCCGGTGTAGGCGCGGAAGCCGGGGCCGTGCAGCACGCCGGCGACCTGCTGCACGAACGCGGCGTCGTCGCCCTGTACCGTCAGCGCGGTGGGCAGGCCCTGCGCGACTTCCTTCGCGAACGACGGACCGGTGACGACGGCGAGCGGGACGCCGGGACCCAGCGTGTCCGCGGCGACTTCATGCAGGAAGCGGCCCGAACCGGGCTCGAACCCCTTCGTCGCCCACGCCACGCCCGCATCGGCGGGACGCAGCGGCGCGAGCGCGTGCAGGGTCGCGGTGAACGCGTGCGACGGCACGACGACCAGCACCAGGCCGGCGCCGGACATCGCGTCGGCGAGATCAGTGGTCGCGCGCAGTTCCGCCGGCAAGGTGATGCCGGGGAGGTAATGCGGATTCTCGTGGCGCGCGTTGATGGCGGCCACGACATCGGCGTCGCGGCCCCACAACGTGACCGCGTGCCCGTGCCGCGCGATCAGCGCGGCAAGGGCGGTGCCCCAGGAACCGGCACCGAGGACGGCGACGTTCATGCCCGTCACAGGCATGCCGGATCAGGCGTTGCCGGCGGTTTCCGCGTCGGCCAGGCCGGCGCCGTCGCCCTGCGCCGCGCGCTGGCGCAGCGTCTCGGCGTACAGGTTCTCGAAGTTGATCGGCTGCAGCAGGAACGGCGGGAAGCCGCCCGACGACACGAGCTCGCCGACAGCCTGGCGCGCGTACGGGAACAGCACGTTCGGGCAATGGGTGCCGAGCATCATGTCCAGGCCCTGCGCGTCGAAGCCGGCCAGGCCGAACACGCCCGCCTGCTGCACTTCGGCCACGTAGGCGGCCTTCTCGTTGACGGTGCAGGTCAGGGTCACGCCCAGCACCACTTCGTATGCGTTGTCGGCCAGGCGCTGCACCTTCTGCGACAGGTTCAGCTGCAGCTGCGGCTGGCCCTGCTCGCCGAAGACCTGCGGCGCGCCCGGCGCCTCGAAGGAGACGTCCTTCACGTACAGCTTCTCGACGGTGAACATCGCGCCCTGGGCGACGTCGTTGGCGGTGGTGCCGCCCTGGAGGTCCTGCTCGGCCATGGTTCTCTTTGCTCCGGCGCGGTCGCGCACTGATTTCGGGAAAAGACGGCGATTATCGCATGTAGAGCCGACCCATGGTCGGCTGCGGCGGCCTCAGCCGACCATGGGTCGGCTCTACGGCGCTGCCGGGTCAGCGGCCCTTGGCCATCGGCAGGCCGGCCTGCTGCCAGGCACCGATGCCGCCGTCGAGCACGAAGACCTTTTCGAAGCCGGCCTTGCGCAGGCGCTTGGCGGCGTCGCCGGCGGTCTGGCCGGTCTTGCAGACCAGCACGACGGGCAGGGCCTTCGCGGCGGCCAGCGCCTTGTTTTCCGGGTCGAACTGGCTCATCTGCACGTTCTTCGCGCCGGGCACGTGGCCCTTTTCGAAGTCGGCGATCGGGCGCAGGTCCACGACGAGCGCGTTCTCGCGGTTGACCAGGGCGGTCAGGTCGGCGGGCGCGACGGCCTTGTAGCCCTTGAACAGGCCCGCGAGCTCGTTGCCGATGATGGCCAGGGTCAGGCCGGCGAGGCCGAGCGACAGGTAGGGGTGGCGGGCGGCGAAAGCCGCGAGTTCGGCGAAGTCCATGGGGCAGCCGTCAAAAGAAGCGATTGTGGCAGGTCGGGCCGGGCGCGTCAGTCCTGCCCCCGGCCACGGCGCCCGTGGCGCCCGTCAGTCCTGCCAGAGATCCGGCAGGCCGCTGGTGATCCACCAGCGCTTCGTGGCGGCGTCGTAGCGCCACTGCTCGACGTAGCGCGCCTCGCGCTGCACCTGGGTGTTGCGGTTCACGACGCCGATCTCGATCGGGCGGGTCGCGGTGCCCTCGCCGACGGTCGCGCCGAGCTCGTGGTAGGCCGATACCTGGACCTGGGCGTAGCGCTCGAGCTCGAGCGGGGTCATCGGGTGCGCTTCGCGATACGCGGGGTCGACCATCGTCCAGGCGCCTTCGAAATCGCCCCAGCGGATCGCCGCCGACCAGGCGTACTGCGCGGTCCGCAGCGCTTCGCCGCGGTCGGGCCCGGCGGTCGCGCAACTGGCGAGCAGGGCCAGCGCGGCGGCGGCGAACAGCACGATGGCGAAACGGAAGCGCGGGCGCGGGGCGGCATTCGGCGTCATCGGCGCATCCTACTCCGCGGCGTCGGCTGCAGCGTCGACGTCCGGCGCGCGCGCGATCGCGACGTAGCGGGCGCGACCGCTGGCCGCGACCGCGGCTTCCGCGCCCGCCACCTGCGACTGCAACACCATGCTCGCGCGCCCCTTCGTGCGCAGTGCCTCGCGCACGGCGTCCCAGTCGCCGTCGGCGAGCCAGGCGCTGGCGTCGAGATCCCCGTACAGCGGCGACAGGTAGCGCACCTGGCTGTCGGCGACATAGACCGCCGCGTCCAGCCCGCGTGCCTGCAGCTGCAGCGTCGCCAGGCCCCAGCCGGCGAGCGTCATCAGCGAGGCGAGGCTGCCGCCGAACGCGCAGCCCTTGTCGTTGACGTTGGCCGACAACGGCGCCTGCAGGCGCAGGCGCGCACCGTCGTAGCCGGCGATGCGCAGGCCGAGCGCGGCCACCGGCGGCATCGCCTGCAGGTGCGCGTCGAGCGCCGCGAGGGCGGCGGCGGTGGCGGGGTCCGGCCCATGGGGCGCGGGGGTGGAAGGCGACATGGACATCGCCCGACTATGCCAACATTCGCGCCATCGCGGCCAGCGGCCGCCTCCATGGCGCATCGCGATGGGCCTGCCCCTCGATGGCTGCACGATGGTTTCGCTGCGTCCCGCCGGCATGCACGCCACGATGCGGCGCGCCGCGGCGGCACAGGGCGCGCGCCTGCTGGCCCTCTCGCCGTGGCGGCTGCGCATCCTCGACGATCCCCGCTCGCGCGCGGCGCTCGCCGCGGCGCTGGGGGCGCCGCGCGTCGTGTTCACCAGCCCTGCCGCGGTGTCGGCGGCGCGTCGCATGGAACGCCTGCGTCCGGCCTCCGAAGCGCAGTGGCTCGCGGTGGGCGCCGGCACCGCGGCGGCGCTGGCGCGCGAAGGCGTCGACGCCATCGCGCCGCAGCGCATGGACAGCGAAGGCCTGCTCGCGCTGGAGGCGTTGCAGCACGTGGCCGGCCTCACCGTCGGCCTGGTCACCGCGCCGGGCGGACGTGGCGAAATCGAACCGGCGTTGCGTCGGCGCGGCGCGCAGGTGTTGCGCGCCGATGTGTACGAGCGCACCGAACTCGCGCCGTCGCAACGCGCGATCGACGCGTTGCGCGCGGTCGCTGGCCAGCCGTTGTGGCTGGCGCTGGGCAGCGGCGCCGCGCTCGAAACGATCCTGCGCGCGCTGCCGGCCGATGCCGCGGCGGTGCTGCGCGGCGCGCGCGTGGCCGCCGCGAGCGAACGGCTGGCACGCCTCGCGGCCGAACACGGCTTCGAACGCATCTTCGTCGCAGCGAGCGCCATGCCCACCGACCTCGTCGCTGCAGCGGCCGCCGCGCAGCTCGCGTAAGCCCCCCGTTCAGCGTCCCGTCACCGCGCAGACACGGCGCGCACATGCTGCGTGCGAGCCTGCGGTGGACAAGCCAGCACCGGCTGGCGAGAGGAGTACGCCATGAACGCATTCCGCAACGTCATCGCATGGCTGGTCGTCGCCCTGCTGGCCGTGCTCGTGGCGCAGTGGCTGCTGGCGGAGCCGGGCTACGTACTGGTCCGTTTCCGCGGTTACGACTACACGACGACGGTGGCCACGGCCGCGATCTGGACCGGCGTGTTCCTGGTCGTGGCGTGGCTCGTGGTGAAGCTGGTAACGCTGCCGTTCCGCAGTTGGCGCCTGCATCGAGACCGCCGCGCCCGGTTGCGCCTGGGCGAAGGCCTGGACGCCCTGCACCGCGGCGACTACGACCGCGCCGGCAAGCTGCTCGCAGCGGCGGCGGACGATGGCGACATCGAGGCAGGCGCACGCGTCGCGGCCATGCGCGCGGCGCTTGCGCGCGGCGACCATGCCGCGGCGAACGAGCAGCTCGCGGCGCTCGGCGAACGCCATGCGGGCATCCGCGCGATCGCCGCCGCCGAAATGGCGCTCGAAGACCATCGCCCCACCGACGCGCTGGTCGCGCTGGATGCGCCCGCCGCGCAACCGCTGCCGCCGCGCGGACTCGCCCTGCGCGCGCTCGCGCTCGCCGCAAGCGGCCACTCGTCGCAGGCCTATGGCTTGCTGGGTACGCTGCGCCAGCACCAGGCCTTGCCGCCGATGCGCCTGGACGAGCTGCAGGAACGTTGGGGCGCGGCACTGTTGCACGAGGCCGACGACGCGAACGTGCTGGCCGAACGCTGGGAGCGCCTGCCGAAATCGCTGCGCGCCGAACCGGCGGTCGCCGGCGCCTATGCCGCGCGCGCGGCGGCGTTGAACTGGGACGAAGCCGCGATGCGCGCGATCGAGCAGGCGCTCGACGCGCGCTGGGACGAGGGCCTCGCCGCGCAGTACGGCACGCTGCCGGTGCAGCGGCTGGAGCAGCGCCGCGCCACGGTCGAACGCTGGTTGGGCGGGCATCCGTCGAGCCCGGCACTGCTGACCGCGCTCGCGCGCCTGTCGATCGCGCAGGACCGCTGGCCGGATGCGGAGGCCGCGCTGCATCGCGCGATCGCGCTCGGCGCCGGTGCGGACGCGTGGGAAATCCTGGGCGACGGCCTGGCCGCGCAGGGCGACGATGCGCTCGCGCGCCAGTGCTATGCCAATGCGTTGCGCGCCGCGCGCGGCGACGCCGTGCTCGCGGTCACCGGCGACGGGGCCGACGAGGCCGCGCTGCGCCGGAGGGCCTAGCGCTCGAGGATCGCGACGACGCCCATGCCGCCCGCGGTGCAGATCGACACCAGGCA
>CAMLSB010000139.1 GCA_946482565.1 uncultured Lysobacteraceae bacterium | reverse complement strand
TCGACGCAGTAGGGCGGCATCCAGTACACGATGTCGCCGAGCGGGCGCAGGACCACGCCGCGCTCGAGCGCGGCGCGATACGCGCGTAGGCCGACGCGCAGCGACGGATCGAAAGGCCTGCCTGCGGACGGCGTGGAGCGGCGGCCGTCGCGCGCCAGTTCGAACGCCACGATCATGCCCGCCTGGCGCACGTCGGCGACGTGCGGGAGCTTCGCCAGCGGCGCCGCCAGCGCCGCCATCTTCGCCGCGGTGGCGCGATTGCGTTCGATCACGCGGTCGCCCTCGAGGATCGACAGCGACGCCAGCGCGGCCGCGCAGGCGAGCGGATTTCCCGTGTAGCTGTGCGAATGCAGGAAGGCCCGCTCGCGCGAATCGTCGAGGAAACCATCGTAGATGGATTGCGTCGCCAGCACCGCGGCCAGCGGCAGGAAGCCGCCGGTCAGGCCCTTGGACAGGCACAGCAGGTCGGGCTGGATGCCCGGCGCGCCGCCGGCCTGCGCGGGCGGGGCCTGCTCGCAGGCGAACAGGGTGCCGGTGCGCCCGAAGCCCACCGCGATCTCGTCGGCGATGAGCATCACGCCGTGGCGATCGCACAGTTCGCGCGCCAGCCGCAGGTACAGCGGGTGGTGCATGCGCATGCCGCCGGCGCACTGCACCAGCGGCTCGAGGATGAAGGCGCAGACCTCGCCGGCGTGGCGCTCGAGCAGGTCACCGAGCGCGGCGGCGGCGCGGCGCGCGCAATCCTCGGCCGATTCGCGTGGCGCGGCGTACCAGGCGTCGGGGCTCGGCGCGAACAGGCATTCGGCCAGCAGCGGCGCGTACACCCGGCGGTACAGCGGCACGTCGCCGACCGCGAGCGCGCCGAGCGTTTCGCCGTGGTAGCCGTTCTCCAGCGCGACGAATTTCGTGCGCCGCAGCTCGCCGCGATTGCGGAACCAGTGGAAGGCCATCTTCAACGCGACTTCGACCCCGGCCGAACCGTTGTCCGCGTAGAACACCTTGGCCAGCGGCGCCCGGCCCGCTTCACGGGGCGCGATGGCGAGCAGCCGCTCGGCCAGCTCCACCGCCGGTGCGTGCGAGAAGCCGGCGAGGATCACTTGTTCGAGCTTGCCCGCCTGGGCCGCGATCGCGGCCCCGATGCGCGGTTCGGCGTGGCCGAAGAGGTTGGTCCACCAGCTGGAGACCGCATCGAGGTAGCGGCGGCCATCGCGCCCCACCAGCCAGGCGCCTTCGCCGCGCTCGATCGGCACCAGCGGCAAGGTCGGGCCGGCATCTCCCGGCACCGTCGCCGACAGATGTTCGCGCATCTGCGTGCAGGGGTGCCACAACACCGCGAGGTCGCGTTCGCGCCAGCGCCCGGCATCGCCAGCGCTTATCATGTCCGGATGGATCGCATCGTCCGCCATCCGTCCATTATCGCGCTTTCGGCGCCGGCACCGGCGGGCCCGCGATGAGCGGACGCCGCCTGCCCACGATCCATGGCGTGACCGCCGACGATGCCGGCGGCCCGTACCGCGTCGAGCACGTCGACCTGGAATTCTCCAACGGCGAGCGCCGCCAGTTCCGGCGCCTGCATGGCCGCGGCCATGGCGCGGTGTACGTGGTGCCGCTGCTCGACGACGACACCGTGTTGCTGGTGCGCGAATACGCCGCCGGCCTGCACCGCTACGAGCTGGGCCTGGTGTCCGGCCGCATCGATCCGGGCGAGACGGCCCTGGAAGCCGCCAATCGCGAGCTGCAGGAAGAGGCCGGTTACGGCGCGCGCGACCTGCACCTGCTGCGCCGCCTGTCACTGTCGCCGCGCTACATGAGCCAGGAAGCGGACATCGTGCTCGCGCGCGACCTGTATCCGCAGCGCTTGCCCGGCGACGAACCCGAGGAACTGGAAGTCGTGCCGTGGAAGCTCGACGCGCTGCACGAACTGGTGCTGCGCGAGGATTTTTCCGAAGGCCGCGCGGTCGCCGCGCTGTTCATGGCGCGGGAGTGGCTGCGGCATGCGCGCTGAGCAGCTGGATGCGCTGCGCGAGGGCATCATCGCGCTGGCGCGGGAAGCCGCCGCCGAGATCCTGCGCGTGTACGAAGGCGAGTTCGACGTGCAGCGCAAGGACGACGATTCGCCGCTGACCGCGGCCGACCTCGCGGCGCACCGCTGCATCGTCGAGGGCCTGGAGCGGCTGTCGCCGGGCATCCCCGTGTTGTCCGAGGAATCGGCGCAGGACGTGCCGGCGCTGCTGCGCCGGCAGTGGCCGCGCATGTGGCTGGTCGATCCGCTGGACGGCACGCGCGAATTCGTGAAGCGCAACGGCGAGTTCACCGTCAACATCGCGCTCATCGACGAGGGCGAGGCCGTGCTCGGCGTCGTGCAGGCACCGGTGACCGGCGCGCTCTGGCACGGCCAGCGCGGCCGCGGTGCGTTCCGCCGCGAAGGCGACCGTGATGTTCCGGTGCGTACGCGCACGCCGGCGACCGCGCCGCTGCGCGTCGCCGCGAGCCGCTCGCACCGCGATCCGCGCACCGAGGCGGTGCTGGCGCGCATGGGCGAAGTCGAGGCGATCGGCGTCGGCTCCTCGCTCAAGTTCTGCCGCCTTGCCGAGGGCACGATGGACGCGTATCCGCGCTTCGGCCCGACCAGCGAGTGGGATACCGCCGCTGGCCAGTGCGTGCTGGAAGCCGCGGGCGGCGCGGTGCTCGACCCGCGCGGCCGCCCGTTGCGCTACAACCAGCGCGACACCATCCTCAACGGCGACTTCATCGCCCTCGGCGACCCGTCGCTGCCCTGGCGCGAGTGGCTGGCATGAAGGCGGCAAACGGGGATATCGGGGGGTTGCTGGAGATCATGGCGCGGCTGCGCCAGCCGGAGGACGGCTGCCCGTGGGACGTGGCGCAGACGTTCGCGACCATCGCGCCGTACACGATCGAGGAAGCCTACGAGGTCGCCGACGCGATCGACCGCGGCGACATGGCCGACCTGCGCGACGAACTCGGCGACCTGCTGCTGCAGGTGGTCTTCCATGCGCGCATGGCGGAAGAGCAGGGCGCGTTCGATTTCGCCGGCGTCGTCGACGCGATCGTCGACAAGATGGTGCGCCGCCACCCGCACGTGTTCGCCGGCGCCGGCCGCGAGGCGGATGCCGAGGCGCAGCTGCGCGAGTGGGAAGCGCTCAAGCGCGGCGAACGCGAGGCTGCCGGCGACGGCGACGCGTCCGCGCTCGCCGGCATCGCGCGCGGCCTCCCGGAGTGGCAGCGCGCGATCAAGCTGCAGAAGCGCGCCGCGACCGTCGGCTTCGACTGGCCCGGTCCCGAACCGGTGGTCGCCAAGCTGCACGAGGAGATCGACGAGGCGCGCGCGGAATTCGCCGCCGTGGCCGCCGACCCGGGCGATGCCGCCGCGCAGGACCGGCTGGAGGACGAGATCGGCGACCTGCTGTTCGTCTGCGCCAACCTGGCCAGGCACGCACGCGTCGACCCCGGCGCGGCCCTGCGGCGCGCAAACGCCAAGTTCGAGCGCCGCTTCCGGGCGATGGAGGCGCTGGCCGCGGCCGAAGGCGTGCACCTGAAGGACCTGTCGCTCGACGCGCAGGAGGCATACTGGGTCCGGGCCAAGCTCGCCGAGCGCGCCTGACGGAGCGCGCGCTTCGGCGGCAGCCCATGCCGAGGGGACATCGCATGCGTCGTTTCGCCAGCTTCCGCGAGTTCTATCCGTTCTACCTGTCCGAGCACGCCAACCGCGCCTCGCGCAGGCTGCATTTCTTCGGCAGCTGCGGCGTGCTCGGCCTCGTCGCGGGCGCGATCGCCACGCGCAACGCGTGGTGGTTGCTCGCCGCGCTCGCCTGCGGCTACGGCTTCGCCTGGATCGGCCACTTCTTCTTCGAGAAGAACCGTCCCGCGACGTTCCGCCATCCGTTCTATTCGTTCGCGGGCGACTGGGTGATGTTCGCCGACGTCCTGCGCGGCCGCGTCAAGCTCTGATGCCTTCGGCTCACTCGAGGAAGATGAGCCACGCCGCCACCGCGATCAGCGCGAATCCCGCCCAGTGGTTCCACTTCAGCGGCTGGCCGAGGTACCACGCGGAGAACGCGGCGAACACGACCAGCGTGATCACTTCCTGCATGCCCTTGAGTTGCGGCGCGCTGTACACCGCGCTGCCGAGGCGGTTGGCCGGCACCTGCAGCGTGTATTCGAAGAACGCGATGCCCCAGCTGGCCAGGATCGCGAAGACCAGCGGCGTCGACTTGTACTTCAGGTGCCCGTACCAGGCGAAGGTCATGAAGACGTTGGATCCCAGCAGCAGGAGCACGGGCAGGAAGCGGTCGAGGAGGGCGGCGGGCATGGGCGGGGGCCTTGGAACAGGGGTCCTGGGGCGCCAGCCTAGCGCCTTCACATGGATTCCACCCCCGGACGGGCACCTTTCACAAAGCTGAAGAACCCCACCCAAGGAGCATTCCATGACGCGCACCGCCCAAGACCCCGCCGGCCTGGTCCTGATCGTCGAGGACAACCGCAACATTTCCGAGATGGTGGGCGAGTACCTCGAGGGGCGTGGCTTCGAGGTCGATTACGCCTCCGACGGCCTCGACGGCTACCGGCTTGCTTCCGAGAACAGCTACGACGTGGTCGTGCTGGACCTGATGCTGCCGCGCCTGGACGGCGTCGAAGTGTGCAAGCGCCTGCGCGAGGAAGCGCGCAAGTCCACGCCCGTGCTGATGCTCACCGCGCGCGACACGCTCGACGAGAAGCTCACCGGCCTCTCGGTCGGTGCCGACGACTACCTGACCAAGCCGTTCGCGATCCAGGAACTCGAGGCGCGCCTGCGCGCGCTGATCCGCCGCGAGCGCCGCCAGGTCGGTTCCGAGGTCCTCAAGGTCGCCGACCTGGTGCTCGATCCGGCCAGCCTGCGCGCCACCCGCGGCGGCGTCGAACTGCAGCTCTCGCCGATCGGGCTGAAGCTGCTGACCATCCTGATGCGCGAATCGCCGCGCGTGGTCAGCCGCCAGGAGATCGAGCGCGAGATCTGGGGCAACGGCCTGCCGGATTCGGACACGCTGCGCAGCCA
>CAMLSB010000138.1 GCA_946482565.1 uncultured Lysobacteraceae bacterium | reverse complement strand
TCGGCCACCTGCTCGGCGCGATCTCGGGCGGCGCGCTGTACCGCCGCGCCAGCTTCCTGCTCGACAGCGCGGGCACGCAGCTGTTCCCCGGCTGGTTCGCGATCGACGAACGGCCGTTCCTCCCGCGCGGATTGCGCTCCGCGGCGTTCGATGCCGAAGGCGTGGCCACGCGCGAATCCCCGCTGGTGCGCGACGGCGTGCTGCAGCGCTACGTGCTCGGCAGCTATTCCGCGCGCAGGCTCGGCCTGGAAACCACCGCCAATGCCGGCGGCGTGCACAACCTCGACGTCGCCGCGAATGCCGGCACGCTGGACGACATGCTGCGCGGCATGGGCCGCGGCTTCCTCGTCACCGAATTGATGGGGCAGGGCGTCAACGCCGTCACCGGCGATTATTCGCGCGGGGCCGCCGGTTTCCTCGTCGAAGGCGGCGAGATCGTCGCGCCGGTCGACGGCGTGACCGTCGCGGGCAACCTCCGCGCCATGTTCGCCGCGATCGAGGCCGTTGGCAGCGACGTCGACCCGCGCTCGCACATCCGCACCGGCCCGATCCTGGTCGGCGCCATGACCGTTGCCGGCGGCAATGCGTGAGCCACGCGGACGGGTGACCGCGCGGACTTGACGCCGGGCGCCGCTGCATCGACATTGCACGAAAGCGCCGGGTGCGGCGCACCGGAGGACAGCATGAACGCGATCGAACAGGACTCCCCGAGCGAAAGCGAGCGCCAGTGGGCGGCGCTCGCGCACATCGCCGCGCTGGTGCTGGCGCTGTGCACGAGCTGGATCGCCGGCGTGGCCGGCATGCTCGGCGCTGGCATCGTCTACCTGCTCAAGCGCGATGCGTCGCCGTTCATTGCGGCGCATGCGCGCGAGGCCTTCAACTTCAACCTCAGCATGTTCCTGTACGCCGCGATCGCCGCGGTGATCGGCTTCGTGCTGGTGGGAGCGACGGTGCTCACGCTGGGCCTCGGGATCATCCTGACCGCGCCGGCGGGCATCGTGCTCGCGCTGGTGATCGTGCTGATCTCGCTGATGTGGCTGGTCTGCAGCATCGTCGCCGCCATGAAGGCCTGGTCCGGCGAGCCCTACCGCTATCCCCTGACGATCCGGCTGCTGTAGAGCCGATCCATGGTCGGCTGCGCCACTGGAGCCGACCATGGATCGGCTCTACGGGTCAGCGCCTGTCGTAGGCGGTGACGCCGGGGTTGGCGACGGTGTCGATGCGGTCCAGGCGCTGGTCCAACGGCGGATGGGTCTTGTACAGCTGCGCGAGCGCGGCGGACTTCGTGCCAAACGCGGTCATCTTCTGCAGCACCGCATACAGCGACAGCGGATCGAAACCCGAGCGCGCAAGGTACACCTCGGACGCCTGGTCGGCGCGGAACTCCGCCTCGCGGTCGAGGCTGGTCAGCAGCACCTTCGCGCCGTAACGCGTCGCGTAATCCTTCGCGAACGCGCCGGCCAGGCCGCCACCGACGTTGATCTGGCTGGATACCAGTTCGGTGCCCGCCTGCGCGACTTCCTGCTTGTGGATCACGGTGTAGTGGTCGCGCTGCACGACGTGCCCGATCTCGTGGCCGAGCACCGCGGCGACTTCCGCGTCGTCGGCGAGCAGTTCGTACATGCCGCGCGTCACCAGGATGTAGCCGCCGGGCGCGGCGAAGGCGTTGATCTCCGGCGAATCGATCACGCCGAAGGTCCACGGCAGGTCCGGGCGGCTGGTGTGCGAGGCGAGCCAGCGGCCGATCACGTTGACGCGATGCTGCGCCTGCGCGTCGTCCCACAGCGGCGCGGCGCCGAGCACGCGGCCGGCGATTTCCGGGCCGAGCGCGATTTCCTCCGCCGCCATTTCCTCTTCCGACTTGCCCATGGATTTCTCGGCGACGTTCATCGCCGCGCCGCCCAGCGAGCCGCCGACGCCGGCCATGGACAGCAGGCCGCGGGCGAAGCCGAAGCCGCTGCGCTTCGCTTTCTGGGTGGAAGCGCCGGCAGGCTTCTGCGCGACCGCTTCGGCGGGATACGCCACCGTCATCGCGACCCAGCCATCGGTCGCGGCCTGCGCGCTCGCATCGTCCGCGCCGACGCGGTTGGCTTCCATCGCCGCGAGCTGCGTCGCGTCGTAGCCGGCGGCGGCGAGGCTGCTTTCGTCGAGGCCGCGCACGCCCGCGGTTTCGGTGACGCGGCCCTTGCCGGCCTTGCCGGTGAACAACGCGCGCACGTTCGCGTCGCCGCCTTCGTTGCCGGCGTAGGCCATGCGCACGTCGTTGACGCGCACGTAGCCGGTGCGGCCGTCGGCGAGCTTCACCTGGAACCACAGGCCCTGCTGGCCGGAGACCTCGAGCTTCGCATCCCGCTTGAGCGTGACCAGCGCGGGCGACTTGAAGTCGGGCGCGCCGCGCACGTCGACCGACGGCTTGTGGACGAGCGCCGCCATCGACGCGGCGAGGGCGGGCAGGGCGATGGCTCCGATGGCGCCGGCGAGGAGCGCGCCGGCGAGGAACGCGTGGCCGCGGAACGCGCGGAGGCTGGAGCGGCTGGCCGGCGTGGTCGGCTTCATGGCGGAGATTCCCCTGCGTGACACCCGTGGAAACGCGATGGGGGGAGGAGGCAGGCCAGCGCCGGCAGGCAGCGGCCGGCGCATTCAGGCTGGTGGCACCGCCGGACCGGCTTCGTCGGCCGAGAAAGCGTCGTGTTCCGACAGCGCGCGCTCCTCCGTCGTCGCGAGCAGCCGCCCCAGCACCGAGCAGACCCGCGCGCGGGTGTCGGCGAGCGATTCATCCTCGCCCACGGCGGCGCTGACCAGGCTGGCCACGCGTACGCTGCCGTCGTCGGGCAGCACGTCGTCGCGGCCGGACAGCCAGGCCTGCAGTTCGCGCAGCTCGCGCTCGGCGGTGGCGGCGACGGTCGCGCGGTCGGGGCCGCTCCACACCAGCACGTTCACGTCGAGCAGCGATTCCCACAGCCAGTGCTTGTATTCGACGACGCCTTCGATCGCGATCGCCTCGGTGCCGCGATACAGCCAGCCGCGCAGGCGCCGGCGATATTCGCGGATGCGGTGGCCGAGCTCGACGTCGCCAAGCCCGGCGTCTGGCACGAAGCGCAATCGCGCGAGTGCGAGCCAGCGGTCGCGGTCCGGATCGAACTGCGGGCGGTAGTCGTCGTTGCCGATCGCGCGCCCGCGCTGCGTCGCCGCATAACTGCGGCACAGGCCGAACACGAGGCTGACGAAGCCGAGCGCGGCGAAGATGTCGAAGAACACGCCGAACGCGGTCAGCCCGACGAACGCCGCCGCGAGCAGCACCAGGTTGCCGGCGACGAAGATCGAGTCCATGTCCCACGACGGTTCGCCGCGCCCGAACACGAAGCAGGTGAGCGCGACCAGCAGCGACGCGAGCAGGTACTTGAAGCCGGCCGGCGGCATCCAGATGCCGGTGCCCGCGACCAGCGCCTCGATCGCTTCGGCATGCACCTGCACGCCGGGCATCGACGGATTGACCGGCGTCGGCTTCGCGTCGTTGAGGCCGGCGGCGGTGTAGCCCACCATCGCGATCGTGCCGTCGAGTTTCGGCGGCGGACCCTGCAGGTCGCACACCGGCCTGCCTTCGATCAGGTCGGCGGCGCTCACGTAGGGCATCGGATGCTGCGTGCGCCAGTTGATGCGCACGCTCGCCGGGAACGACGCGGGCGCGCGTCCGGTCGCGACCGCGGCGAGCGCTAGCGAGATCGACGGCAGCGCCCAGTCGCCATGTTCGCGGCGCAGGCGTACGTCGCGCACCAGGCCATCGTCGTCGCGGTCGGCGTCGAGCAGTGCGCTGTGGCGCGCCATCGCCTTGCCGTACGGCCACAGCAGCAGGATCCCGGGGCCGGGCCGCGCCGGATGCGGCGCGATCGCGAACGCACCCGGCGCCTGCGAGACCGGCACCGTGTTGCCGGCGTCGGCGAGCGCCTGCGGCGGCAGCGTCGAACCGAACACGAAGCGCCCGGCGCCGCCTTCGGCCATCGCCTCGAGCGCATCGTCGCCACCGGGATCGACGCGCGAATGCTCGATGAACTGCACGTCGTAGCCGGCCGCGCGCACGCCGTCGCGGTCGAGCGCGTCGAGCAGGTCGGCGTGGCGCTGCCGGCTCCAAGGCCAGCCGCCTTCGCCGCGATTGCGGTAGTACTCGATCGAGCAGTCGTCGATCTCCACCACGACGACCTGGCCCGAGCGCGGCGGTTCGAAGGGTCGCAGCGAGATGACCTGGTCGAAGATCGCGTTTTCGGCCGAGGCGAGGTTGCGGTCGTGGGTCCAGTCCCAGCCGAGCCAGCCGAGCGCCGCGATCGCGAGCAACGGGTAGAAGCCGAAGCGCAGGCGCAGCGCGAGGCGCGCGTAAGGGCGCCGGTAGCCGCGTTCGAAGCCGCCCCAGCGCGTGACGAAGGTGAAGCCGAGCCACGCCAGCAACGCTTCCGCGCGCGCCAGCAGGCGTTGGTGCCATCGCTTCGCTTTTTCCCCTTCGCCCGCCATGCGCTCCCCGGCGTCAGTGGTGGTGGTCTTGCCTTGTTGCGCCCTGCCTTCGTGCTTGCGTCAGTGGTCGCGCTCGACGACCTGCCTGGCCAGCGCGGCCAGTGCCGCGCCGCGCCCGCCCAACGGTGCCAATGCTGCCTCCATTTCCGCCGCCAGCGCCAGCAGGCGCTCGCGCGAGGCGTCCACGCCGATCAGCGCGGGGAAGGTCGCCTTGGCCTGCGCCTGGTCCTTGCCGGCGGTCTTGCCGAGCGTGGTGCTGTCGCCTTCGACGTCCAGCAGGTCGTCGCGCACCTGGAACGCGAGTCCGAGCGCGTTGGCGTAGCGGTCGAGCGCGGCGCTGTCGTCGGCGCCGGCATCGCCGGCAAGCGCGCCCAGGCGCACGGCCGCGCGCAGCAGCGCGCCGGTCTTCAGTGCATGCATGGCTTCGAGCGCGAGCAGCGGCATGCGCGTGCCGGTCGCGCCGATGTCGAGCGCCTGGCCGCCGCACATACCGGCGGCCCCGGCGGCGACGGCGAGCTCGCGCAGCATCGCCACGCGCGCTTCGGCCGGCAGCGGCGCGGCGGCGAGGCGTTCGAACGCGAGCGATTGCAGCGCGTCGCC
>CAMLSB010000137.1 GCA_946482565.1 uncultured Lysobacteraceae bacterium | reverse complement strand
CGCGCCGCCGGGCGACGGCAGGTACTCGGCGCCCAGCAGCTCGAGGCCCAGCGACGCGACGGTCGGGGCGAGCAGCTTGACGATGTCCTGTGCCTTGTCGGTCATCGGTGTCCGGTGCGAATCCTCAAAACCAGAAAACAAAAAGGGGCCCGGCGGGCCCCTTTGTCCGATGCAACTGGATTCCGGCGTGGTCGTCGAACCGCACGACCACGAGGCCCGGCCTGCACAAACGAAAAAGGCTCCGAAGAGCCTTGATCACCAGCACGAAGCTGGTCCAGCCTGAAACTGAGCCGGCGTGAAGCTGGTCCAGCACGAAGCTGGTAGCGGGGGCAGGATTTGAACCTGCGACCTTCGGGTTATGAGCCCGACGAGCTGCCAGACTGCTCCACCCCGCAGCAGGCCGGCAATTATGTGGGGATGGCCCGTCCTTTGCAAGCTCCGGCTAAAACCCGCCGGCTTGGCTGGTGGCCCGGTCCGTGCGGGAAATGCCACGAGCACCGCCTGCGCTGCGCATCGCCCTCGTGTCCGCAACCCGTTCGCGCCTCCCGGGTACCTACCAGCGCTCCACGGGACAGCAGAAGGAGCGCGCTCGCCGTCCGCGGGCGCCGGCCGGCGGGAAAGGGGGAACCATGCGGCTCGCGGTTGAAGGGAAAGCGCGGGACCACGTCGTTCCAGCCTTCGTGCTGCCGTACGCGGTCTGGACGCTCTACGTCCACCTCGTCGTCTCGCAACAAGCCAGCTTCAACACGCTGTTGCGGGGCCTGCCGTTCGTGGTGGTGCTTGCCATCGCAGCGGTCATCGGCTGGTTCCGTCTCCAGGAGCGCGATGCCCCGGCGGGCCCGGCGATCACTCCAGCGGGGAGCGCGGCTTCCCAAGGTGTCGGCGCGCTTCCGCTCGCCGCGCTCGGGCTCGCGATGGCCTGGGTGGGTCTGCTGTCGGCAGGCATGCCGTACCGGATCTTCTGGTGGGGCGCGTTGCCCGCGATGTTCGCGGCCTGGACCTGGCACCTGCGGGCGAAACCGCTCGAATCGCGCGTCGCATGTCCTCGCGCGGAACCGTGGTGGATCCTGCCCGCCGTCGCCCTCGCCGCCGCCTGCGTCGTCCTCGTCGCGCACCGCCCGGCCGCGGACGACGCGTTCTACCTGGGCATCCCGGCGACGCTGCTGCGCTTCCCGCAACAACCAGTGCTGTTGCACGACACGCTGTACCGGCTGCAGGACAGTCCGATCCTGCTGCCCTTCTACCGGCTCGCCAACCACGACGTCCTCGTCGCCGTGGTCTCCCGCGTCACCGGCATCGACCACCTCGCTGTCGCGTACCTGGTGTTGCCCCCGCTGTTCGCCGCGTTGTGCGTGTTCGCCTGGGCGTACCTGCTGCGGCGGCTCGTGCCGGCGCGCTGGGCGGTCGTGCTGCCGATCCTGTTCGCCTGCGTGCTGTTGCTGGGCGAGGCGCCGCATGCGTACGGCAACTTCGCGTTCGTGCGCATGCACCATGGCAAGGCGATCCTGGCGACGTGCATGGTGCCGGTCATCGCGGGCACGGCGCTCGACTATGCGCGCCATGGCGGCTTGCGCGCGTGGCTCCTGCTGTTCGCGGCGCAGGTCGCCGCGCTGGGCCTCGCCGCGAGCGCGCTGTTCGTGGCGCCGGCCGCCGCGGCACTGGGCCTGGCCGGCGGATGGACGCCGGGTATCGTGCGCAGCCGGCGCTTCCTGCTCGGCTTGCTGCCGGCCGCGTATCTCCTCGGCGCGGCGTGGCTGGTGGGCACCGGCACGCACGGCGCGCAAGCGCTCGCCGCGCCCGCGCCACAGCCGATGCCCGGCGTGCAACGGATCCTCGTGGACGCCTGGGGCCCGTGGAGCACGAACCTGCTGCTCGTTTCCCTGCTCTCGGCGTGGGCCTTCGTGCGCGATCCCGTCCGCGCCAGGTACTTTTCCGCCGGCGCGTTCTTCCTCCTGCTCGCGGCGTTCAACCCGTACGCGACGCCCTTCGTCGCGGCGGTATCCGTCGGCGCGAAGACCTACTGGCGGCTGGCGTGGGCCTTGCCGCTGCCGTTCTTCCTCGCGGTAGTCGTCGATGGCGTCGTGTTTCGGGCGATCGCGGCAAAGCCGAAGGCACTCGCGGCGGGCGCCTGCGTCGCGCTCGCGTCGCTGGCGGTCGTGTTCGCCGCGCGCTCGGGCACGTTGCTCTGCGCGAACTCGGTGACGCTCGGCCTGCCGTCGCTCGATGTCCCGCCGCTGGAATTCGCAGTCGCAGGGAAGGTGGCTGCGGAAGTACCCGAAGACGGCACCGTGCTGGCGCCGGAAGCGGTGTCGACGTGGTTGCCGGTCTTCGTCGTGCATCCGCGGATCGTCGGCGTCCGGCAGATGTACCTGAGCCTGGCGTTCGCGCCGGCGGAAACGGCGCAACGCAGCAACATGATGCGGTATGTCGCGGGGCAATACCGGCCGCCCGGCGCGGACCGCTGGTTCGCCGACTCCGTGCGCCGCTATCGCTTGTCGGCGGTCGTGTTCGCGCGGGCGGCGCCGTGGGCCGGGGAGATCGAAGGCCTGCTGCGCGAACGCGGTTGGCGGCTCCTTTCCTGCGGGACGTATCCGATCATGGTGCGCGACGCGCCTGGCCTGGCGGCGACCGAACCGCCCGGTTGCGGCGCGCGGCCGGCTAATGCACGGTGAACACGACCTTGTTGCTGTCCCGCCGCCCGTCGCGGCCCCGCGCGACCACGCGCACGTCGTAGCTGCCGGGCCGTGCGTACGACTCCGGCGGCACCATCGCCGTGACCAGGACGCCCGCCACCTCGCCTTCGAGGTAAGCATCGCCGAACCGGACAAGGACGCTCTCGCCATCGAGGGGCCGGTCCACGCGGATCCAGAGCGCCGCGTGGCCGCCTGGCTGCACGTTGAAGGCGACGCCGGCCCTGGCCTGGCGCGGACCCCAGTCGGTGATTTCGAGGGCGCCGACGGGGACTGCGTCCGCCGCGGCCATGGAGTCGCCGGCTGCGCCCGGATCGCAACTGCGGAAGCAGCAGGCCTGCAGGCCGCCCGCCATCACCAGGACGAGGCCGCAAGCCGGCAGGCGGATCATCGGGCAGCGATCAGCGCGCGCGGGCGCCGCGCGCGTCGGCCGCGCGCGGCTGCGGCAATGCCGCGATGGCCGCCGCCGCATTCACCATGGGCCTCCCGCCGGCGACCGTGCTGCTGCGCCGCAGGATCCGCCGCACGGCATCGGCATCGAGGTCGGGCGAAATCGAGAGCAGCAACGCCGCGATGCCGCTGACATGCGCGGCGGCCAGCGACGAACCGGACGCGAAATCGTAGCGGCCATGCGGCTGGGTGGTGAGGATGTCGTTGCCCGGCGCATCCACGGCGCCCGCCGACGCGCCGGGCGATTGCGCGGAGCGCACCACGATCACGCCCGGCGTCGCCGCGGGGAATCCGCCGATGCGTCCATCCGGCGGCATCGCCACGACCACGATGCGGTCCTGCCGCAACAGGGCGGTGAGCAGTTGCTCGAGCAGCGGATCCGCAGGGCCACCCAGGCTCAGGTTGACGATGCGCGGCGCGGCGTCGATGAGCGCGGCGAGCGCCTTGGCGAGCGTGAGCGTATTGCAGCGCGCCGCGCCCGTGCCGGCCGCTTGCCAGCAAGCCTTGTACACGCTGAGGGTCGCCTGCGGCGCGACGCCCACGATGCCGAGGTGGTTGTCGCCGACCGCGGCGATGACGCCGGCGACCTCGGTGCCGTGCCGATCGCCGTTGAACGCCGCGGCATCGTCGTCGACCATGTTGTAGGTGCCACGGACCCTGCCCTTCAGGTCCGGATGCGCGACGTCCACGCCGGTGTCGACGAGCGCGATGTCCACGCCCCTGCCCTTGCTCGCTTCCTGCGCCGCTGCCGCGTCGATTTCGGCGAAACCACGCTGCAGGCCGACGTAAGGGTCGTTGTAGCGCGCGCGCGCGGGCACGGCGGGATGCGCGTACAGCTCGTATTCGTGCAGCGGTTCGGCGATGCGCACGCGCTCGTCGCGCGACAGCGCGGCCAGCAGCGCCTCGCGATCCGCTCCCGGTTCGGGCCGCAGCACCGCGCAATACACCCCGAGCGGCTTGATCGGCCAACCGGTGATCTCGCGCAGCTTGTATCGCCGCTCCAGCGCGGCCAGCGTCGACATGGCCCGCTGGCCGTTGCGGTAATGGTCGGTGGCGCCGTAGCCGAGCACGTTCGAACCCGCGTGCACGGCCGGCGGGGCCACCGGGTTGAGGACCGTCACGACGATGTCGCGCGCACCGTCGGGCGCGCTCGCTTCGGCAGTCGCAGGCGCAGCGCCGGCGCGGCTTGCGCTCGCCGGCTCGCCGACCGGAGCGTGCGCGCAGGCGGCCACCAGCGTCGCGGCTGCAAGCAGGATCGCGACCTGGAATTTCATTGCGTCCCGGCGACGGGTTCGGCGAACCGGACGCCGCGTTGCGCGCGCAGCCGCTGCAGCAGCGCATCGCGCCCCGCCACGCCCGACGACGCGACGAGCGTGTAGGCGCCAACGGCATTGGGGCCGGCGACGATGCGCAGCCCGTTCTCGTGCAGCAGCGCATCCCAGTCCGCCAGCGCCATCGCCGGTTCCGGCACCAGCCGGATCGAGCCGGCGGGCATCGGCGCGGCTTCCTCGCTCAAGGTCCGGTACGCGGGCGCGGGTTCGATGGACCACAGCTTCGCACCCATCGCGCCGAGCCCGATCGCCTGGACCAGCACCGCGGCGACCAGCGCCCGCCCGATCCAGCCGGCATGGCGCAGCGAATCGCGCGCTTCGTGGATTTCGGGCTTGTCGATCCGCGACAGCAGGCGCTGCAGCCCGGCTTCCATGTCGACCGGCAGGTCGAGCGGCAGCGACATCGCGCGCTCCAGTCGCTGCTGTTGCGCGAACTGGCCGCGGCACGACTCGCAGCCTGCGAGATGCTTGTCCAGCCATTCGCGCTGCCGGGGCGACAGGTCGCCATGCAGCGCATCGGGCATTGCATCCCAGGCGAGCACGCAATCCTTGTTGGGGGTATGGGTCGAGGCCATTGGTTTCCTAGGCTCCCTGCACTTTCGTCTCGCCGCCCAGCGCCGGCATGACGTTGAGCAGCTTCACCCGCGC
>CAMLSB010000136.1 GCA_946482565.1 uncultured Lysobacteraceae bacterium | reverse complement strand
AACACCAGTTGTCGATGCCGGAGGTGCCAAAGCCCGAAGACATCGAACCGACGCCCGCGTTGCCGCCGGAAGTCTTCGCCAAGTTGTCCACGAAAGTGCAGCGCTGGCTGTCGCGGATGGGGCCGTTCGAGTTCCGCCACGTGTATCCACGCGACGACCTGAATCCGCCGAAGCGGCCGCCGTTCCAGCAGGTCTGGTTCAAGCTTGGCGAGCGCGTCGGCGACGCACCGGAACTGCATCGCGCATTGCTGGCCTACGCGTCCGATTTCCACCTGCTCGGGACTGCGACCTTCCCGCACGGCATCAGCTACTACCAGCCGAACGTGCAGATGGCCTCGCTCGACCACGCGATGTGGTTCCACCGCCCGTTCCGCGCGGACGAATGGCTGCTGTACTCGCTGGATAGCCCGACGGCGCAGGGCGGGCGCGGCCTCGCGCGCGGCCTGGTGTACGACCGCGCCGGGCATCTCGTCGCAAGCACCACGCAGGAAGGCCTGATCCGCGTCGTCTCCGACGCGGCGGCTGCCGCGCACGTACCGAAGCAGGACTGAGACGCATGCGCCAGGTCTTCACCAGCCCCCGGCTCGAGAACGCCGAACGCGTCGCGCAACTGCTGCGCGACGCCGGCATCGAGGTGAAACTGCGGCACGGACGTTCGTATCGCGGCGCGCTGCGCGGCGACTTCAGCTATCGCGACCAGGCGCGCACCGAGCCGCAACCGACGGTCTGGGTCGTGCAGTCGGAACAGCAGCCGCAGGCGCGCGCGCTGCTGCGCGAGCAGGGCCTTCTCGACAGCACACGCAACGACACCGGGTACCGGCTGCCCGCGTTCCGCAGCGAGGAAGGCGACGCGCTCGACGATCCCGCGCGGCGCCGCGCGTTCCGGCTCAAGCTCGGCCTGCTGCTGGTGATCGTGCTGGTGATCGGGCTGGGGTTTTTCTCGCAGCTGCGCAACGGCAAGTCGCCGGGCGCCGCGCGTGTCGCGAAAGCATCCGTGCCGACGTTGCCGGCGGGGATGTCCCCGACACCGGATGCGCTCGCCGTCGCCGTGCTCGCCGGCGAGTTGCCGAAGCGCGCGGACCAGGCGATCTGCCTGGCGATCGACGGGCATGATCCCGCGCCTTCGCTGCTGGCCGCGCTGCCCGCGACGCCCGGGCAGGTGATCCCGCTGTCGCAATGCCCGGCGGTGGACGTGCCGCGGTTGTCGATCGCCGATTACCAGGTGCGTGCGGGCGCCACGAATGGCGCCGGCAACATCAGCCTGGCGCGCGTGCCCCAGGCGGGTGCGACGCCGGTGGTGGAAACCTACGAAGTCGCGCTGTCCGCGAAGGGCTGGCGCGTCGTCGAACTGTTGTGACCGCGCGGCCGGTGCAGCCGCGCGATCGATTGAACTACGCGCGCCTCAGCGGCGACGCACCGGCTGCAGCTCGCTGCGGCTGAGGAAGCCGTCGCGGTTGTCGTCCATCCACGCGAAGCGCTTGGCCAGGCGCGGCATCTTCTCCGCCACTTCGGTCTTGCTGAGCTTGCCGTCGCGGTTGAGGTCGGCGCCGGTGAAGCGCTGGTCGAAGGCCTGCTGCATCTTCGCCATGCGCTGCGGGCGCATGCGCTCGCCGTAGGCGCGCAGCTCCGAACGGACGATGTAGCCGTCGTGGTTGGCGTCGATGGCGGCGAAGTCCTTGCCGAGGCGCTCGGACATGCGGCCCTTGCCGTCGATTTCGGCGCGCGCGATGCGGCCGTCGCCGTTGGCGTCGAGGCGGGCGAGGCCTTCCATGCCGCGGCCGTGGCGGGACATGCCGTGGCGCGCGCCGCGCGCGGCATGGTCGCGATGGAACTGGTGCGCGCCCGCGTCTTGCGCGGCCGGCTGGGCCGGCATCGGCTGGGCGGCCGTGGACTGCGCGAGCGCGGCGGTCGAGGCCGTCGCAGCGGCCAGGGCCAGGGTGAGCAGGGCAATGCGGTTCATGTGGAGCTCCGGGATGGCGGCACTGCGCCGCCGATGCCAGATCAACGCGGGGGCGGCGACCGGGTTGACCCCGCGCCGCGCGCGTTCAGCCCGCGGACAGCGCGCCTGCGCCTGCGCCTGCGCCTGCGCGACGCGACGCGACGCGGGGGCAACAACGCCCAAGCCGGCGCCCCCGCGCTCCACGGCGCTATCCTTCGGCCATGGGCAGCGGCAACGACAACGGCAGCGAACGGCGCGACGCCGGCTTGCGGGTGTTCCACACCGGCGAGCATCCCTGCGGCTACTGGCCCGAGCGCACCGCGCGCGACCTGGTGCTGGATCCCAGCGACGAGCGCTTGCCCGAGCTGTATCCGCTCGCGCTGCGTTCCGGCTTCCGCCGCTCCGGCGACATCGTGTACCGCCCGCATTGCCGCGGTTGCCACGCCTGCGTGCCGGTGCGCATCGATGTCGCCGCGTTCGCGCCGGACCGCAGCCAGCGCCGCTGCCTCGCGCGCAATGCCGATGTCGATGCGCGCATCGTGCCGGCGCAGCGCAGCGACGAGCACTTCGCGCTGTACCGCCGCTACCTCGGCGCGCGCCATCGCGGCGGCGGAATGGACGACCACGGCGCGCTGGAGTTCGACCAGTTCCTCGTCGGTTCGTGGTCGCAGGGCCGCTTCCTCGAATTGCGCGAACGCGGCACGCATCGCCTGCTCGCGGTCGCGGTGACCGACCTCGCCGGCGACAACGCGCTGTCGGCGGTGTACACGTTCTTCGATCCCGACGAAGCGAAGCGCAGCCTCGGCACGCTCGCGATCCTCAGCCAGCTCGAATGGGCGCGCCGCGACGGGCGCGCGCACCTGTACCTGGGCTACTGGATCGATGGCCACCGCAAGATGGACTACAAGCGGCGCTTCGCCGCGATCGAAACCTTCGACGGACGCGAGTGGCATCCGCCGGCGGAAGCAACGCCGCCGTCGACAGCGCCGGAGACCGGCCGCGCCGGCTAGGCCTTGGCGTCCGGCGCGGACGCGGGCGCGGGTTCCGGCATCGCGATCGGCGACGGCACCACCCGCGGCCCGAAACCGAAGCTGCCGTCGCTCTGGCTCGACACGATCATCCGCACCATCGAGCCCGGCACCATCAGTTCCAGCTGCACGGTCTTGCCCTCGGCGGTGACGCCCTGCAGGGTCATCTCGATCAGCGCGCCGCCGGTGTCGATTTCCTTGCAGACGATGTGCTGCCCGGCGGGGCTGTCGCTGAGGTAGGGCTTGATCGCGTCGCCCAGGGCTTCCAGCGCCTGCGGGAAGAAGAAGACCGCGTATCCGCTGCTCTCGTTCATGGCCGCAGTGTACCCGGCCGGCGTCGACGGCCCGCAACGGCGGCCGCCGCATGCGATCCTTCGCGGATGCGCCCGCGCCCGCCCTCGCCGACGCCCCTGCGTTCCGCGCCCGCGTGGCGGCTGCGGGCCATCGCCTGCGCGCTGGCCGGCGCCTGGCTGGCGGCGTGTTCGCCGCAGCCCCCGTTCGCGCAGCTGTCGGGCCTGCTGCTCGACTCGCAACTGTCGGAGATCAGCGGCATCGCCGCCTCGCACCGGCACGAGGACGTGCTGTACGTCGCCAACGACGGCGGCAACGCCGCGCGCCTGTACGCGATCAGCCGGCGCGGCGGCAAGCTCGCGACGTTCCGCGTGGCCGGCGCGGAAAACACCGACTGGGAAGACCTCGCGAGCTTCGAGATGGACGGGCGCGACTGGCTGCTGGTTGCCGACACCGGCGACAACGGCGGCCTGCGCCGCACGCTGCAGCTGCACGTATTCGAGGAGCCGGCCAAGGTCGCCGACGGCGTGCTGCGCCCGGCCTGGACGATCGTGTTCCGCTGGCCCGACGGCGCGCGCGACTGCGAGGCGGTCGCCGTCGATCCGGTGCGCCGCGAAGTGCTGCTGGTGTCGAAGAAGCGCCGGCCGCCGGAACTGTTCTCGCTGCCGTTGCGGCCAGGCGCCGGCGGAACCCTGGTCGCGCGCCCGCTCGGCAAGGTCGCCGGCGTGCCGGAGGGCGACAAGGACGAAGTCTCGGCCAACCCCGAGCTGGCCCGGATCCGCAGCCAGGTGACCTCGGCCGACATCGCGCCCGACGGCCACGCCTTCGCGCTGATGACCTACCGCGACGTGCTGCTGTACCCACGCCACGGCCGGGAGGGCTGGGCGGCCGCGCTGTCCCGGGCGCCCGAAATCCACGCCCTGCCCCTGCTGCCGCAGGCCGAGGCGCTGGCCTGGAGCGCGGACGGACTCGGCCTGTACGCGACGGGGGAGTTCAGCCCGGCCCCGCTGCTGTTCCTGAATCCGTAGCCCCGCTTGCAAATCTGATATCATTTTGATATCAATATTCCACGGCCATTCCGGCCGCCCAGGAAACGTGCCATGAAAGAGAACCCCATCCGCTCCCTCCCGGGCATTCCGTACCTGCTCGGCATCCTCGTCCTCGTCGCCCTGGCGATCTGGATGTTCATCGCCGGTCTCGGCCCCAACCCCGACGCCGGCATCCGCTCGGGCTGGATGCTGGTCGCGGCCATCCTGGTCTCCGTGGTGGCGCTGTTCACGCTGATCGGCCTGTACATGGTCGAGCCCAACCAGGCCGCCGTCGTCAGCCTGTTCGGCAAGTACGTCGGCACCGTGAAGGACCCCGGCCTGCGCTGGAACAACCCCTTCTACGGCAAGCGCAAGGTCTCGCTGCGGGTACGCAACTTCGAGAGCGGCAAGCTCAAGGTCAACGAGCTCGACGGCAGCCCGATCGAGATCGCGGCCGTGATCGTGTGGCAGGTCGCCGACTCGGCCGAGGCGGTCTACAACGTCGATGACTACGAAAGCTTCGTCCACATCCAGTCCGAGTCCGCGCTGCGCACGATGGCCACCAGCTATCCGTACGACCAGCACGAGGACGGCCAGGTCGCGCTGCGCAGCCACGCCGCCGAGATCAGCAAGCACCTGCGCGACGAGCTCGCCGATCGCCTGGCCGACGCCGGCGTGACCGTGCTCGACGCGCGCATCAGCCACCTCGCCTACGCGCCGGAAATCGCCCAGGCGATGCTGCAGCGCCAGCAGGCGAACGCGATCATCGCCGCGCGCACGCGCATCGTCGCCGGCGCGGTCGGCATGGTCGAGATGGCGCTGGCGGAACTGCAAA
>CAMLSB010000135.1 GCA_946482565.1 uncultured Lysobacteraceae bacterium | reverse complement strand
CCGCGGACGGGCCCGGGGCGGATCGGGTTGCTAAAATAGCCGAAACCCCGCGGAGTCCCCCCCCTTTGAGCGCCCCCGGCACGATGAAGAACATCCTGTGGCTCCACGACCTGCGCCTGTCCGACCTGGCCCAGGTCGGCGGCAAGAACTCCTCGCTCGGCGAAATGATCGGGGAGCTCTCGGGCCTCGGGGTGTCGGTGCCGGGCGGTTTCGCGACCACGGCCGACGCGTTCAAGGCCTTCGTCGACCACAACACCCTGCACCAGCGCATCTACGACCGGCTGGCCAGCCTCGACGTCGAGGACGTCCCTGCCCTCGCCCGCGCCGGCGCCGAGATCCGCGGCTGGGTCATCGACGCGCCGCTGCAGCCCGAACTCGACCGGGACATCCGCGACGCCTACGCGAAGCTCTGTGCCGATCACGCTGGCAACGGCATGGGCGCGAAGGACATCGCGGTCGCGGTGCGCTCATCCGCCACCGCCGAGGACCTGCCGGACGCCTCCTTCGCCGGCCAGCAGGAAACCTTCCTCAACGTCACCGGCGCCGACGACGTCGTGCGCAAGGTCAAGGAAGTCTTCGCCAGCCTCTACAACGACCGCGCGATCGCCTACCGCGTCCACCACGGCTTCAAGCACGAGGACGTGTTCCTGTCCGCCGGCGTGCAGCTGATGGTGCGCTCGGATGTCGGCGCCTCCGGCGTGCTGTTCACCCTGGACACCGAATCCGGCTTCCGCGACGTCGTGTTCATCACCGCGAGCTACGGCCTCGGCGAAATGGTCGTGCAGGGCGCGGTGAATCCCGACGAGTTCTACGTCTACAAGCCCACGCTGGAGCAGGGCAAGCCGGCGATCCTGCGGCGCTCGCTCGGCGCCAAGCAGCTGCGCATGGTCTATTCCGACCAGCCCGGCGAGCGCGTGCGCACGGAAGAGACGCCGGCGCCGCTGCGCGCGAAGTTTTCCATCGACGATGCCGACGTGCACGAGCTCGCGAAGCAGGCCCTCGTGATCGAGAAGCACTACGGCCGCCCGATGGACATCGAGTGGGGCAAGGACGGCAACACCGGCAAGCTCTACATCCTGCAGGCGCGCCCGGAGACGGTGAAGTCGCGCGGCCATGCGACCCAGGTCGAACGCTACACGCTGTCGCGGCGCGGCGAGGTCGTGGCCGAAGGCCGCGCGATCGGCCAGAAGATCGGCAGCGGCGTGGCCCGCGTGGTGCGTTCGCTCGATGACATGAACCGCGTGCAGCCCGGCGACGTGCTCGTCGCCGACATGACCGATCCGGACTGGGAGCCGGTGATGAAGCGCGCCGCCGCCATCGTCACCAACCGCGGCGGCCGCACCTGCCACGCGGCGATCATCGCCCGCGAGCTGGGCGTGCCCGCGGTCGTCGGCACCGGCGACGGACTGGACCGCATCGCCGACGGCGCCGAAGTCACCATCAGCTGCGCCGAGGGCGACACCGGCTACATCTACGCCGGCGCCCTGCCCTTCGAGCGGACCACCACCGACCTCGGCAACATGCCGCCCGCGCCGCTCAAGATCATGATGAACGTCGCCAACCCGGACCGCGCGTTCGACTTCGGCATGCTGCCCAACGCCGGCATCGGCCTGGCGCGGCTGGAGATGATCATCGCCAGCCACATCGGCGTGCACCCGAAGGCGCTGCTCGAGTACGACCGCCAGGACGCGCCGACGAAGACGAAGATCGACGCGCGCATGGCCGGCTACGCGGGCCCGGTCGAATTCTACGTCGACCGCCTTGCCGAAGGCATCGCGACGATCACCGCGTCGGTGGCGCCGAAGCCGGTGATCGTGCGCCTGTCCGACTTCAAGTCGAACGAGTACGCCAACCTCATCGGTGGCTCGAAGTACGAGCCGCACGAGGAGAACCCGATGATCGGCTTCCGCGGCGCCAGCCGCTACGTCGATCCGTCGTTCAAGGACGCCTTCGCCCTCGAATGCCGCGCGGTCAAGCGCGTGCGCGAGGAGATGGGCCTGGACAACCTGTGGGTGATGATCCCGTTCGTGCGCACGCTCGACGAAGGCCGCAAGGTCATCGAGGTGCTGCGCGAGAACGGCCTCGTGCAGGGAGAGAACGGGTTGAAGGTCATCATGATGTGCGAGATCCCGTCGAACGCGCTGCTGGCCGACGAGTTCCTCGACATCTTCGATGGCTTCTCGATCGGCTCCAACGACATGACCCAGCTCACGCTCGGCCTGGACCGCGACTCGGCGATCGTCGCCGGCCTGTTCGACGAGCGCGACCCGGCGGTCAAGAAGATGCTGTCGATGGCGATCTCCACCGCGCGCCGCAAGGGCAAGTACATCGGCATCTGCGGCCAGGGCCCGAGCGACCACCCGGACCTCGCGCTGTGGCTGATGGAACAGGGCATCGAATCGGTGTCGCTCAACCCCGACACCGTCGTCGACACCTGGCTCGCCCTCGCCAAGGCGAAGGCCGCCGCATAGCCGCAAAAGCTGAAGCTTTTTACGGGGCCGCGAGATCGGCCATGTGGCGACGGTAGTGGCGCAGCTCGGCGATGGAGTCGCGCACGTCGCTCAGCGCGGTGTGCGCGGCTTCCTTGCTGACGGCCGACAGCACGTGCGGCGCCCAGCGCCGCGCGAGTTCCTTGAGCGTGCTGACGTCGAGGTTGCGGTAATGGAAGTGCCGCTCCAGCGCCGGCATCTGCCGGTGCAGGAAGCGCCGGTCCTGGCAGATCGAGTTGCCGCACATCGGCGACGCGCCCGCCGGCACCCATTCGCGCAGGAACGACAGCGTGCGCATTTCGGCATCGGCCATCGACACGCCCTCCTCCAGCACGCGGCGCCAGAGCCCGGACTTTCCGTGCTGGTTGCGATTCCAGTCGTCCATCGACTCGAGCGTGGCCAGCGAATGCGCGATCGCCAGTTCCGGGCCGGTGGCCAGCACGTTGAGCTGCGAGTCGGTGACGACCGTGGCGATTTCCAGGATCGAATCGCGGCTCGTGTCGAGCCCGGTCATCTCCAGGTCGATCCAGACCAGCCGGCCTTCTCCGTTGCCATTGGTTGCGGCCATCCGTGGGCTCCCTTGCCTGCGTGCCGAATCGAAAGAATTGCTTGTGGCCATGATAGCGCCGGGACCGCGATGTGCCCGTGCCGCAAGGCCTAAAGCGCTGGCTTGCCGCGCTTGCGCCGGAAGTAGTTGCTGAGCCGCTGCCCCGCCTCGTCGCCGAGCACGCCGCCGGCGACCTCGATCCGGTGGTTGTGCCGCGGATCGGCCAACAGGTCGAAAACGCTGCCGGCGGCGCCGGTCTTCGGGTCGGTGGCGCCGTACACGACCCGTGCCAGTCGCGCGTGGACCATCGCCATGGCGCACATCGCACACGGCTCCAGGGTCACGTACAGCGTGCAGCCGACGAGCCGGTGGTTGCCCAGCGTCCTGCCCGCCTCGCGCAGCGCCACGACCTCGGCATGCGCGGACGGATCGGCGTCCCGGATGTTGCGGTTCCAGCCTTCGCCGAGCAGCGCGCCGTCCGGTCCCACCACCAGCGCGCCGACAGGGATCTCGTCGTCCTCGCGCTCAGCCCGGTCCGCGAGCGCCAGCGCCCGCCGCATCCACTCTTCGTCGGCGATGGGAGATCCTGTGACTGAAGCGCTCATTCCCACTCGATGGTGGCGGGCGGCTTGCCGCTGATGTCATAGACGACGCGAGAAATACCGCGCAACTCATTGATAATACGGTTGGAAACTCGCCCAAGGAAGTCGTATGGGAGCTGCGCCCAATGGGCCGTCATGAAGTCGATGGTTTCCACCGCGCGCAGGGCCACGACCCACTCGTAGGCGCGGGCATCACCGACCACCCCCACCGACTTCACCGGCAGGAATACGGCAAAGGCCTGGCTCACCTGGTCGTAAAGGCCGGCGGCGCGCAGTTCCTCGATGAAGATGTGGTCGGCTTTCGCCAGCAGCTCGGCGTATTCGCGCTTCACCTCGCCGAGGATGCGCACGCCCAGGCCCGGGCCCGGGAACGGATGGCGGTAGACCATCGCGTGCGGCAGGCCGAGCTCGACGCCCAGGCGTCGCACTTCGTCCTTGAACAACTCGCGGAGCGGCTCGACGAGGCCGAGCTTCATGTCCTCGGGCAACCCACCGACGTTGTGGTGGCTCTTGATGACGTGGGCCTTGCCGGTCTTGCTGCCGGCCGACTCGATCACGTCGGGGTAGATCGTGCCCTGCGCCAGCCATTTCGCGTTCGACAGTTTCGCGGCTTCCTCATCGAAGATCTCGATGAACAGGTTGCCGATGACCTTGCGCTTGGCTTCGGGGTCGGCGACGCCTTCGAGCGCCTTGAAATAGCGGTCGGCGGCGTCGACACGGACCACGCGCACGCCCATGCCGCCCTTGTCGGCCTCGGCGGCGAACATCGCCATCACCTGGTCGCCTTCCTGCCAGCGCAGCAGGCCGGTGTCCACGAACACGCAGGTCAGCTGGTCGCCGATCGCGCGGTGCAGCAGCGCGGCCACGACGGAGGAATCCACGCCGCCGGACAGGCCGAGGATCACCTCGTCGCTGCCGACCTTCGCGCGCACGCGCGCGATCTGGTCCTCGATGATGTGCTCGGGCGTCCACAGCGTTTCGCAGCCGCAGATGTCGACGACGAAGCGGCGCAGCAGCGCCTGGCCCGACTTCGTGTGCGTGACTTCGGGATGGAACTGCACGCCGTACCAGCGCTTCGCTTCGTTCGCCATCGCCGCGACGGGAATGCGATCGGTGCGCGCGGTGACGGTGAAGCCCGGCGGCGCGACCGACACGTGGTCGCCGTGGCTCATCCACACGTCGAGCTTCGGTGGCGAGCCCGGATGATCCTTCAGCCCTTCGAACAGCGTGTCCTGCGCGACGAGCTCGACGGTGGCATGGCCGAACTCGCGCTGGTCCGCGGCCTCGGTTGCGCCGCCGAGCTGCAGCGCCATCGTCTGCAGGCCGTAGCAGATGCCCAGCAGCGGCAGGCCGGAGTCGAACACCTGCTGCGGCGCGCGCGGCGCGCCCGGCAACGTGGTGGACTCGGGACCGCCGGACAGGATGATGCCCTTCGCGCCGAAGGCCGCGATCTCCGCGGGGTCGTGGTCCCAGGCCCAGATCTCGCAATAGACGCCGAGCTCGCGGATGCGGC
>CAMLSB010000134.1 GCA_946482565.1 uncultured Lysobacteraceae bacterium | reverse complement strand
GCCGGCGCGTGGCGATGGAGATCCTGCTCGGCACCCCGCTGGTGCAGGACTACATCCGCGACGGCGAGGTCGCCAAGCTCAAGGAAGTGATGAAGGAGTCGGTGCAGCTGGGCATGAAGACCTTCGACCAGGCCCTGTTCGAGCTGTACCAGGCCGGCGAGATCAGCTACGAAGATGCGTTGCGCTACGCCGACTCCGCGAACGAGGTGCGCCTGCGCATCAAGCTCGCGCAGGGCGGCAACGCGCAGACGCTGTCGCAGGGCCTCGACGGCGTCGGCATCTCGGAAGTGAAGTAGAGCCGCGCCGCGAGAGCAGGCGGTTGCGAAAGAATCGCAACGCGTCGCAACGCGGGAGGACCCCCGCTTGCCTGGAAGCCGACGTTCAGCGCGCCAGCAACCGTCGCAGCGCCGCCGGCATCTCGTGCATCCGGTCCTTGCATACCCACGCGTCCGCGCCACGTGCGCGATCGTCGGCGGGACGGTCCTCGGCGACGAATCCGGACAGCACCAGGAACGGCAGCGCCGGGTCGTGCGTGCGCGCCATCGCCAGCGCCTCGCCGCCGGAGAAGCCCGGCAGGTCGTAGTCGGACACCACGATGTCCGGCGCGAATCCGGTGAGCGCCGCGGCATAGGCATCGCGGGTGCCGACGCGCCGGATCTCCGCGGCCAGCCCGGCGCGGTCCAGCTCGATCGCCAGCAGGTCGGCGTCGTCGGCCGAATCCTCGAGCAGCAGCAGTCGGAATGGGGCCATTGGGGGGGGGGGCGGGCGCAACGCGGGGAGATCCAGCCTAACCGCGCCCGCGCCCGGCCCCAAACCGGGGGGCCACGCTAGAATGCGGGCATGGACGCCGTCCCGACCCTGGCCAACCAGCTGCTGATCGCGCTGCCGGCGCTCGACGACCCGAATTTCTCGCGCAGCGTCACCCTGGTGTGCCAGCACGATGCCGATGGCGCGATGGGCGTGATGGTCAATCGCGCCTCGGAATACACGCTCGGCGAGGTCTTCCAGCAGATGGGCATCGAAAGCGGCGACGCCGAGCTGTGCGCGCGGCCGGTGGTCGCGGGCGGGCCGGTGCACCCGGAGCGCGGTTTCGTGCTGCACGACGGCGACCGCGAATGGGATTCGACCCTCGCGATCGCGGACGGCCTGTATGTCACCACTTCGCGTGACGTGCTCGAAGCGATGGCGCGCGGCGAGGGTCCGCGCGCGGCGACGGTCGCGCTCGGCTGCGCGGGCTGGGGCGCCGGACAGCTCGAACACGAACTGGTCGAGAACAGCTGGCTGACCGTGCCCGCCGACGAAGAGCTGCTGTTCCGCCTGCCGCTCGGCGCGCGCTGGCAGGCCGCGGCCGGCCGCATCGGCGTGGATCTCGCGCGCCTGGCCGATTACACCGGCCATGCCTGACGACACGATCCGCAGCGGCGGCACGGTGCTCGGCTTCGACGTCGGCTCGCGCCGCATCGGCGTTGCGGTCGGCAGCCCCTTCGGCCATGGCGCGCGCGCGATCGCGGTGGTGGACGTGCATGCGCAAGGTCCCGACTGGCCCGCGATCGACCGCCTGCAGCGCGAGTGGCGCCCCGACGGCTTCGTGGTGGGCGACCCGATGACGCTCGATGGCGGCGACCAGCCGATCCGCCATGCCGCCCATGCCTTCGCCGGCGAGTTGCGCGCGCGCTACGCACTGCCGGTGGTGCTGGTGGACGAGCGCGCGAGTTCGATCGAAGCCGCGCAACGCTTCGCCGCCGACCGCGCCGAAGGCCGCAAGCGCCGCCGTGACGCTGCGGCGCTCGACGCGGTCGCAGCCGCGGTCATCGTCGAGCGCTGGCTCGCCGCGCCGCAGGACGCCATTCCCGTTTCCCAGACGCCGCTTCCCCCTTTGCCGCCCGCATGAACCCCATCGACCAGACCACGCCCGACGGGCGCCTGCGCCACCTGCTGACGCTCGAAGGCCTGCCGCGCACCACGCTCGAGCGCCTGCTCGACCGCGCGCAGGCGCTGCACGCCGACGCCTACGGT
Organism: uncultured Lysobacteraceae bacterium; assembly: GCA_946482565.1. The sequence goes on along the minus strand of CAMLSB010000134.1, from coordinate 3,215 downwards.
GGCACAGCGCTGCGTGGGCGGCTCGCCGGCAAGGCGGTGTGCAACCTGTTCTTCGAGCCGTCGACGCGCACGCGCTCGAGCTTCCGGCTCGCGGCGACGCGGCTCGGCGCGGACGTGCTCGACTTCGACGCCTCGACTTCGTCGACGAAGAAAGGCGAAACCGACGCCGACACGCTGCGCACGCTCGAGGCGATGGGCGTGCATGCGTTCGTCGTGCGCCACGCGGTGGAAGGCGCGGTCGCCACGCTGGCCAACGCCGCCGCGACGCGCACGGTGCTGGTCAATGCAGGCGACGGCCGCCACGCACATCCGACCCAGGGCCTGCTCGACATGCTTTCGATCCGGCAGGCGAAGGGCGCCGACTTTTCCGGGTTGACGGTCGCCATCGTCGGCGACCTGAAGCATTCGCGCGTCGCCCGCTCGGACCTGCAGGCGTTGCGCACGCTCGGTACCGGCGAGATTCGCGTCTGCGCGCCCGCGCCGTTGCTGCCCGACGCACGCGAGCTCGCCGGCTGCCGCGTCGTCGCCGGCCTCGGCGCCGCGCTGGACGGCGCCGACGTGGTGATGACGCTGCGCCTGCAGCGCGAACGCATGGAGGAAGGCCTGGTGCCGTCGCTGGAGGACTACCACCTCGACTACGGCATCACTGCTGCGCGCCTGCGCGGCGCCGCAAGGGATGCGGTGGTGATGCACCCCGGCCCGATGAACCGGGGTGTTGAAATCGACGCGGACGTCGCCGACGGCCCGCAATCGCTGGTCCTGCGCCAGGTGGCGAACGGCGTCGCCGTGCGCATGGCCGTCCTCGAGGAGTTGCTTGCATGAATCGTGTCGTGACCCTTTTCGCCGCGCTGCTCGTGGCGGCCGCGCCGGCCTTCGCCCAGTCCGGCGGCACCTACGACCCGCGCGCGCTGTTCGCGCCGCTGCCGATGCCAGAGCCCGCGAACGCCTTCCGCGGCGGCGCTGGCAAGCCGGGTCCGCTGTTCTGGCAGAACCGCGCCGACTACGACCTGCACGCGACCATCGACCCGGCGAAGCACCGCCTGTCCGGCGAGGAAACGATCACGTACACCAACAACAGCCCCGACGCGCTGGATGCGCTGTGGCTGCAGCTGGACCAGGACATCTACCGCGCCGATTCGCGCGCACAGCGCTCGCGGCCGCGTCGCGGCGAGGCGCATGCGACGCAGGGCTTCGAGATCGCATCGGTCGAGGTCGAACGCGACGGCAAGCGCACGCCGGTGAAGTACCTCGCCGACGACACGCGCATGCGCGTCGACCTGCCGACTCCGCTGGCCGGCCACGGCAAGGCTTTGAAGCTGCACGTGCGCTACGCGTACGAAGTCCCGGGGACCTGGGGCGGCCGCACCGCGGTGACGCCGAGCCGGAACGGCGACATCTACGAGATCGCGCAGTGGTACCCGCGCATGGCGGTGTACGACGACCTGCGCGGCTGGGACACGCAGCCCTACCTCGGCTCCGAGTTCTACCTCGAGTACGGCACCTTCACCTATGCGGTCACGGTGCCGTGGAATTACCTGGTCGCCGGTTCGGGCGCGCTGGTCAACGGCGCCGAAGTGTTGACGAAGACGCAGCAGCAGCGCCTGGCGCAGGCCGCGCAAAGCGACAAGACCGTCTACATCGTCAAGCCCGATGAGGTGGGCGCGGCGGCAAGCCGGCCCACGCAGTCGGGCACGCAGACCTGGCGCTTCCGCATGGAGCACACGCGCGATGTCGCCTTCGCCGCGTCGCCCGCCTTCGTGTGGGATGCGGCGCGCATCAGCCTGCCGGGCGGCGGCCATGCGATGGCGATGTCGGTGTACGCGGCCGAAGGCGTCGGTCCCGACCGCTGGGATCGCTCCACCGAATACATGAAGGCCGCGGTCGAGCATTTTTCGCAGTGGTATCCGTACCCGTGGCCGGCGGCGATCAACCTCGGCGGCCATGGCGCGGGCATGGAATATCCCGGCATCGTGTTCGACGGTTTCGACGACAGCGGCAAGCCGCTGTTCTGGGTGAGCGCGCACGAGATCGGCCACACCTGGTTCCCGATGATCGTCGGCTCCAACGAGCGCCGGCACGCGTTCATGGACGAGGGCTTCAACACGTTCATCGACGTGTACTTCTCCGACGCGTTCAACAGCGGCGAGTTCGCGCCCAAGCGCGACGGCGAGTACGCACCGAAGGGCGGCAACCCGGTCGACGAGATCCTTCCGCTGCTCGCCGACAAGGAGGCGCCGACGCTGATGGCACTGGCCGACGCCACCGGCGAGAAGTACCGGCACCCCGTCGCGTACTTCAAGTCGGCGCTGGGCCTGGTGCTGCTGCGCGAGCAGATCCTCGGGCCGGAGCGCTTCGATCCCGCGTTCAAGGGCTACATCGCGACCTGGGCGTACCGCCATCCGTCGCCGTCGGACTTCTTCCGCTACATGGAGAGCGCGTCGGGCGAGGACCTCGCGTGGTGGTGGCGCGGCTGGTACTTCGAGAACTGGCAGCTCGACCTGGGCGTGCGCGATGCCGCCTACGTCGACGGCGACGCCGCGAAAGGCATGAAGGTCACGCTGGAAAGCCGGCAGAAGCTGGTGATGCCGGCGACGCTGCGCATCGACTACGCCGACGGCAGCCACGAGGACCGGCGCGTGCCGGTCGAAAGCTGGATGCAGTCGGGCACGCCGACGATCACGCTGGATACCGCCAAGCCGGTGGTGAAGCTGACCATCGATCCCGACGCGAAATTGCCCGACGCCGACCGCGGCAACAACGGCTTCGCGATGCCCTGATCTTGTAGAGCCGGCCCATGGCCGGCTGCAGTCGCCCGAAGCCGACCATCGGTCGGCTCTACCGGACGAGGACCAGCGTCGCGAGGCCGAGGAAGCTCAGGAAGCCCATCACGTCGGTGACGGTGGTGAGGATCACGCCGCCGGCGAGTGCGGGATCGAAGCCCATGCGCTTGAGCGTGACGGGCACGAGCACGCCGGCCAGCGCCGCGAAGAACAGGTTGATCGTCAGCGCGCTGGCGATCACCAGCGCCAGCGGCCACTCGCCGAACCACAGCCAGACGATCGAGCCGAGCACGGTGCCGAGCGCGAGGCCGTTGAGCAGCGCGACGCGCACTTCCTTCCAGATCAGCACCTGCACGTTGGATGCGCCGAGCTGGCCGAGCGCGAGGCCGCGGATCACCAGCGCCAGCACCTGGGTGCCGGCGTTGCCGCCCATGC
>CAMLSB010000133.1 GCA_946482565.1 uncultured Lysobacteraceae bacterium | reverse complement strand
GCAGCTGCGAGAACGTCGCCAGCGTGCCCGGCACCGGCCACAGGTCGCGGTAGAAGGCGGCGTGCTGGTGGGGGTTCTCGCCGTAGCGCAGGTCCATCACCTTCACGAAATTGCTGTTCTGCTGCGCCGGGAACAGGCCGCGCGCGCCGTCGTCGTCGAGCGAAGACAGGACGTTGCCGATGCAGGCGTCGTATTGGGCGACGCGATTGAACGCCGCGACCGACAGCGCGAAGCGCGTCTTCGCCGACAGCGCACCGCCGTTGCCGTCGAGCTCGGCGACGATCGCGCCGTATTGCGCCGGGTCGGTCGCCACCGCGACGCGCGCGAAGTTCTTCGCCGCCGAGCGCAGCATCGCCGGGCCGCCGATGTCGATGTTCTCGACGATGTCCTCGAGGGAACTCGACGGATCGGCCGAGACGCGCTCGAACGGATACAGGTTCAGCACCAGCAGGTCGATCGGCGCGATGCCGTGCTCCGCCATCACCGCGTCGTCGGTGCCCGCGCGCCCCAGCAGGCCGCCGTGGACCACCGGATGCAGGGTTTTTACCCGGCCATCCATCATTTCCGGGAAACCGGTGGCCTCGCTGACGTCGGTCACCGCCAGCCCGGCCTCGCGCAGGGTGCGGGCGGTACCGCCGGTGGAAAGCAGGGCCACGCCGTGGCGGTCCAGCGCGCGCGCCAGGTCCAGCAGGCCGGCCTTGTCGGACACCGACAGCAGCGCGCGTCGCAACTGCACGGGTTCGCCGCGCACTCCTTCACCACCCATGGTCATGCGATCCCGTAGTCGCGCAGTTTCCTGCGCAGGGTCGCGCGGTGGATGCCGAGCATCGTCGCCGCGCGGCTCTGGTTGCCGTCGCAGTGCTGCAGCACTTCGGCGAACAACGGGATCTCGAGTTCGCGCAATGCGATTTCGTACAGGTCGTTGGCGTCGCAACCATCGAGGTCGCGCAGGTAGCGCCGCACCGAATTGGCGACGTGCTCGCGCAGCGGCGGGCGGTTGCCGCCACGGCTGGGTTCGGTGCGATCGACGGCGTTCAAGCGACTCCCCCGGGGACCAGATGCGCCACCGGCGCGTGGCCGGCGGGGGGAACGAGTCTAGCGCGGCGGCGCCCCACGCGCCACGCGGGAGGCGCGCGGCCCCGGGCCGATTCAGCGGAAATCGAACGTAAAGGCGACCACGCCGGGACCCGGCTCGACGACGTCCAGTGCGACCGTGGCGCTTCCGCCGCTCGCGAGCGTGGACTGCGCCGGCGCCGTGCCCAGGTACTCGGCCGGCGTGAATGCACGGAAGCCGACCGCGCGGCCGTCCGCGTCGGACAAGGTCAGCAGCAGCGTCGGCCAGGCCTGCGCCCAGCGCGCATCGTTGCGGAAGCTGGCGGCGACGTGGAGCACGCCAGGGCGCGACGGGGCAGGGCGCACATCGCGCTGCAGCAGCGTGAATGCGGCGGGTTCGCGCCATGCAGGCACGTCGCAGCGCAGCACCGTGCATGCGCCCGCCAGCACGGGCCGCCAGCGCGCGTCCGCAGCGAGTTGCGCGCGATCGGCGAGCAGCACCTGCACGATGAGCAACAGCGCGAGCGACGCGATGATCGCCATGCCGTGCCACGACGCACGGCGTCCGCGCGCATCACCCGCGTCGATGGCAGGCGGTTCCAGGAAAGTGGGCAAGGCAGGCATGCGCCCCATTGTAGAGCCGAGCCATGCCCGGCTGGCGTTCGATGAAAGCCGACCATGGGTCGGCTCTACATGCGGCGGATGCCGTCGATGCGCAGCCAGTCGCCCTGCTTCTCCACGCGCAGCGCGTCGAACCAGGCCGAATAGCGCTGCAGCAGGGGCACTTCCTGCCCGTCGAGGATGCCGGACAGCGCGATCCGGCCGCCAGGCGCGACCCGGGCGGCGAGGATGCCGGCCAGCGCATCGAGGGCGGACGCCAGGATGTTCGCGACCACCACCGGATACGTCCGTTCCGGCGCGTCGCCAGGCGCATGCTCCCGCAGGCGATCGGCGACACCGTTGCGTTCGGCGTTGTCGTGCGTGGCCAGCAGTGCCTGCGGGTCGTTGTCCACGCCGGTGGCCGACGCGGCGCCGAGCTTCAGCGCGGCGAGCGCGAGGATGCCGCTGCCGCAGCCGAAATCCAGCACGTCCGCGTCCCGCAGCAGGCCGTCCGCGGCCAGCGCGTCGAGCCACTCCAGGCACAACGCGGTCGTCGGATGCGTGCCCGAACCGAACGCAAGGCCGGGATCGAGCCGGACCACCGCGGCGTCGGGCACATCGGCCGCGGGCGGCAACTCCCGGTTCCAGGGCACGATCCAGGTGCGCGTGCCGAACGACAACGGCGTGTACTGGTCCATCCATGCGCGTTCCCAGTCCTGGTCGCCGACGTTGCGGAACGAGGCGCGCGTCCAGTCCAGGCCCGGATCGAAACTCTCCAGCGCGGCGAGCAGCAGCAGTGCGTCCGCGTCGTGCGGGAACAGCGCCGACAGCGCGATCCCGTCCCACAGCGGCGTCTGCCCGACGCCCGGTTCCAGGATGGCGCGTTCGTCGGGCGTGGAGGCGTCCGCGTCGAGCAGCGTCACCGCGAGCGCGCCCACGTCCTCCAGCGCGTGCTCGTAGCGCGGCTGTTCGTTGAGGCGGCAGCGGACGGAGAGTTCGAGGAAAGGCATCGATCAGCGACCGAGCAGGCCCTTGAGCAGGGATTTCACGTTCGGCTTGTCCTGCCTGGGTTCCGCGGGTTGTTCCTGGCGGGCGCCATCGGCATCGTCGCCGTCGTCGCGGCCCTGCATCGCCGCGCCGAAGTCCATGCCGAGCATCGCCATCGCGGTGGACTTGGTGCGCACGCGCACGTTCCATTCCGGATCCCACGCGATCTTCGGGTCCTTCGGCTTCGGCGGCCACGACAGGTTGGTTTCCGGGCCGTAGGCGATCATCTGCAGCATGCCCGCGGCCGCGTTGCCGTCCTTGCCGGCGAAGATGCCCTTCGGGATCGCGCACGAGCCGACCGTCGGCGCCAGCAGCACCTTCTCCTTGATCCACTTGTCGACGGTGGCGTTGGGCAGGTAGTCCATCAGGCCCATGCCCGCATCGGACGTTTCGGAACTGCTCCAAAGCACCAACGTGTCGCCCTGCATGCCCATCGCGGAGAGGAAGTAGCCGCGCGCGTTGGCGACCGGCTGCCAGCGCCATGTCTGGCCGGTCGCCATGTCGCCGGCGTGCGCGAGCGCGATCTTCGGCATGAAGTCCTGCGCCTGGCCGAGCGCGAACTTCAGCGATTCGGGCACGCGATCGCCGGTGACATGGTGGTCGCCGGCGATCGAGGCGCCTTCGGGCACGCTGCGCGTGTCCTTGTCGTTCGGCCACAGCGCGGTGTCCGGGCCGGTGCGCGGATCGCGGTCCGGCACGTAGCGGCCCTGCATCGAGCCGCTGACCTTGACCTTGCCGTCCTTGCTGCTGACCTCGAACACTTTCGGCTGCCCGGTGCGCACGTCGGTACCGCAGCCCCAGTAGATCAGGATGCGCGCCGCCGCATCCGGCGGCTTGCCGCCGAACTGCGGCGTGCGCTCGACCGGCTCGCTCTTCTGCGGCTTCGGCGCGAGCAGCGGCAGGCTGTCGCCCAGGCGCAGGCTGCCGGGCACGGCGTCGGCCGCGGTGCCGCCCGGGTTCAGGCTGTTGCGCAGGGTGACGTCCATGTACTGCCCGGGCATGGCCGGGTGTTCCGTCGAACCATAGGTGTTGTGGCCTCCGCGGCCGAACATCCCCATCGCCATCTTGCCGAGGCCGCCCATGCTGGGCATGCCGGGCATGTCATGGGTCGCCAGGTCGATGTAGAGCAGGGTCTCGGGACCCTTCTTCACGTTCTGGCTGGCGGCGGGCAGCGCCAGTGCGAGGGTCGCGAGGGCGGCGGCGGGGAGATGGCGATGGCGGCGCGACATGGGGGAAGCCTCGGATCGTGGTGCAATCGTAAACGCTGATCCGCGGGCGGCGCGGCCAGCGGTGCCGGCTCAGGCTTCGGCGCGTTCCTGGGCGTGACGCTCGACGATCCAGTCCTGGCGCCGGCGCAGCATGCGCATGCCACCGTGCAGGTAGTGCAGGCTGAATGCGAGCGACAGGCCGATGGCGAGCAGGTGCCAGCCGCGTTCCAGCATCGCCTCGGGATAGCGCAGCACCAGCCACCAGCACAGCGCCTGGAACGCCACCGTCGCGGGAATCATCCAGCGGATGTTGAGCCGCTGGTCGGCGAGGATGTCGGCCAGCAGCGCGCGCTCGCCCGGCGTGCGGAAGTCGCCGGCCTGCTGCCGCACCAGCCGCAGGTCCCATGCGTACAGGCACCAGACGCACGCGGCGTACAGCGCGTTGAGCGCGTACCAGTGCGCCGGCGTCGCCACCTGCGTCAGCGCCGCTGCTTCGATGAGCGTGGACGCGAAGTACAGGAACGTGTGCCCGAACTCCAGCGGCCAGCCGATGAACGACAGCGTGTGCAGCAGCGCGCGCGACCAGAAGATCAGGATCAGCACCAGTCCGGTGGCGATGTACGGCCACGCCTGCCATTGCAGGCCGACGATCGGATCGATCGCGGCGCCCGCGAGCACGCCCAGGGCCAGGCCCTGGACGATGCTGATCAGCGTCAGCTCGATGTTCGCGACCGTCTCGTCGAGGCGGATGCGCGCCGCGCTGCGATGGCCCCGCGATGGCAGCGGCTGCGATGGCACCTGTTGCATGCCGGGCTCCCCTTGCGCCAGCGCGCGCCGAAGCGGCGCGCGCCATCCAGCTAAACGATCGACAGCGACTTTTCCTTCTGCTCCGCCAGCCGCTTCTCGAGGTAATGGATGTTCTGGCCGCCGCGCTGGAAGCCGGCGTCGGCCATGATCCGCTGCTGCAGCGGCACGTTGGTCTTGATGCCGTCCACGACCATCTCGCTCAGCGCCACGCGCATGCGCGCGATCGCGGTTTCGCGGTCGGGGCCGTGCACGATGAGCTTGCCGATCATCGAGTCGTAGTTCGACGGGACGCGGTAACCCTCGTAGATGTGCGAATCCACGCGCACGCCCGGGCCGCCCGGCGCGTGGAAGTGCTGGATCAGGCCGGGGCAGGGCAGGAAGGTCTCCGGGTCCTCGGCGTTGATGCGGCACTCGATCGCGTGGCCCTCGAGGACGATGTCCTCCTGCTTCAGCGCCAGCTTGTTGCCGGCGGCGATGCTCAGCTGCTCGCGCACCAGGTCGATGCCGGTGACCATCTCGGTGACCGG
>CAMLSB010000132.1 GCA_946482565.1 uncultured Lysobacteraceae bacterium | reverse complement strand
TCGGCGGCATCGACAACCGCGGCAGCCATTTCTACCTGGCGATGTACTGGGCGCAGGCGCTGGCCGCGCAGGACGCCGATGCGGAACTGAAGGCGCGCTTCGTGCCGCTGGCGAAGGCATTGTCGGACGGCGAGGCGGCGATCGTCGCCGAGCTCGCCGCCGTGCAGGGCAAGCCCACCGACATCGGCGGCTACTACCGCCCCGATCCGGCGAAGATGTCCGCGGCGATGCGCCCGAGCGCGACGTTCAACGCGGCCCTCGCCGCGCTGTAAGTGCCGCCGGCATCGCGCGGCCGGCGCCGCGCGGTGCCCCCGGCGGAGCGCCGACCGTGCTGATCGCGTTCAACAAGCCCTACGGGGTGCTGTGCCAGTTCACCGACCGCAGCAACCCGCCGCGGCGAACGCTTGCCGGGTTCGGGTTGCCGTCCGGCGTATACCCGGCGGGGCGGCTCGATTTCGATTCCGAAGGCCTGCTGCTGCTGACCGACGACGGCGCGCTTGCGCACCGGCTGACCGATCCGCGCCACAAGCAGTGGAAGACCTACCTGGTGCAGGTGGAAGGCACGCCGGGCGAAGCGCAGTTGCAGTCGCTGCGCGAGGGCGTCCTGCTGAATGATGGCGCCACCCTGCCCGGCCGCGCGCGCCTGCTCGATGCCGGATCGCCCGGCTCGCCGGTGCCCTGGCCCCGCGACCCGCCCGTGCGCTTCCGCAAGTCCGTGCCCGATGCGTGGCTCGAGCTTTCCATCCGCGAAGGCCGCAACCGGCAGGTGCGGCGCATGACCGCGGCCGTCGGCCTGCCGACATTGCGACTGGTTCGCATCGCCGTGGGCGGCCAGGCGCTCGACGGATTGATGCCGGGCGAATGGAGCGAGCGCGCGACGGCCGCGCCGCGAAACTGAATCACGAACCTGAATCGCCACGGCATGCCATTGCGGGCCTGCGCACGGTTGCTGGCGGCGGTTTCTGCTAACGTTGAGTGAAGGTCGCGCCTGGCATGGGGACGGCGCCGGCCCCGCCCCAGACGAGAGCGATATGGCCACTTCGGCGAACTCCGGCAACCTGCTTTCCGGTTCGATCCTCGTCGTCGACGACCAGCCGGCGAACCTGCGTGCCGTCAGCGCGCTGCTGAGCCGCCACGGCTACGAAGTACGCACCGCCAACAACGGCGAGGAAGCGCTGGCGATGGCGGCCGAAGTCGTGCCCGACCTGTTGCTGCTCGACATGATGATGCCGGGCATGGACGGTTTCGACCTGTTGCTGCGGATGCAGGAAAACCCCGCGCTCGGCATGCTGCCGGCGATCTTCCTGACCGCCGCGCAGGACCGCGAGATGCTGCTGCGCGCGTTCGACGCCGGCGCCGTCGATTACGTCACCAAGCCCTTCATCCCGGAAGAGCTGCTCGCGCGCGTCACCGCGCACGTCGGCCTCAAGCTCACCCGCGACCGGCTGGAACGCGTTGCGCGCCAGCGCCAGGAGCTGGTGAACCTGGTCGCGCACGACCTGAAGAATCCGCTGAGCGGCGTGCTGTTCGCGAGCGAAGTGCTGAGCACCGGCGGCTGCAAGCCCGAGCGCATCCCGCGCTACCTGCAGATGATCCACGAGAGCGCGGGCGACGCGCTCGGTTACATCCGCCGCTACCTCGAGACGCAGGCGCGTCGCAGCGACCAGCCGAAGCCGGATCCGGCGTCGACCACGCTCAACGAAGTGCTCGACTGGCTGGTGCAGCGCTATGAACTGCTGCTGGAGAACCGTGGCCTGCGCATGCAGATCAGCACGCCGGCGGTGCGCAGCCATGTCGCGATCGACGGGCTGGTGCTGCGGCAGGTCGCCGAAAACCTGGTCAGCAATGCGATGAAGTACGCGCCGGGCAGCACGATCGAATTGTCGATCCGCAACAGCGCGCCGGGTTTCTGGCAGCTGCTGGTGGAAGACCGCGGCCCCGGCGTTCCGCCTGCGCGCCAGTCACAGCTGTTCAAGCCATTCACCCGCCTGAGCGACACCGATCCCACCGACGGCTTGTCGAGCGGGCTCGGCCTGTCGCTGGCCAAGCACATCCTCTCCGAGTACGACGGCAACCTCTGGTACGAGGACCGCGAGGGCGGGGGGGCGCGCTTCGTGATCGAACTGCCCGCCGCCGCGGGCGACGGCGAGCTCCCGGCGCCGGGTACGGTCCCGCTCGCCTAGGACGAGCGCCGGAAGGGCGACCGGCGCCAGGCGTTCAGGACGCGGAGGCGCGCTTGCGCGGGGCACGCCGCGCCTCGACGCGGCGTGCTTCCACGCGGCGCGGCGCCTTCCCGCCATCGCTGCCGCCGGAGTCCTCGTTGCGCTTCGCGCGGCGGCGCGCCACCAGCCACAGCAGTCCCGCGCCGGCGACCGCCGCCACGGCGATCGCCGGGTTGCGCTTGACCAAGCGGGTGGCGACGCGGCCGCCGGTTTTCAGCGCGGTGAGCGCGGCGCCGGTTTCGACCCACTGGAGCGCCTTGCGCGGCACGGCATTGCGGATGCCGTCGCCGACCTGGCCGGCAACGTGCAGGGCCCGTTCGGGCAGATTGGCGAACTGGTTCATGACGATGGCCCCGGGTTGGTGGTGAATGCCGCCAGTCTCTGCATCGCCGCGTTGCGTGCGCGTGTAGGCCCGCGGCGCCGTTCAGCGATCAGCGGGGCTTCGCGCGATGCGTGGGCCTGGCACTCCAGGGATCCTCGGGCCAGGGATGTTTCGGGTAGCGGCCTTTCATCTCCTTGCGCACTTCCGGCCAGGTGCGGTCCCAGAATCCGCGCAGGTCCTGCGTCACCTGCAGCGGGCGACCTGCGGGCGACAGCAGGTGCAGGGTGAGCGGGACGCGGCCATCGGCAATGCGCGGCGTGTCGGCCAGGCCGAACAATTCCTGCAGCTTCACCGCGAGCACCGGCGCTTGCGGCGCGCCGTCGGCGTCCAGCCCGTAGGCGATCCCGCGCTCCAGGCCGGAAGGCACGACGATGCGCGTCGGCGCGAGCGCATCGATGCGCGCGCGCAGGGCCCAGTCGACGCGATGGCGCAAAGCGTCCGCCAGTTCGGCTTCGGACAGCGCGTCGAGGCGCGTCTTGCCGGCGAACGCGGGCAGCAGCCAGTCGTCGAGCGTGGCGAGCAATGCGTCGTCGGAAAGCCCGGGCAGCTGCGCGGCGAGTTCCGGCATCCAGGCGCGCACGGCCTGCACGCGTGCCTGCCACTGCCGCGCGGCCTCGCCCCAGGGCAATGCGTCGAGTCCGAGCTCGCGCACGGCGTCGGTGAGCGCGCGCGCAGCCTGCGCCGGATCGACGCGACCGGCCGGGCGCGCATCGAGCACGATGCGATCGTAGCGCCGCTCGCGTTGCGCGACCAGGGCGCGCTTCGCCGGATCCCAGCGCACGTGGTCGGCCTCGCTGAAGCGTTGCGGGAAATCGCGCTGCAGCCGCGCCTCGTCCAGCGGCGCGCCGCGCAGCACCAGCGAATCGCGCGCATCGTGGCGCAGCTCGCTGGCGACGATCCACGGTTCGCCGTGCAGCGCGCTGTCGTCGAAGAGGCGGGCCATGCGGCCGTTGGCGAGCTGGTAACGCTTCGCGTCTGCGGCGTGGCGGAAGCCGATGCGATCCGGGAATGCGTGCAGCAGCACGTCGCCGAGCAGGTGCGCGGGCGCTTCGCGCGGCGGCGTGGCGTCCGTGCCGGTGCGGCGTCGCCACTGCTTCGCCGCGGCGTCGATGGCGGCGAGCGCGGAACGGGAGGCATCGGTGCCCATCCTCCCGTCGCGGAACGCGGCGAGTGCGCGCCAGCGCTCGGCGAGCGCATCGGAGCGGCCACCGCCGCGGCCGGGCAGGCCTTTCGCGAGCAGGGGGTCGCGCGCTTCCAGCAGCGCGGCGAGGTCGCAGGCCAGCGCGCGTTCGCGCGCTTCGCGCGGCACCAGCAGCATCGCGGCGATGCGCGGATGCGTGCCGAGCGCGAGCATGCGCTGGCCGAGCGGCGTGATGCGGCCGACGCCGCCGGCGCCGCCGGCGCCATCGACTGCGCGCGTGCCGCCGTCGCCACCATCGAGTGCGCCGAGCCGGCGCAACAGGTCGCGCGCGGACGCAAGCGAGCCGGTCGGCGGCGGATCGACGAAACGGAGGCCGTCGCTGCCCCAGGCCGCGAGTTCGAGCGCCAGTCCGGCAAGGTCGGCCTGCAGCATTTCCGGGCGACGCTGCGGTTCGAGCCGCTGCGACTGCGGCCACAGCCGGTACGCCCAGCCATCCGCGACGCGACCGGCGCGGCCGGCCCGCTGGTCCGCGGACGCCTGCGCGATCGCGACCGTTTCCAGCCGCGAGAAACCCGAGTTCGGATCGAAGCGCGGCTCGCGCGCGAGGCCGCTGTCCACGACGACGCGCACGCCCGGCAGCGTCACGCTGGATTCGGCGACGTTGGTGGCGAGCACGATGCGGCGGCGGCCGTCCGGCGACGGCTGCAGCACGCGCGATTGCTGCTCCACCGGCAACTCGCCGTGCAGCGCAAGGACATCGGCCTGCGCGACCATGTCGCCGTCGGCACCGAGCGCGGCCTGCACCCGCGCGATCTCGCGCTGCCCGGGCAGGAACACCAGCACGTCGCCCGGATGCGACTGCAACGCGTGCGCGATCGCGCGCTTCGCCTGCGGCTCCGGCGCCTCGTCGCGGCGCGCCGGGAAATGCGCCACGTCGACGGGGAAGCTGCGGCCCGCGCTCGACAGCCGTGGCGCATCGAGGAAGCGCGCGAGGCGTTCGCCATCGAGCGTCGCCGACATCAGCACGATGCGCAAGTCGGCGCGCAGCGATGCCTGCACGTCGAGCGCCAGCGCCAGGCCGAGGTCGGCGGCGAGATGGCGCTCGTGGAATTCGTCGAACAGCAGCGCGCCGACACCATCCGCGCGGCCTTCACCCAGGGTCGGATCGTCTTGCAGCATCCGGGTGAGGATGCCCTCGGTGACGACCTCGATGCGAGTACGGGCCGACACGCGGTTCTCGAAACGGATGCGATAGCCGACCGTCCCGCCAGGCGCCTCGCCGAGCTGCTTCGCCATGAACCCGGCCGCGGCGCGAGCGGCGACGCGGCGTGGCTCCAGCATCACGATCCGGCGCCCGGCCAGCCACGGCGCGTCCAGCAACGCCAGCGGCACCTGCGTCGTCTTGCCCGCACCCGGCGGCGCCTCGAGCACCAGCCGCGGGTGCGCCGCGAGCGACGCGCGGATCTCCGGCAACAGGGGCGAGATGGGGAATTGCGGCGCGGCCATCGCGCAAGGATACGT
>CAMLSB010000131.1 GCA_946482565.1 uncultured Lysobacteraceae bacterium | reverse complement strand
ACGAGCGCCGCGCCGCCAAGGCGATCAACTTCGGCCTGATGTACGGCATGAGCGCGTTCGGCCTGGCCAAGCAGCTCGACATCTCGCGCGGCGAGGCGCAGGACTACATCGCGCTGTACTTCAGCCGCTACCCCGGCGTGCGCGATTTCATGGAAGCCACCCGGCAGCAGGCACGCGATCGCGGCTACGTGGAGACGGTCTTCGGCCGCCGCCTGTACCTGGCCGACATCCAGGCGCGCAACCAGGGCCTGCGCGCGGGCGCCGAGCGCGCCGCGATCAACGCGCCGATGCAGGGCACCGCGGCGGACATCATCAAGCGCGCCATGATCGACATCCACGGCTGGCTCGCGGGACAGCAGCGCGCGGACGGGGGTTCGCCGGCGCTGATGGTGCTGCAGGTGCACGACGAACTGGTGTTCGAGGTGGATGCCGGGTTCGTCGATACCCTGCTCGCCGAGGTGCCGCGGCGCATGGCCGCGGCGGCCGAACTGCGGGTGCCGCTGGTGGTGGATTCGGGGGTCGGCAACGACTGGGACGAGGCGCACTGACGCGGCGTTTCGGGGGAATGAATCATTCCTGAACCCAACAGTTTTTTAACCCGAATCTTCACGAACCATCCATGTAGGGGGTGGTCATATAGACCGCGACGGATGCAACGTCCGTCGTGTGATCACCTCCCCTCCCCTGGAGTGATCCCCCGGAACGGATACCCCTCCCCAGGGTCCGTTCCCCGGCCCCGCTAGCCCTCCCCCTGGCTATGCGGGGCTTTTTTATGCGCGCAGCGCATAAAAAAGCCCCCCAAAGTTTTGGCGCGGTGGTGTTCCGGCAGAGCGATGAAACGTGGGCGCCAAAACTTTGGGCCCCGCGCAATGCGCCTTACATCCCTCGCGCCTGTCGGCGCGCCCCCCTTGGGAAGGGGGGCTGTTCCTCCGTGCGGGAGGCGTCGCGACGGGAATGGCGGCAGGCGTGTGGGATGCTGGCGGCCTGGCAACGGCGCAGGAGCGGGGCGATGGGCGAGATCTGGGGGTTGTCGGCGCCGTGGTGGGTGTTCGTGGTGCGGGCGGTCGTGGTGTACCTGCTGGTGATGGTGCTGGTGCGCGCGTCGGGGAAGCGGGCGGTGGGGCAGTTCACGCCGTTCGACCTGGTGCTGCTGATCCTGATCGGCAACGCGGTGCAGAACGGGCTCAACGGCGGCGACAACTCCGTGACCGGGGCGGTGATCCTCGCCGCCACGCTGATCCTGCTGAACCTGGGCGTCGCCTACGTGACCGCGCGGTCGCAGCGCGCCGAACGCATCATCGAAGGCGTGCCGATGGTGCTCGCGCGCGACGGCGTGGTGTTCGAGGACGTGCTGCGCCGGGAGCTGGTCAGCCTCGACGACTTCCACGAGGCGCTGCGGATGAACAACCTCGCCGATCCCGACGATGTCGCGCTGGCGCTGCTGGAGACCAACGGCAGCATCAGCGTGGTGCCCAAGGACGCCGGCGGCGTCGAGCGCGCGGCGAAGTACCTGTCGCGGTTGCCGCGCAAGTCCCTGCATCGCCGCCGGCGGCGGCCGGGAAGCCCGCAGGCCGACTGAGAGTCAGCCGGCGCTTTCGCCGAGCCAGTCGCGCGGGCGCAGGTAGTCGGCCAGGCGGGCCTCGGCGCTGCCCGGTTCCGGCGCGTAGCCGTATTCCCAGCGCACCAGCGGCGGCAGGCTCATCAGGATCGACTCGGCGCGGCCGCCGGACTGCAGGCCGAACAGCGTGCCGCGGTCGTAGACCAGGTTGAACTCGACGTAGCGGCCGCGGCGATAGAGCTGGAATTCGCGTTCGCGCTCGCCGTACGCGGTGTCCTTGCGGCGTTCGACGATCGGCAGGTAGGCGTCGGGGAAGCCGTCGCCGACCGCGCGCATGTAGGCGAAATCGGCATCGAAATTCGTGTGCAGGTCGTCGAAGAACAGGCCGCCGATGCCGCGCGTCTCGTTGCGATGCTTCAGGAAGAAGTACTCGTCGCACCAGCGCTTGTGCGCCTCGTAGCGTTCCTGTCCGCCGAACGGCTCGCAGAGCGCGCGGGCAGTACGGTGCCAGTGCAGCACATCCTCGTCGAAGGGATAGAACGGCGTCAGGTCGAAGCCGCCGCCGAACCACCAGGCCACGGTCTCGCCGTCACGCATCGCGCGGAAGTGGCGCACGTTGGCGTGCGTGGTCGGCAGGTACGGGTTGCGCGGATGGAAAACGAGCGACACGCCGCAGGCGCGCCACGATGCGCCCGCGAGTTCGGGGCGCGCGACGCTGGCCGACGGCGGCAATTTCGTGCCCGAGACGTCGGAAAAGCCGATGCCGGCCTGCTCGAACACCGCGCCGTCGCGCAGCACGCGGGTGCGGCCGCCGCCGCCTTCGTTCCGCGTCCACTGGTCCTCGGCGAAGCGCGCGCCCCCGTCCGCCGCTTCGATGGCGGCGCAGATGCGGTCCTGCAGGCCGAGCAGCCAGTCGCGGACGGTGTCGAACGAAGCGGGGGCGTGTTCCATGCTCACTTCAGCGTCGAATCGAACAGCTCGAGGATGCGGCGGTACTCGTCGTACCACGCGTCCGGATGGGTGAAGCCGTGGCGTTCGAGCGGGTAGGGCGCGATGGACCAGTTGTCCTTGCGCAGCTCGATGAGCTTCTGCGCCATGTTCACCGAATCCTCGAAGAACACGTTGTCGTCGATCATGCCGTGCGCGATCAGCAGACGGTCGTGCAGGCCTTCGGCGAACTCGATCGGCGAGGAGCGTTTGTAGGCCTCGGGGTCGATGTCGGGCGTGTTGAGGATGTTCGACGTGTATTCGTGGTTGTAGCGCGTCCAGTCCGACACCGGCCGCAGCGCCGCGCCGGCCTTGAACACGCCCGGCTCGCGGAACAGGGCCATGAAGGTCATGAAGCCGCCGTAGCTGCCGCCGTAGATGCCGGCATGGTCGCGGTCGGCCTGGCGGTTCGCCACGGCCCAGTCGAGGCCGTCGAGGTAGTCCTCGAGCTCGGGGTGGCCCATGTTGCGGTAGATCGCGGTGCGCCAGTCGCGGCCGTAGCCGGCGGAGCCGCGGTAGTCGAGGTCGAGCACCTCGTAGCCGCGCTGCACGAGCAGGTTGTGGAACATCTGCTCGCGGAAATAGTCGGGCCAGCGCAGCTCGGCGTTCTGCAGGTAACCGGCACCGTGCACGAACATCACCAGCGGATACTTGCGTCCGGGCTCGCGGTTCGCGGGTCCGTAGAACTTGCCGTACACCGTGCCGGCGCCATGCTTCGAGGGCATCTCGACGCGCTCGGGCGCGATCCACGGCATCGCCTTGAACGCGGCGCTGCGCGTGTCGGTGAGTTCGCGCGCGGTGCCGCCAGCGCTGGCGTCGACCACCGCGAGCTGCGGCGGCAGGTAGGCCGAGGAATGACGCACCAGCAGCTGGCGGCCGTCGGGCGATTGCGCGAAGCCTTCGACGCCGTCGAGCGACGTCAGTTCGCGCACGTCGTCGCCATCGGCGCCGACACGGCACACTTCGTAATCCACCGGCGACGCGCGGTTGCACAGGAACAGGAAGCCGCGTCCGTCGGCCGTGAGCTGCGGCTGCGACGCTTCCCAATGGCCCGAGGTGAGCTGGCGCGCGCGCGCGCCAGGCGTCGACGTATCGAGGACGTACACCTGCGACCAGCCGCTTTCCTCCGACAGGTACCACAGCGTGCGGCCATCCGGCATCCAGCCGAAATCGTTGAAGTCCCAGTTGATCCAGGCGTCGTCGTGCAGGCGGTGGCGCGACTGCAGCGTGGGCTTCGCCGATCCTGCCGTCATCGTGCCTGCCGTCGCGGGCGTGATCGTCGCGATCCAGCGATCCTTGTTGTCGACCGCGCGCACCAGCACCGCCGCGCTGCGCGAATCATCCGACCAGTGGATCGCCGGGCCGTTGCCGTCGCCGTCGGTCTCGATGCGTGCATCGCGGTCGCCTTTCAGCGGGTCCTGGCCGGCGGCCTTGCGCAGCGCCGCGAGGGGATCCACGCCGATGCCCGGCAACGACGAGAACGACAGCTTGCGCGCCTTGCCCGTCGCGACCTCGACCAGCCACAGCGTGTGCGCGGCGGGCGCATTGCGACCGACCAGCGGGCGGCCTTCCTCGGGTTCCTGGTAACCGGACTCGGTGACGTAGTGCGGCAGGCTCGTGCCCTTGCCCGCGTCTGCACCCTTCGCCGTGGTGACGACGAGGAGCCAGCGGCCATCGGGCGACATCGCGGTGTCGGCGATGGAAACGTCGTCGCCCAGGTAGGCCGCTGCGGGCGCGCGGCTCGGATCGGCGGCGCGCCAGGCGTCCTGCTGTTCGCGCGCATCGTCGCGGCGTTCGCGGTCGTCGCGCAGCGTGTCGATCAGGCGCAGCTGGCGGTCGCGCAGGTCGTCCTGCTTGGGCGCTTCGCCCGGCGCGCGCTCGGCGCGCACCGAGGCGGCCTGGGCGACGCCACCCGCCGCCGTCCAGCGATACCAGTCGTTGCCGACGCGCCACGACAGCGAGCCATCGCTGCCCCATTGCGGCAGCGCCTGGTCGGCGTTGTCGCGCGTGAGCTGCCGCAGCGCGCCGTCGCGCAGGTCGCGCACGAATACGTCGCCGTTGCGGATGTAGGCCATGCGCGCGCGCTGCGCGTCGTAAACGGGATCCGCGGCGTCGAGGCCGGCGAGCGCCGCGCCGTCCACGCGCGCCGGCGTGCCGCCCGTGGCCGGCACCGACCAGGTGTCGCGGATCGACGCGGCCGTGCGCTTGAGCCGGTATTGCGCGGCGGAGCCGTCCCAGGCCCACCAGGCGTCTTCCACCGGCGGCCCGATCCAGTCCGGGTCGGCCATGGCCTGGGCCAGCGTCAGCGCGGGGACGCCGCCGGTCGCGGCGGCGGCGGACTGTTGCGCGGCCGCGGGCAACGCCGCGAGCAGGGCCGTGGGGAGCATGCCCGCGAGGAGCATGGCCGGGACGCGGCGGAAACGCAGTGGCATGGCAATGGTCCGGACGGAAACCGGCGCAGCGTAGCAGCCCGCCGCCGCCGCCGGCCGAGCCGAAGGTCATGCGTTTCACGCGCAGGGCGCACAATGGGCGGGCCGGCGCTCCCCCAGGCGCCGCCGGAGACGCTGCGTTGGATGCGCTGCTGCTGTCGAGGATCCAGTTCGGATTCGTCATCTCCTTCCACATCCTGTTCCCGGCGTTCACCATCGGCCTGGCCCACTGGCTGGCCTTCATCGAGTGGCGCTGGCTGCGCACCCGCGACGACCTCTGGCGCGACCTGTATTTCTTCTGGC
>CAMLSB010000130.1 GCA_946482565.1 uncultured Lysobacteraceae bacterium | reverse complement strand
CGCTGCCCAGCGTGGCGCTGACCAGGCTCACGCTGCGGTCGCCGCGCTTGCGGGTCCGCGCGCGCAGGTAATGCAGGTCGGGCGCGACCATGTAGGCGTGCGTGTGCAGCGCCAGGTATTCGAGGCGCGCGCGGATCTTCGCCGCGCCCTCGCCCGCCTCGATCAGGCGCACCGCTTCCACCGCGGTCACGCCCTGGCCGGCGAACACGTTCTGCGAGTCCACCACCCGCAGCGCGAACGGCGTGTCGTGGCCCGCCGCGGCGCGGATCGGCCGGTATTCGTTGAGGATCGCGAAGCTGGCCTGGGTGGCGTTGTCGTAGATCGGGCTGCGGGTGCGGGTGGTGGTCAGGCAGAACACGTAGTCGTAGTCGATCACCAGCCGGCCCAGGAACAGCTCCTGGATCTGCTGCACGCTGAAGGGCGCGGTCTCCGCGTCGGCGCCGCGCTCGGCGATGTGCGAATGCAGGAACTGCAGCGTTTCCTGCTCGTCGCGCATGTCGGTGAGCGTGTCGTCGCCGATGTTCACGGTCACCGGCAGCAAGGTGATGGCGTGGTCGCGGAAATAGCGACCGGGGAGGTCGCAGGCCGAATCGACGACGAGTCCTATGCGCATTGGGCGGATCCCTGTATCCGTGACCGATGAGGTACCGGCCGAACGCTACCCCAATGCGCCGCCGTATGCACGGCCCCCGCTTGCGGGCACCCCCGCCGCGGGTCGACACTGGCGGCCATGAAGGACAAGGAACAGATCGTCGAGAACTGGCTGCCGCGCTACACCGGCGTGCCCCTGGACGGCTTCGGCGAGCACGTGCTGCTCACCAACTTCGGCGGCTACCTCGGCCATTTCGCCCGGCTGATGGGCACCCAGGTGGTGGGCATGGACCGCCCGATGCCCAGCGCGACGGCCGACGGCATCACCATGATCAACTTCGGCATGGGCAGCCCCAATGCCGCCACGATGATGGACTTGCTGTCCGCCATCGGGCCGAAGGCGGTGCTGTTCCTGGGGAAATGCGGCGGGCTGAAGCGCAAGAACCAGCTCGGCGACCTGATCCTGCCGATCGCCGCGATCCGCGGCGAGGGTACCAGCGACGACTACCTGCCGCCGCAGGTGCCCGCCCTGCCGGCGTTCGCGTTGCAGCGCGCGGTCTCGACGATGGTGCGGGACCTCGGCCTGGACTACTGGACCGGCACGGTCTACACCACCAACCGCCGCGTCTGGGAACACGACGAGGCGTTCAAGGAGCGGCTGCGCGCAATGCGCTGCATGGCCATCGACATGGAAACCGCGACGATCTTCGCCGCGGGCTTCGCCAACCGCATTCCCTGCGGCGCGCTGCTGCTGGTCAGCGACCAGCCGATGGTGCCCGAGGGCGTGAAGACCGAGGCCAGCGACGCCACGGTGAGCGCGTCGTACGTGGAGTCGCACATCCAGGCCGGCATCGAGGCGCTGCGGCTGATCCGGCGCAACGGCAAGTCCGTGCGGCACATGCGCTTCGACGAGTAGAGCCGACCCATGGTCGGCTGACGGACGTCAGTCCGGCACGTGGATGCTGGCCTTGACGTGCTTCAGGTGCGCGACGATGGTGAACGTCATCACCACCAGCAGCGACCACGAGCTCCACTTGTCCACGTGCACCGTCGACCATGCGCCCAGCTGGTCCGGATAGCGCCAGATGCCGAAGAAGGTGCTGAAGTTCTCGGCCAGCCAGATGAAGAAGCCGACCAGCACGAACGCCAGCAGCATCGGCATGCGCCGGTCGCGGTCGAGCGGGCGGAACACCACGGTGGTGCGCGCGTACACGCCCAGCGCGCACGCGGCGATGTACCAGCGGAAGTCGCCGATCCAGTGGTGGGTGAAGAAGTTCACGTAGATCGCGAGCGCCACCAGCGTCGCCAGCCAGTACGGCGGGTGGTGGCGGATGCGCACGTCGAGCAGGCGCCAGGCCTGGATCACGTAGCTGCCGACCGCGGCGTACATGAAGCCCGAGAACAGCGGCACGCCCAGCACCTTCGTGTACGCGAAGTCCGGATACGACCACGAGCCGATCCCCGGCGACGTCTTGAAGGCCTCGAGCGCGAAGCCGACGGCATGGAACAGGGTGATCGCCTTCAACTCATCGATGGTTTCCAGCTTCGACAACACCATGAACGCCTGGATCCCGAGCGCGATGAGCAGCAGCAGGTCGTAGCGCGGGATGCCGAAGACGCCGGCCCGTGGCACGACGAAGATCGCGACGAAGAACAGGCCGGCGAACAGGCAGGCGCGCGCTTCCTTGAGCCCGAAATACAGGAATTCGACCAGGCCATGCGGGAGGCGGGCGAGCAGCGGCCAAGGTGTCGGGCGGGCCAGGGCGGCGTCGAGGGCGGCGATGGGCATGCGTGGCATGCTAGCCCGAAGGCGGTCCGGCTGGACGTGCCGTTCGTGAGGGGAATCCGGTGTCCGTGACATCCGCGCAGGTGGTGGCGTTCTGGCGCGACGCCGGACCGTTGAAGTGGTTCCGCGGCGGCGACGCGTTCGATGCCGAGTGCCGCGAGCGTCTCGGCGACGCGCACCACGCCGCCGCGCGCCGGGAACTCGACGACTGGTCGTCATCGGCCGAGGGCGCGCTGGCCTTGTTGCTGCTGCTCGACCAGATTCCGCGCAACCTCTTCCGCGGCAGCGGCCACGCGTTCGCGACCGACGGGCTGGCGCGCCACTTCGCGCGGATCGCGCTGGACGCCGGCCACGATGCCGCGTTCGAGCCGGCGTTGCGCGCGTTCTTCTACCTGCCGTTCGAGCATTCCGAGGCGCTGGCCGACCAGGACCGCTCGGTGGCGCTGTTCGACGCGCTGGGCGACGCGAACTATCGCGACTACGCGGTTGCGCACCGCGACGTCATCGTGCGCTTCGGCCGCTTCCCGCACCGCAACGCCGCGCTCGGCCGCGAGACCACGCCCGAAGAACGGGCGTGGCTCGATGCCGGCGGAGGCTTCTGACGCCGCAAAAAAGGGGACGGAGGTAATTAATTTTGGGACAGGGCGTTAGGGAAATGTCCCGTCCCAAAATTAATTACCTCCGTCCCCTTTTTTTGTTTTCAGTACTTCGGGATCGAGGCGTCCACGTCGGCCCAGGCGTCGATGCCGCCGGTGACGTTGTGGACTTCGCGGAAGCCGAGCTGGCGGAAGTGCTCCGCGGCCTGCGCGCTGCGCCCGCCGTGGTGGCACAGGAATGCGAGCGGCGTGTCCTTCGGCAGCGCCTCGAGCGCGGCAGCACCGTTGTCGAGCGTCTGGAAGCCGCCGGCGAGCGCGGCGAGCGCGCGCTCCTGCGCCGGGCGCACGTCCACCAGCGTGAGCGTGCCGGCGGCGAGGCGCGCGGCGGCATCGGCCGGTGCGATTTCGCGCACCTTCGCCGGCGCGTTCGGGTTCTCGATGACGAGGCCGCGGCCGCGCGCGTCGTCCACCCAGTCGATCGACAGGCCTTCGGCGCGGCGCGCGGACGCGAGGTCGAACTGCACGCGGATGCCCGCAGCCTCGGCGGCGATCGCGTTCGGGCTGGACGGCTCGGCCTGCAGCTGCGCGTTGTAGCGAGGATCCACCGATACCTTCAGCGCGAAACCCTCGCCGGCGTCGGCAATCGCGCTGCGCAACACCGCGGCGGCGGCGTCGCTGATGCGGATCGACGGGGGCGTGCGGTCCGGCGGCGGCAGCCCGAGCGCGGCCTGCAGTTCGCCGCTCGACGCCATCTGCTCGACGATGTCGCTGCCGCCGACGAGCTCGCCGTTGACGTACAGCTGCGGAATGGTCGGCCAGTCGCCGTAGGCCTTGATGCCGTCGCGGATCTCCGGATCCGACAGCACGTCGACGTGCGCGTAGTCGTCCAGGCCGATCGACGCGAGCGCGGCGGCGGCCTTCGCCGAGAAACCGCACTGCGGCGCGCGCGGCTCGCCCTTCATGAACAGCACCACCTTGTTGGTGGAGAGCAGCGCGTCGATGCGGGCGCGCAGGGCGGGGTCGAGCGACATGGCGGCGGTCCTGGAAACGTGCGTGGGGGCAGTCATTCTACGCCCCGGGGCAGCGCGGGCTCGTCGCGTGCGGCATGATCCGGATCATGGAATCCCCCGTTTCCGGCACATCCGCCGGCAGCCCCGCCTTCCCGGGACTGCACCGGCCGCCGCGACGGCCGCACGCCGGGGCGTGGGCGCTGGGCGCGTCGCAACTGCTCGTGGCGCTGCTGTGGTGGCGCCTGGACTGGCACGTCGGCCTGCCGATGCTGCTGCTGTCGCACGCCATCGTGGCCTGGGGCACGTTCCGGCCGCGCTCGGCGCTGTTCGGCCCGGTGCTTTGGCGGCTGGGCACGCAGGAGCGCGTCGCCTGGGTCACGATCGACGACGGCCCGTCCGACGACACGCCCGCAATGCTCGACCTGCTCGACGCGCGCGGCATCAAGGCGACGTTCTTCGTCGTCGCCGACCGCGCGCGGGCGCGGCCGGAACTGGTGCGCGAGATGCTGCGTCGGGGCCATTCGATCGGCAACCACAGCGCGGCGCATCCGGCGGGCTGGTTCTGGGCGCTCGGCCCGAAGCGGATGTCGCGCGAGATCGAAGGCGCGCAGGCGGCGCTCACCGAAATCGCGGGCGTCGCGCCGCGCTGGTTCCGTGCCGTGGTCGGGTTTTCCAATCCCTTCGTCGCCGCACCGCTCGCGCGCCTCGGCCTGACCCGCGTTGCGTGGAGCGCGCGCGGCTACGACGCGGTCGAACGGGATCCGGCGCGTGTCTCGGCGCGGATCCTGCGCACGCTGGCACCGGGCGCGATCGTGTTGCTGCACGAAGGATCGGCGCACGGCCGCAACCTGGAGATCGTCGCGCGCGTCCTCGACGACATCGCCGCACGCGGTTATCGCAGCGTGTTGCCCGACTGAGCGGGCCGCTCCGCGACGACGAGCCAGTTGTTGAAGGGCGTGCGGCCGTAGAGCGGCGCGAAGGTGCTGGACAGGCCCGCGGCGTCGAAGCGCGCGCGCAAGGCATCGGGATCGGGATAGGCCTGCGGCCCGGCATTCATCCAGCGCAGCGCGCGCGACAGCACATCGATGCGGCGGGTGAAGCGCGCGCGCGGGCTGCCGTCGTCCAGGCCCGTGCGGATCACCAGGCGCGCGCCGGGGGCGAGCATCGCGACGGCGTCGTCGAGGATCGCGGCCTGCGCCTGCGGCGAAACGAATTGCAGCACGTCGAGGATCGCCACGCTGCCGGCATGCGCGGGCATGTGTGCGGACAGGTCCACGGCCTCGAACGCGACATCGCGCA
>CAMLSB010000129.1 GCA_946482565.1 uncultured Lysobacteraceae bacterium | reverse complement strand
TCGAGCGCGAGATCTGGGGCAACGGCCTGCCGGATTCGGACACGCTGCGCAGCCACCTGTACAACCTGCGCAAGACCATCGACAAGCCGTACGACAAGCCGCTGCTGCACACGGTGCAGAGCGCGGGTTATCGTATCGCCGACATCGAACAGCCGCCGGCCTGAGCCGGAGGCATCCGGGGGCGGGGGAATCATGGCGGAGGGGTTGCCGCGCAGGCTGCGGTTGGCGTTCATGCTCCAGGTCGCGATCGCCAGCCTGGTGATCGTGTCCGGGACGTGGGTGACGGTGATCCTGGCGCGGCAGGAGATCGCGCGGCACGCCTTGCAGGAGGAGGTCGACTTCTTCTGGCAGCGACGCGCGACGGACCCGGCCTGGCAACCGCCCTTCGAGTCGCGCCTGCGCGGCTATGTCGCCGCCGGCAGCGACGATTCCCCGATCCCGCAAGGCCTGCGCGCGTTGCCGCCGGGCATGCACCTGCTCGAGCACCAGATCGCGATGGTGGACGTGCGCGGCGACACGCGCCTGGTGCTGTCCTACCCGCGCAGCGAAGCGAACCTGCGCTCGGCGCAGATGGTCGCGGCGCCCGTGCTGCTGGCGCTGCTGGCGCTGGCCGCGAGCGCGTTGTTCACCTATCGCAATGCCAAGCGCATCGTCGCGCCACTGGACTGGATCGCGCGCGCGGTCCGCGAGTGGGACCCGATGGATCCGGATCCGACCGTGCTCGGCCCCGATCGGCTGCCGCCGGATGCCGGCCCCGAGGCGCGCCACCTCGCCGGCGCGCTGCAGCGCATGGCCGAGCGCATGCGCGCCTTCGTGCGCCGCGAGCGCGACTTCACCCGCGATGCCAGCCACGAGCTGCGCACGCCGCTCACCGTGATCCGCGTCGCCAGCGACCTGCTCGAGGGCGATTCCGACCTGCCCGAGCGCGCGCGCCGCTCGCTGGCACGGATCCAGCGCTCGGGTCGCGACATGGAATCGGTGATCGACGCCTTCCTGATCCTCGCCCGCGAGGCCGACGTCGAACCGCAGCGCGAGGAATTCGCGGTCCGCGACGTCGTCGCCGAGGAAGTTGCCAACGCCCGCGCGTTGCTCGGCGAAAAGCCGGTGGAACTGGTGGTCGCGGAACTGGCCTCGCCATCGCTGTACGCGGCGCCGCGCGTGTTCGCGGTGATGCTGCGCAACCTGCTGGCCAACGCCTGCACCTTCACCGAGCGCGGCCGCGTCGAGGTCCGGATCGAGGAGGATCGCGTGGTCGTCGCCGACACCGGCATCGGCATGTCCGCCGATGCGCTGCAGCGCGCGTTCGATCCGTTCTACCGCGCCGAGCCCGACCGGATCACCGGCAAGGGCATGGGCCTGTCGATCGTGCGCCGGCTCGGTGATCGCTTCGGCTGGCCGGTGATCCTCGACAGCCAGCCGGGGCGCGGGACCGTCGCGACGATCCGCTTCGGGAAGGCGCGCGACTGAAGCCCACCGGACCGTGGACTGCGCCACGGTCAACCGGCTGCGTCCGCGCGCGTTAGGCTTGGCGACTCCCCCGCACGGATCCATCCGACCATGTCCACCCGTCGTCCCGCTGCCGGCAAGCCCGGTCCGCGTCGAGCCATCGCCATCGTCGTCGCCTGCGTGCTCGTGCTGGCGGCCGGCTGGTGGTGGATGCACCGCAAGGCCGACGACGCCGGCGGCTATCGGACCACGGCCGTGGAGCGCGGCGACATCCGCGTGGCGATTTCCGCCACCGGCACGCTGAGCGCGATCTCCACCGTCACCGTCGGCAGCCAGGTGTCCGGCCAGGTGACCGACGTGCTGGCGGACTTCAACGACAAGGTGACCAAGGGCCAGGTCATCGCGAAGATCGATCCCAGCACCTACGAGGCGCAGATCGAGCAGGGCAACGCGCAGGTCGCCAGCGCGCAGGCGCAGCTGCGGCAGGCGCAGGCGTCGCTGCGGAACGCGAAGCTCGACTACGACCGCAAGGCCTCGCTCGGCGGCCAGCAGCTCGTCGCGAAGAGCGACGTGGACCTGGCGCGTGCGGCGCTCGAGCAGGCACAAGCGCAGGTCAATGCCGCGCAGGCGCAGATCCGCCAGCAGACGGCTTCGACCCAGACCACGCGGGTGAACCTCAACCGCACCGTGATCCGCTCGCCCGTGGACGGCGTGATCCTGACCCGCACGATCGAGCCCGGCCAGACGGTCGCGGCCAGCCTGCAGGCGCCCGAACTGTTCACGATCGCCGAAGACCTGTCGAAGATGAAGATCGAGCTGGCCGTGGACGAATCGGACATCGGCCAGGTCCGCAACGGCCAGGTGGTGACGTTCACCGCCGATGCGTTCCCGAACCGGCAGTTCCGCGGCATCGTCGACCAGGTGCGGATGTCGGCGACCACGACGAGCAACGTCGTCACCTATCCGGTGGTCGTCACCGTCGACAACAGCGACGGCACGCTGCTGCCCGGCCTCACCGTCAATGCGGAGATCGAGGTCAGCAAGCGCGCCGACGTGCTGAAGGTGGCCAACGCCGCGCTGCGCTACAAGCCGGCCAACGAGGACGACAGTGCGGCGGCCGGCGCGCCGCAGGCCGGGCCGCGCGGTGGTGGCGGTTCGGGCGTGATCGATGACCTCGCGCGCACGGCGACCGGGCTCGGCCTCGACGCGAAGCAGCAGGCGGCGTTCGACGCGGCGGCCGAGGCGATCAAGCAGCGCCAGGCCGCGCGCCAGGCCGCGCCGCGCCCGCAGGGCAACGCGCTGTTCGGTGGAGGCCGCGGTTTCGGCGGCGGTGGCGGCGGCGGCGGGCAGATGCAGGCGCAGATGCGCCAGCGCATGATGGATCGCTTCCAGCAGGATTTCGCGCAGTTCCGCGCCAGCCTCACCGATGCGCAGCGCGCGCAGTGGGATTCGGCGGTCTCCGCGCTCGTCGGCGCCACGCGCGCCGCCGTGTACAAGCTCGTCGACGGCAAGCCGCAGAAGACGATGGTGCGCATCGGCGCCAGCGACGGCACCGACACCGAGATTTCCGGCGACGTGAAGGCCGGCGATCAGCTGGTCACCGGCGAGCGCGCGGCGGGTCCGGCAGCGGCGCCGGCGCAATGAGCGCCACGTCCACGCCCGTCGTCCGCACCAGCGGGCTGGGCAAGGTCTACGCCGAGGGCACGCCGGCCGAGGTCGTTGCGCTGCGCGGCGTCGACCTCGAAGTGCGGCGCGGCGAGTTCATCGCGATCATGGGGCCGTCGGGTTCCGGCAAGTCGACGCTGATGAACCTGATCGGCTGCCTCGACACGGCCACCAGCGGCACCTACGAATGCGATGGCGTCGATGTCGCGACCCTCGACAAGGAAGCGCTGGCCGCGCTTCGCCGGGACAAGATCGGTTTCGTGTTCCAGGGCTTCAACCTGCTGCCGCGGATGGACGCGCTGCACAACGTGGCGATGCCGCTGGGCTATGCGCGCGTCCCGCACGCGGACCGCCTCGACATGGCGCGCGAAGCGCTGGCGGCCGTCGGCCTGGGCGATCGCACCGGCCATCGCCCGAGCGAGATGTCCGGCGGCCAGCAGCAGCGCGTCGCGATCGCGCGCGCGCTGATCAACCGCCCGCCGATCCTGCTCGCGGACGAGCCGACCGGCGCGCTCGATTCGAAAACCGGCGAGGAGATCCTCGCGCTGTTCAAGCGCCTGCGCGACGAGGACCACACGGTCGTGCTGATCACCCACGATGCCGAGGTCGCCGCGCACGCCGACCGCACCTACGTGATGCACGATGGCATGCTGCACGAAGGCCGGCTGCAGGAAGGCAAGCCGCACGCCCAGGGAGCCGCGCCATGACGCTGATCGATATCCTGCGCACCGCGGTGTTCGCGCTGCGCGGCAACTGGATGCGCAGCGCGCTGACCTCGCTCGGCGTGATCATCGGCATCGCCGCCGTCATCGTGATGGTTTCGGTGGGGCAGGGCACGCAGCGCGAGATCGACAAGCTCGTGTCGGGCCTGGGCTCGCAGCGCCTCGACGTTTCGCCCGGCTCGCGCCGGGGCCCGGGCGGCGCGCGCATGAGTTCGAGCAGCTTCTTCACCCTCACCGAAGGCGATGTCGGCGCGATCCGCAACGAGATCCCGGAAGTGCAGTACGTCGCCGGCTCGCTGCGCGGCAACACCCAGGTCGTGTACGCCGAGAACAACGCCTCCACCAGCTGGCAGGGCGTGGAGCCCGACTGGTTCGCGATCAACGACTGGAAGATCGCCCAGGGCGCCGCCTTCGACGCGCAGGCCTACGGCAGCGCAGCCAAGGAAGTGGTGATCGGCGACACCGTGCGGCGCACGCTGTTCGGCGACGACAGCGGCGTCGGGCAAACGATCCGGCTCGGGCGCGTGCCGTTCACCGTGGTCGGCACGCTCGAGGCGAAGGGCCAGGGCGGCTTCGGCCAGGACCAGGACGACGTGGTGATGGTGCCGATGGAAACCGGCCGCCGCCGCCTGCTCGGCGCCATGGGCCTGCCGCCCGGCGCGGTGATGCAGATCGCGCTCACCGTCGGCGACGCGCGCGACCTGACCTACGCGCAGACCGAAGTCGAGGGCCTGCTGCGCCAGCGCCACAAGATCAAGCCCGGCGCGGACGATGACTTCACCGTGCGCAACATCAGCGAGATCGTGGCCACCCGCACCGCGACCACCAACCTGATGTCCAAGCTGCTCGGCGCGGTCGCCACCATCTGCCTGGTGATCGGGGGCATCGGCATCATGAACATCATGCTGGTGTCGGTGACCGAGCGCATCCGCGAGATCGGCCTGCGCATGGCCGTGGGCGCGGGCCCGAAGGACGTGCGCCGGCAGTTCCTCGCCGAGGCGATGCTGATCTCGCTGATCGGCGGCGTCATCGGCATCGCGATCGGCGTGGTCGGCGCGTTGCTGGTCGGCAAGTTCAGCGAACTGCCGGTGGCCCTGAACGGCCAGGTCGTCGGGCTCGCCGCGGCGTTCTCGATCGCGACCGGCCTGTTCTTCGGCTACTACCCCGCGCGCAAGGCCTCCCAGCTCGACCCCATCGAAGCCCTTCGCCAGTCCTGACGCAGTGTTTCAGTCGCTTCGGCGCTGGCAGACGGAAGCGGTGATCGCCTCCGGGGCTGGGCGACGCGACGACGTGTGTGTGGTCCGCCGCGTCGACGAGTCGTCCAGGACTCACTCCGCGGGCGCGGGCCATCCATGGCCCGCTCGGCCCACACACACGCCGTCACGCCGCCGCGCCAAGCTTGGCTCCCCGCTTCTTTCAGTTCAGAGCGAGAATCGGCAGCGTGCAGGGGCGGTGAGCGCGGGTGGGGACTTCCGGGGGCGTCGGCGCCATGGATGGCGCCGAAGAGCCTACATGGACG
>CAMLSB010000128.1 GCA_946482565.1 uncultured Lysobacteraceae bacterium | reverse complement strand
CGAAGGCGCGCCGCATCAACGCGGGATCCTCGCGCGCGCCGGCGATCGGGATCGCCTTCGCGGTGCGGAAGATCCAGCTCAATACGGGAATGTCGAAGATGCGGTGGTACATCACCCAGCGCACCGGTCGCGGGATCGCCGCCGACAGGATCAGCGCGTCCATGTAACTGACGTGGTTGCAGGCGAGCACCGCCGCTCCCTCGTCCGGCACGTGTTCCTCGACGCCGCCCACCCGCAGCCGGTACAGCGTGCGCACGAGCACCCAGCTCAGGAAGCGCATCAGGAACTCGGGCACGATCGTGAAGATCCAGATCGCCACCAGCGTGTTGGCGATCGCCAGTGCCAGGAACAGCTGCGGGATCGACCAGCCGGCCCATTGCCGCAGCAGCAGGCACAACACCGACGATGCCACCACGAAGCCCGAGTTCTGGATGTTCAGCGCGCCGATCACCCGCGACAGTTCTTCCCGCGGCGTGCGGCTCTGGATCAGCGCGAACAGCGGCACCACGAAGAAGCCGGTGAACAGGCCGATGCCGACGAGGTCCAGCACGATGCGCCAGCTGCCGTCCGCGCGCAGGAAGCCCATGACGTCGAGGCCCGTCGCGGCGACGGTGCCGCTGCGCGCGAAGTACAGGTCGAACAGGAACGCGCTCATGCCGAACGCGCCCAGCGGCACCAGCCCGATCTCGACCGTGCGCGCCGAGAGCTTCTCGCACAGCATCGAGCCGGTGCCCGTGCCGATCGAGAACAGCGCCAGCGCGAACACGTACAGGGTGTTGCCGCCGCCCAGGTGCGCGACCGCGTAATCCGGCAGCTGCGTCGCGAACACGGTGCCGACGAACCAGAACCACGACACGCCCAACACCGCGTTGCGCACCGCGAGCTGCTTGCGCGCCAGGCGCAGCACCTCGAAGGTCTCCGGCACCGGATTCCAGTTGATCCGGAGATCGGGCGCGGCGGCGCCAGCCGGCGGGATCAGCCGGCTCACCAGGTTGCCGCACACCGCCAGCGCGATCACGCACGCGCCCGCAACCCACGGCCCCTGCGCGCCGGCCACCGTGAAGATCAGCCCGCCGGCGATCATGCCGACGAGGATCGACACCGAGGTACCCATCTCGACCAGGCCGTTGCCGCCGGTCAGTTCCTCCGGGCGCAGGACCGACGGCAGGATCGAATATTTCACCGGCCCGAACAGCGTCGACTGCACGCCGGTCAGGAACAACGCGACCAGCAGCAGCGGCAACGCCTGCAGCACGAAGGCCACCGCCGCCAGCGACATGATCGCGATCTCCATCGAGGTCGTGATCCGGATCAGCCGCGACTTCTCCAGCTTCTCCGCGATCTGCCCGGCGGTCGCCGAGAACAGGAAGTAGGGCAGGATGAAGATCGCCGGCGCCAGCGACGCGTACAGCGTGCGCTGCGACGGCGACGCGTCCATCCAGAACAGCAGGCCGATGATCGCCTGCCGGAACACGTTGTCGTTGAAGGCGCCGAAGCACTGGGTGATGAACAGCGGCAGGAAGCGCCGCTGGCGCAGCAGTTCGAACTGCGAATGCTTGTCCCCGGCACCGGCCATCGGCTTCCCCCTGCGGCCGATGGCCGCGTCCCGGGGCCTATCGTATCCTCCGCCGACGATCCCGCAGGAGCCGCGCCGATGCCCGCGATGCCCGCAGCCTTCCTCGGCCATGGCAGCCCGATGAACGCCATCGAGCGCAACCGGTACACCGACGCCTGGCGCGCGCTCGGCGCCGCGGTGCCCAAGCCACGGGCGGTCCTGGCGGTCTCGGCGCACTGGTACGTCAATGCCACCGCGGTCACCGCGATGGCGCGGCCGAAGACCATCCACGACTTCTACGGTTTCCCGCAGCCGCTGTTCGACGTGCGCTACCCGGCGCCGGGGCTGCCGGAACTCGTCCACGAAATCGCCGAAGTGGTCGAGCCCGAACAGGTCGGCGCGGACCACGACAGCTGGGGCCTCGACCACGGCACCTGGTCGGTGCTCGTGCATGCGTTCCCCAAGGCGGACGTCCCCGTCGTGCAGCTCTCGATCAATGCGCTCCAGCCGCCTCGCTACCACCTGGCGATGGGGCGGAAGCTCGCCGCGTTGCGCGCGCGCGGGGTGATGGTCGTCGGCAGCGGCAACGTCGTGCACAACCTGCGCGCGATCGACTGGAAGCAGCCCGACGCCGGCTTCGACTGGGCGCGGCGCTTCGACGACGCCGCGCGCCGCATCATGACCGAACGCCCGGGCGACGTGCTTGAACTGTTCGACCATCCCGATTTCCGCATGGCGGTCCCGACCGACGAGCACTTCCTGCCGCTGCTGTACATCGCCGGCATCGCGGCGGAATCGGGCCGCGTCGCAGACGTGCTGGTGGACGGCTACGCGTACGGATCGCTGTCGATGGCGTGCTACACCGTCGGCAGCTGCGATCCCGCGCTGCAGGACGGCCTGGGCGGCGCCGCGGCGCTGGAGACGGTGATGGCGCCGGAGGACGCGAACGTCTGAGGCGACGCGCCGTCGTCGGACGGCGTGTTGCGGCTCAGCGACAGCGTGGCGTCGACCCGGGCACCGGGGCAGGCGTTCGCTGGCCTGCAATGAAAGCAACACTTTCACGAAAGTGAAAGCAAAACTTACTTCGCCCGCGGCGGGCCCCCCTAACGTCCCGGTCCATGAAGGACGAGAAAGCGGAATTTTCGGCGCGACTGCGCGCCGCGTTGAAGGAAGCGCGGATCGACGCCAGTCCGGCGGTCCTCGAGAAGCGATTCAATTCCCGCTATGAAGGCGCGCCCGTGACCTCGCAGGCGATTTCCGGCTGGCTCAACGGCAAGTCGATCCCGCGACAGGACAAGCTGCGGGTGCTCGCCGCACTCGTGGGCGTGGATGCGCATGTCCTGCAATACGGCGGCAGCGGTACGCGGTCGCGCGTGGGCGAGGTCGCGCAGGCGTGGGAAGGGCTCAGCCCTGCCGAACGCGCGATGGTGGATGCCTACGTCACGCTCGCGCCGCCGCAACGCAGGCTCGTGCGCGATCTCGTCAACGCGCTCGCGGAAAAGGGCGCCAGCGCCGGCTGACCATCGCGCCTTCGCGCCGGCTTTCCACCCGCGCCGGGGCGCTCGTCAGCCGCGCTCGCGGGCGATCGCGCGCCAGCCGACGTCGCGGCGATGGAACTCGCCGGGCCAGGAGATGCCGGAAACTTCCTCGTAGGCGCGACGCTGTGCATCGGCGACGCTGTCGCCGAGCGCGCACACGCACAGCACGCGCCCCCCCGACGTGACCACGTTGCCGTCCGCATCCAGTCGCGTACCGGCATGGAAGACCTTGCTGTCCAGTGGCTGCGACCTGGGCAAGCCTTCGATCACGTCGCCGGTGGCGGGCGAAGCGGGGTAGTGGGCCGCCGCCATCACCACGCCCAGCGACGGGCGCGGATTCCAGCGTGCATCGACGTCGCGCAGTTCGCCGTCGATGGCAGCTTCCACCAGGTCGAGCAGGTCGGACTGCAGCCGCATCATGATCGGCTGGGTCTCGGGGTCGCCGAAGCGCACGTTGAACTCGATCACCCTGGGCGCGCCGGTGCCGTCGATCATCAGCCCGGCGTACAGGAAGCCGGTGAATGGCCGACCGTCCTCGGCCATGCCGCGGACGGTCGGCATGACCACTTCGCGCATGATCCGCGCCTGCACTTCCGGCGTCACCACGGGCGCGGGCGAATATGCGCCCATGCCGCCTGTGTTCGGCCCGGTATCGCCATCGCCGACGCGCTTGTGGTCCTGCGAAGTGGCCATCGGCAGCGCGTACGCGCCGTCGACCATGGAGATGAAGCTGGCTTCCTCGCCGTCGAGGAATTCCTCGATGACCACGCGCGCGCCGGCGGCGCCGAACGCATCGCCGGCCAGCATGTCGCGCACCGCAGCTTCGGCTTCGGCAAGCGTGGTCGCGACGACGACGCCCTTGCCCGCGGCCAGGCCGTCGGCCTTGACCACGATCGGGTTGCTGCTCGCGCGCGCGCGTTCGCGGACATGCGCGAGCGCCGCTTCGAGTTCGGTGTGCACCGCGTAATCCGCGGTGGGGATCCTGTGGCGGGCGAGGAACGCCTTGGCGAACGCCTTGCTGCCTTCCAGCTGGGCCGCCGCCGCGGTGGGCCCGAAGATCCGCAGCCCGGCAGCGCGGAACCGGTCCACGACGCCGGCGACAAGCGGCCCCTCCGGGCCGACCACGGTGACCGACACGCCTTCGCTGCGCGCGAGCTGGACGAGGGCATCCATGTCGCCGAGGTCGCATTCGACGTTGCGGCATTTCGGCTCGCGCGCAGTGCCGGCGTTGCCCGGGACGACCAGCACCTGGCTCACGCGCGGCGATTGCGCGAGCTTCCAGGCGAGGGCGTGCTCGCGCCCGCCCGAGCCCAGCACCATGACCCGCGCCTTGGGGCGCGCCGCGGCCGCCTTGCGCGGATCGGGGTCGCTGGCGGGATTGCGCAGCCAGTAACAGAACCACAGCACCGGCGCATAGACCGCGCTGGCGGCGAGCGCGATCAACAGGGAATAGGCGGGCGGGATCTGCCGGAAGGCGAACAGCTGGTGGTTGTAGCGCTGGATGCCGTACGCGGCTCCCAGCAGCATCACCGAAAACAGCAACAGCTCCGTGCCGAGGAACAGGCGCCAGCGTTCCTCCCGGCGCAGGCCGCGGCCATGGTCGGCGGTGAAGCGGAAGCGCGCGAACTCGGCGCTGCAGAACACGATCAGGATGCCCCCCACCGTGCGCAACGCCCGGGAGCTCGGCAGGACCGCCTGCACGATCCCCACCACGATGGCGACGACGACGAAGGTGGCGACGAACCACGCCACGTACTTGAGTACCGGCGCGTCGTCCTGGATTCCGTGCCTGCCGTTCGCGTTCATCGGGCTTCCATTCCTTTCGGGGTCAATGCCTGAAATGGCGGATACCGGTGAAGACCATCGCGATGCCGTGCTCGTCGGCCGCGGCGATGACCTCGGCGTCGCGCATCGAGCCGCCGGGCTGGATCACCGCCCGGATGCCGGCTTCCGCGGCGGCGTCGATGCCGTCGCGGAACGGGAAGAACGCGTCCGAGGCCATCACCGAGCCCGGCACTTCCAGTCCCGCATCGGTCGCCTTGATGCCGGCGATGCGCGCGGAGTACACGCGGCTCATCTGCCCGGCGCCGACGCCGACGGTGCGGCCGTCCTTCGCATAGACGATCGCGTTGGACTTCACGAACTTCGCCACGCGCCACGCGAACAGCAGGTCGGCGAGCTGCGCATCGGTCGGCGCGAGCTTCGTCACCACCTTCAATTCGTCGCGCGCGACTTCGCGGATGTCGCTGGTCTGCATCAGCAGGCCGGAGCCGACGCGCTTGACGTCGA
>CAMLSB010000127.1 GCA_946482565.1 uncultured Lysobacteraceae bacterium | reverse complement strand
CCGGCAGCGGCGCGGCGGCGAGGCGTTCGAACGCGAGCGATTGCAGCGCGTCGCCCGCGAGGATCGCGGTGGCCTCGTCGAAGGCGACATGCACCGTCGGCTTGCCGCGGCGCAGCGCGTCGTCGTCCATCGCCGGCAGGTCGTCGTGCACCAGCGAATACGCATGCACGAGTTCGACCGCGGCTGCGGCATCGTCGAGCGCGTCGAGTGGCGCGCCGCAGGCGTGGCCGGTGGCATAGGCGAGCAGCGCGCGCATGCGCTTGCCGCCGCCGAGCACGGCGTGTCGCATCGCCGCGTGCAGGCGCGAGGGCTCGCGCGCTTCGACGGGAAGCGCGGCGTCGAGGACGGCTTCGATGCGCGACCGCAGCACCGCCGGCGGCGGCAGCGGGGCGCCGGCTTCAGGCATCGCCGCTGGCGCCCTGCGCCGACGGCGGGAACGGCTGTGCGCCGGCCGGATCGTCCGGATCGGTGAGCAGGCGCACGCGCAGCTCGGCCTGTTCCAGCGCGGCCTGGCAGCGGCGATACAGGCCGACGCCGGATTCGTAGGCGGCGAGCGATTCTTCCAGGCTCATGTCGCCCTTTTCCATCTTCTCGACCAGTTGCTCGAGCGAATCGAGCGAGGCCTCGAAATCGGCGACGGGAGAGGGCTCGGCGGCAGGCTGCTTCGGCATGCGCCGATTCTAGCGCGGTGCGCAGGCCAGGCGCGCGCCGTGGGCGTCGAGCCAGGCTTGCAGCGGGGCGGCGATGACCCGGTCGCCGGCCGCGAGCAGCTGGCCGTCGCCGTCTTCCAGCAGCGGCAGCCGTTCGCGCTCCCATGGCGGCAGCCCGAGGTCCTGCAGCACGTGCTTGAGCGCGTGGCGGTGGCTGCGCCCCGGCAGCGCGATGCATTCGCCTCCATGGCGCGCGCGCACGCGCAGCGGCGCATCGAATCCCGCCGCGCCCTCGAGCCGCAGCACGCCGCCGCCGGGGAGCGCCAGCGGTGCGCGGCCGTCCCACGTCGTCGCCCAGTCGGCGGGCAGCGGCGCGGACGCGCGGCCCGCATGCAGCTGGTCGCGCCAGCGCCGCAGCCGGGCGCCGGCCCAGGCGAACTCGGCCTCGGCATCGCGGCGCGCGGGCAGCAGCTCGTGTTCGATCCGCGCGACGCCGTTCGCGGGCAGCGGCGGCAGGCCGAGTTCCGCCACCCAGCGTCGCAACACGCGTGCGCGCCGCGCCCCGGGCAAGGCCAGCAATTCGGAGAGTTCGAGGGTGTCCGCGCCGCCTGCCCGCAGCGTCGCGAGCAGCCGTGCGTCCTCCGCGTCGAGCAGGTCCGCCGCCTCGCCGGCGAGGCGCGCGCTGGCGGCGAACGCGGCATCGGCGTGCGGCCAGCGTTCGCGCAGGCGCGGCATCACCGCATGGCGCAGGTAATTGCGGTCGAACGACGGATCCGCGTTCGACGGATCCTCGATCCAGCGCAGGCCGTGTTCCAGCGCATGGCGCTGCAAGGCCGTGCGCGGCGTTTCGAGCAGCGGGCGCCAGGCCCAGCCGCCGCGGTACGCGAGCCACGGCCGCATCGCCGCCAGCCCGTCGGGACCGGAGGCGCGCAACGCGCGCAGCAGGAAGGTTTCGGCCTGGTCGTCGGCATGGTGGGCGAGGGCGAGCACCTCGCCCTCGCGCAGCGCCGCCACGAACGCGCCGTGGCGCGCAGCGCGCGCCGCCGCTTCGGGGCCGTGGCCGCTGTCGCGCGCCACGTCCACGCGCACGACCTCCAGCGGCACGCCGAGCGCCGCGCAGGTTTCGCGGCAGCGCGCGGCCCAGGCGGACGAATCCGGATGCAGGCCGTGGTCGACGTGGATCGCGCGCAGGCCGCCGTGCATCGCCGGATGCGTCGCGAGCCAGTGCAGCAATACCGTCGAATCCAGGCCGCCGCTGAAGGCCGCCAGCACCGGCCGCGCGGGCGCGGCGGGCTGCGGCAGCGGGTTCACGCCGCCTCGTAGGCGCCGTAACCGCGCAGGCGCTCGTAGCGGCGTTGCATCAGCACGTCGATCGGCATCGCTTCCAGCGCGTCGAGTTCGTTGAGCAGCACCGCCTTCAGGCGCCGGCCCATCTGCACCGGCTTGCGGTGCGCGCCGCCGATCGGCTCGCGCACGACCTTGTCGACCAGGCCCAGTTCCTTGAGCCGGGGCGCGGTGAGGCCGAGCTGCTCGGCCGCGTCCTTCGCCTTCTCCGCCGTCTTCCACAGGATCGACGCGCAGCCTTCCGGCGTGATCACCGAGTAGGTGCTGTATTCGAGCATCAGCGTGCGGTCGCCGACGCCGATCGCGAGCGCGCCGCCGGAGCCGCCTTCGCCGATCACGGTGCAGATGATCGGCGTGCGCAGTTCGGCCATCTCCAGCAGGTTGCGCGCGATCGCCTCGGACTGGCCGCGCTCTTCCGCGCCGATGCCGGGATACGCGCCCATCGTGTCGATGAAGGTCAGCAGCGGCAGGTGGAAGCGCTCGGCGAGCTTCATCAGGCGCAGCGCCTTGCGGTAGCCCTCGGGGCGCGGCATGCCGAAGTTGCGCTTGAGCTTGGACTTGGTGTCGCGGCCCTTCTCGTGGCCGATCACGACCACGCTGCGGCCGTCGATGCGGGCGAGGCCGCCGACGATCGCGGCGTCGTCCGCATAGGCGCGGTCGCCGGCGAGTTCCTGGAATTCCTCGCACATGACGCGCAGGTAGTCCAGCGTGTACGGCCGGGCCGGATGGCGCGACAGCTGCGAGACCTGCCACGGCGTCAGGTCGCGGAAGATGTGGGCGGTGCGCTGCCGGACCTTGTCCTGCAAGGCATGCACTTCGGCATCGATGTTCACGGCCTGGCCGTGGCTGGCCTGGCGCAGTTCCTGGATCTTGGCTTCCAGGTCGGCGATCGGCTGCTCGAAGTCGAGGTAGTTCGGGTTCATCGGAAGAGTTTAACGGCCGGGGCGGGCCCCGGCCATGCCTCAACCCCAGGGGCGGGCGAGGTGCAGGCGCACGGCCCGCACGCCCGGGAGGGCGCGCAGCAGGCCCGGCAGGGCCGCATCGGCGCGCACGCCCCGCCCGCCGTTGATGCTCAGCCGCCCACGCGCCTGGCCGGTGATCGCTTCCACCAGCAGCGGGGTCGCGCCCTCGTGGCCGCGCAGGGCCTCCAGGAAGCGCTCCAGCGCCGCCTCCTCGCGCAGGTCCAGCTGCACCGACAGGCGTTGCGCGTGGCCCGGGCAGGCCTGCACGTAGTCCCAGGCGCGGCGCGCGCGCAGCGAGAAGCCGCCGCTGAACTCGTCCTCGCGCAGGCCGCCTTCGACCAGCAGGATGCGATCCCGGGTCAGCAGCGGGGCACATTCGTTCCAGGCTTCGGCGAAGAAGGCGCATTCGATCCGGCCGCGGCCATCGTCGAGCTGCACGAAGGCCTGCGATTCGCCGCGCTTGCGCATGCCGATCACCTGGCCAGCCACGATCACCGTGGTCTCCTGGCGCCAGCCGCGGCGTTCCTCCTGCGGGCGCGCGGCCCAGATCCGGTCGAGGTCGCCGAGGTCGTGGCCGAGCAGCGCGCGCAGGTCCTCGCGGTACGGATCGAATGGGTGGCCGCTGAGGTAATGGCCGAGCGTTTCGCGCTCGCCCTGCAGGCGCTGCAGCAGCGGCCATTCGTCGGCCTGCGGCAGTTCGATGCGCAGTTCGGGCGCCGCTCCGCCGCCGCCGCCGAACAGCGAGTTCTGGCCCGCCTCGCGTTCGCGCGCGAGCTGGTCGGTGGCCTTGAGCACTTCCGGCAGTTGCAGCATCAGCGAGGCGCGGTTGCGGCCGAGCGCGTCGAGCGCGCCGGCATGCACCAGCGCTTCGAGCGCGCGCTTGTTGAGCTTCGTCGAATCCACGCGCTTGCAGAAGTCGAGCAGGTCGGCGAACGCACCGCCGCGCTCGCGCTCCTCGACGATCGCTTCGCAGGCGCCGCGGCCGACCCCCTTCACCGCACCGAGGCCGTAGCGCACGGTACCGCGCTTGCCGCCGCCTTCGCCCGTGGCGAGGTCGATGGCTTCGAACATGTAGGTCGACGCGTTGGCGTCGGGCGGCAGCACCACGAGTTCCATCGCCCGCGCCTCGTCGAGGAAGCCGACGACCTTGTCGGTATTGTCCATGTCGCTGGACAGCACCGCCGCCATGAATTCGGCGGGGTGGTGCGCCTTCAGCCACGCTGTCTGGTACGACACCAGCGCGTACGCGGCCGCGTGCGACTTGTTGAAGCCGTAGCCGGCGAACTTCTCGAGCAGGTCGAAGATCGGGCCCGCCTCGCGCGCCGGGATGCCGTGGGTGGCGAGCGCGCCGTCCTCGAACTTGGCGCGCTCCTTCGCCATCTCCTCGACTTTCTTCTTGCCCATCGCGCGGCGCAGCAGGTCGGCGCCGCCGAGCGAGTAGCCGGCCAGCACCTGCGCCGTCTGCATCACCTGTTCCTGGTAGACGATGACGCCGTAGGTCGGCGCCAGGATCGGCTCCAGCAGCTTGTGCGGATAGCGCACTTCGGCGCGGCCGTGCTTGCGCTCGATGAAGTCCGGGATCAGGTCCATCGGGCCCGGGCGGAACAGCGACACGAGCGCGATCAGGTCCTCGAAGCGGTCCGGCTGCGCGCGCCGCAGAAGCTCCCGCATGCCGCGCGATTCGAACTGGAACACCGCGATCGTGTCCCCCCTCGCGAACAGTTCGTACGTCGCCCTGTCCTCCAGCGGCAGCGTCGCAATATCAAGATCGCCCTGTAGCGCGGTTCCCGCTTCCCCGTTCCCTCTTCCCGCTTTCCGCCTGTTGATCGCCTTGACGGCCCAATCGATGATCGTCAGCGTCCGGAGCCCCAGGAAGTCGAACTTCACCAGGCCGATCGCCTCGACGTCGTCCTTGTCGAACTGCGTCACCGGGTTGCGCCCGGCGCCGTGGCCGTCGTGTTCGGCGAACAGCGGGCAGAACGCGGACAGCGGCTCGGGCGCGATCACCACGCCGCCGGCGTGCTTGCCGGCGTTGCGGGTGAGGTCTTCGAGCTGCAGGGCGAGGTCGATCAGGTCGCGGACGTCGTCTTCGGCGGCGTAACGCTGGATCAACTCGTCGGAGCGCCAGTTCTCGTCGCTGCGCGACTTCTCGGTGTGGCCGAGTGCGTCGTCGAGCGAGATGCCCAGCGTCATCGGCACGAGCTTGGCGATGCCGTCGACGAAGCCGTACGGGAAGCCGAGCACGCGTCCCACGTCGCGGACCACCGCCTTCGCGGCCATGGTGCCGTAGGTGATGATCTGGCTGACGCGGTCGCGGCCGTACTTGGCGGCGACGTAGTCGATCACCTCGTCGCGGCGGTCCATGCAGAAGTCGATGTCGAAGTCGGGCATCGACACGCGTTCCGGGTTGAGGAAGCGCTCGAACAGCAGGTCGTACGGGATCGGGTCGAGGTCGGTGA
>CAMLSB010000126.1 GCA_946482565.1 uncultured Lysobacteraceae bacterium | reverse complement strand
CCGCGCGCACGCGCATCGTCGCCGGCGCGGTCGGCATGGTCGAGATGGCGCTGGCCGAACTGCAGAAGAACGGCGTCGTGCAGCTGGACGAGGAGCGCAAGGCGCAGATGGTCAGCAACCTGCTGGTCGTGCTGTGCGGCGAGCGCGCCACGCAGCCGATCGTCAACGCCGGCACCCTGTACTGAGCCCGGCATGGCGGAGAAGAAGGCCTATCCGCTGCGCATCAACGCCGACGTCCTCGCGGCGGCGCAGCGCTGGGCCGACGACGAACTCCGCAGCCTCAACGCGCAGATCGAATACGTGCTGCGCGACGCGCTGCGCAAGGCCGGTCGGCTGAAGGCCGCCGGCAATGAAGGAGACAACGACGATGGCCAGTGATCGCTGGAATTACCAGGTGGTGGAGATCAAGGCGACATTCATGGGCAAGACCCGCGAGTCGGTCCAGGAGAAGCTGACGCAGCTCGGCCTGCAGGGCTGGGAACTGGTGTCGGTGGTCCAGCCGCAGCGGTTCGCGCCGGTGCAGCTCTATCTCAAGAAGGCGATGTGATGGACACGACGACCACGATGGACACCCAATCCGCCCCGTCCGCCCCCGCGTGGAAACCGGACATCAAGACGGCCCTGACCTGGGGCCTGCTCGCCGGCCTGTCGGCGGTGGCGGTGCTGCCCTACCTGCGACGATTGACGCCGGAAGCCTTCGCGAAGACGTCGCTGTCGTTCCCGGCGCTGGCGGCGGTGCAAGGCCTGCAGGCCTTCGTGCTGCTCGGCCTGCTCGCGCTGTTCGGACTGCGGATGGGGCATCGCGTCGGGCTCGGCAGCCCGCTGCTGCAAGGCTGGTACGGCGGCGCGCCGCGCCTCGGCGGCCGCGCGATGCTGCGCCCGTGGCAGCCGATCGCGCTCGGCCTGGTGGCGGGCCTGGCGATCGTCGGCCTGAGCCTGGCGCTCGATCCGATGCTGCCGAAGATGCTGCATCCCGTCGCGGCGCCGTCGGGCGCGACGTCGGCGTTCGAAGGCTTCCTCGCCTCGTTCTACGGCGGCATCGCCGAGGAACTGCAGCTGCGCCTGTTCCTGATGACGCTGCTGGTGTGGCTGCTCACGCTCGCCGGCAAGCACCGGCCGAAGCCCGCCCTGTTCTGGCTGGCGATCGTGATCGCCGCCATCGCGTTCGGCGCCGGCCACCTGCCGGCCGCGCAGCAGGTGTGGGGGCTGTCGGGCATCGTGGTCGTGCGGACGATCGCGCTCAACGCGGTCGGCGGCCTGGTGTTCGGCTGGCTGTACTGGAAGCGCGGCATCGAGATGGCGATGCTCGGCCACTTCAGCGCGGACATCGTGCTGCACGTGCTCGCGCCCCTGGTCGCCACCACGGCGGCGTGATGCGACGCGCCCACAATCAATCAACGGGACGAACATGAAGACGAAGGAATTGTTGTTGTTCGCGGCCATGCTGGGCGCAACGCCGACGCTGGCGATGG
This sequence comes from uncultured Lysobacteraceae bacterium, assembly GCA_946482565.1. The sequence goes on along the minus strand of CAMLSB010000126.1, from coordinate 3,954 downwards.
CGCAGGACGCGAAGGCCGCGGCGCCGGACGCAGTCGCGATCGCCACGGGCCTGCTCGACCACCTCGACGCGCGCGATTATGCGGCGGCCGAGGCGGTATTCGGCGATCAGATGGCGGCCGCAGTGCCCGCCGACAAGCTGCAGGCGGTGTGGGAATCGCTGCCGACGCAGGCCGGTGAAGCGCGCGGCCGCGGCGAGCCCGCGCTGCAGCGCGAGGGCGACGTGCAGGTGGTCACCGTGCCGCTGCATTACGCGAACGTCGAACTGATCGCGAAGGCAGTCGTCGGCACCGACGGCAAGGTCGAAGGCTTCATGATCCAGCCGGCGCCGCCGCCGGCGGCGGCCGCCCCCGCGGACGATGCGCCGGTCATCGAGCGCGACCTCATGGTCGGCGACGGCGAGCGCGCGCTGCCGGGCACGCTCACGCTGCCGAAGGGCAACACACCTGGGAACAGCCGGCCGGCAAAAGGCTGGCCCGCGATCGTGCTGGTGCACGGTTCCGGTGCCCACGACCGCGACGAAACCATCGGCCCGAACCGCCCGTTCCTCGACATCGCGCGCGGCCTCGCGGCGCAGGGCGTGGCGGTGCTGCGCTACGAGAAGCGCAGCAAGGCGCGGCCGCAGGATTACGCTGGCGGCAACGTCACCATCGACAACGAAACCACCGACGACGCGGTCGCCGCGGTGGAGGCGCTGCGCAAGGCGCCGGGCATCGATCCGTCGCGCGTGTTCGTGCTCGGCCACAGCCAGGGCGGGATGATGGCGCCGCGCATCGCGGCGCACGCCGCGCAGGCGGGCGCGCCGGTGGCGGGCATCGTGCTGATGGCCGCGCCCTCGCGCAAGCTGCTCGACATCCTGGTCGAACAGCAGCGCCGGCTCGCGGTGCTCGACGACGGCCACACCAGCGAACAGGAAGCCGCGGCGATCGCGAACCTCGAGCGCCAGGTTGCGCTGGTCCGCGCCGGCGGCGACGTCGCGCCTGGGGATTCGCCGCTGAAGCAGCCCGCGACCTACTGGCGCAGCACCGACGCCGTCGACCCGGTCGCCGAAGCAAAGGCCGACGCGCTGCCGATGCTGGTGCTGCAGGGCGCGCGCGACATCCAGGTGGTCGACGCCGACTGGCAGGGCTGGAAGGCGGGCTTCCACGCCGATCCCGGCGTGACGTTCAAGCTCTATCCGGCGCTGAACCACCTCGGCATCGCCGGCGAAGGCGACGGCAACCTCGCCGAATACGCGAAGCCCGGCCACGTCGACGCGCAGTTGATCGGCGACGTCGCGGCCTGGGTCGCCGCGCACTGAGTCGCCATGCGGCGCGCGCGACTCAACGCGCGCCGTACAGCGCCTTCACGTCCGACAGCAGCGCAGCGCTGCTGTCGGGCCGCGAATAGAACATGTGCCCGCCGGGATATTCCCGGACCTGCACGCGGGTCGGATCGCCCATCGCCGGCATCTGGTCGACCGCCAGCACCGACACCATGAACGGGCACGACAGGTCGTCCCAGCCGTGCGCGATCAGCACGCGCAGCCTGGCGTCGTTGGCGACCGACTTGCGCAGCTGCTCGACCGATCCCGCGTCGGCATCGTCGTCCTCGTGCCACAACCGGCCGACATCGTCGCTCAGCGCGTTGTAGCGGCCGTTGTACTTCCAGCCGACCGTGCGGGTGACGAAGTCGACCATCGCGGTGGTGGTGGGCGCGATGATCGCGTTGAGGATCGGGTCGCCGGTGCGCTGGCGCGGCGCCTGCGGGAACGGATCCCAGGCGGTGACGTTGGAGTCGTAGCGGCTGCCGAGCTTGCCTTCGGAGCGGTACACCTCGCGCAGGTAGGCCTGCGTTTCCAGGCGGCCGCCGGAGCGGCGCACGAACACCGGGTCGAGGCCGGTCAGCTCGGTGACCTTCCTGATCATCGCTTCGGTGGCGGCCGGATCGGCACGCCCCTTCATGAGCGTGGTGGCGTAGTCGCCGCGCGTATAGGCGATGACGTCGGCCATGGCTTCGGGCGTGAGCTTGTGCTGGCGCTCGAGGTTCGCGGCGACGATCGACGGCAGCGTGGTCATCCACGGCACCGGCGAGATGTCGCCGGAGTTCCAGGCGCTCGGGTCGAGGTACGGCGACACCAGCACCACGCCGCTCATCGCCACGCCGAGGCTGGTCTGCAGGTATTCGGTGATGCGCGGGCCGCGGAAGCCGCCGTAGCTCTCGCCCACGAGGTACTTGCGCGACTGCATGCGGCCGTTGGCCACCAGCCAGTCGTAGACGATGCGCGAGAGGTATTCGATGTCGGCGTCGGTGCTGTAGAACAGCTTGGTCGCCTGCTTCTCGTCCACCTGCGCGCGGCTGTAGCCGGTCCCCACCGGATCGATGAAGACGAGATCGGTGAAACCGAGCCAGGTGTCGGGATTGTCGCTGAGGGTCGCCGGATCGGACGGGTTGTCGCCTTCGACGCCGAAGCGCACCTTCTTCGGGCCGATGGCGCCCAGGTTGAGGTAGACCGAGGCCGCGCCGGGGCCGCCGTTGAAGGCGAAGGTCACCGGGCGGTCGTTGCCGGGCATGGTGTACGCGGTGAACACCACTTCGCCCGTCAGCTTGCCCTTGTCGTCGCGCACCGGCAGCGTGCCGACGGTGGCGGTGTACTTCAGCGTGCGGCCGTCGACCTGGATGCTCTGGGCCACATGGGCATCGGCGGGAAGGGCCGGCAGGTGGAAGTCGTCGGCCTTCGCATCCTTCGACGGCTTGGCGTCGTCGTCGGCGGCGAACGCGGCGGTCGAGCAGCCGGCCACCAGGAAAGCCGCCAGCAATGCGGCGTGCATGGGCTTGCGCATGGAATATCCCCCGGAGTGGAAAGCCGAGCTTAATGGCACGGCCCGACGGCGCAACCGTGCCCAAAGGCATGCCCGGGCGGCGGCAGGCCGGCACGCGATGGCGCCCGCACGGTACGGACGCTACCCTGCGGGCATGTGGCCCAAGGCGATCCTGCTCAACACCGACCGGGTGGAAGCCTGGCCGGGCGGGCTGTTGCGCGCGCGCGGCAACCACGACGCGCGCGCCATCGCCGACGCCGATCACGTGCTGCGACGCAAGCGCGACGGCGCTTACCTCGCGGTGGAACGCGCTGGCAGGCTGCAGCCGCTGCGGCCGGCGTTCGCGAAGGAGCCGGGGCTCGCCGACGCGATGGGGGCGATCGCTACGGCCGGCGTGCCTCGCCGGGCCGGCATCGACGCGGTGCCTGCGCTGCCGCTCGCGCGCTTGCAGCAGCGGCTCGATGCGCTGGGCCTGGATGCCGACGCGTACGCGGCGCGCACCGGGCTCGCGCTGGTGCCGGAGCCCGCATGGCTCGCGCTCGCCGGCTTCGATCGCTACGCACGGCCGTTGTGGCTGCGCGCGGATGCGGCGCGCGCCTGGAATGCGATGCAGTCGGATGCGCTGCGCGAGGGTGTGGTGCTCGAAGCGATCTCCGGCTATCGCAGCCACGATTACCAGCTCGGCATCTTCGAGCGGAAGCTGGTGCGCGGCTTGTCGGTGGACGAGATCCTGACCGTCAACGCGGCACCGGGCTACAGCGAGCACCACGGCGGCACGGCGCTCGACATCGGCGCACCCGGCGAACCGCCGGCCGAGGAGTCGTTCGAGGCCACGCCGGCCTTCGCCTGGCTGCAGGCGAACGCGAACGGCCACGGCTTCGCGCTGAGCTACCCGCGCGGCAATCCGCACGGCATCGCCTACGAGCCCTGGCACTGGGCCTACAAGAAAGGGGACGGAGGTAGTTAAAAAAGGGACAGGGCAGCCCGCGGCTGGCGGTACCATGGCGTATCCGGGCGACTCGGCCCTGTCCCTTTTTTAACTACCTCCGTCCCCTTTCTTGATGACCGACACCGTCCGCCCCGTCTTCCACGGCTTCGAGCAGATCCCGCTGCGCGAGTACGCCGAGCGCGCCTATCTCGACTATTCGATGTACG
>CAMLSB010000125.1 GCA_946482565.1 uncultured Lysobacteraceae bacterium | reverse complement strand
AGGTTCGGGAACATCTTCTTGGTGTCCATCATCAGCGTCTCGATGCGCTCGCTGATGTCGAACAGCGCCTGGTTGCCGCCGTCCGCGCACAGCTTGCGCGAGAGCTCCTTGATGATCGGATTGCGCGGGTCGCCGATGGTGTAGACCGGGTGGCCGAAGCCGATCACGATCTCCTTGCGCTCCATGCGTGCGCGGATGTCGGCTTCCGCCTCGTCCGGCGTCGAATAGCGGCTGATGATGTCCATCGCCACTTCGTTCGCGCCGCCGTGCTTCGGGCCGCGCAGCGCGCCGATCGCGCCGGTGATGCACGAATGCATGTCCGATCCGGTGCCGGCGATGACGCGCGCGGTGAACGTGGACGCGTTGAACTCGTGCTCGGCGTACAGCACCAGCGACTTGTCGAGCGAGTCGGCGTGCAGCTTCGACGGCGGCTCGCCGTGCAGCAGGTGCAGGAAGTGCGCGGCGATCGAATCGTCGTCGGTCTCGCAGTCGATGCGGCGGCCGTTGCGGGTGAAGTGCCACCAGTACAGCAGCATCGAGCCGAAGCTCGCCATCAGCCGGTCGGCGATGTCGCGCGCCTCGCTGGCGGGATGCGACTCGCGTTCGGGCAGCACCGTGCCCAGGACCGAGCAGCCGGTGCGCAGCACGTCCATCGGGTGCGCGTTCGCGGGCACCAGTTCGAGCGCCTCGGCGACGATCGCGGGCAAGCCGCGAAGGCGCTTCAGCTTCGCCTTGTACGCCTTCAGCTGCGACGCGGTCGGCAGCGCGCCGTGCACCAGCAGGTGCGCGACTTCCTCGAACGTGGACTGCGTAGCCAGGTCCTTGATGTCGTAACCGCGGTAGTGCAGGTCGTTGCCGCTGCGGCCGACCGTGCACAGCGCGGTGTTGCCGGCGGGCGTGCCGCTCAGCGCGACGGACTTCTTGGGCTTGGGGAGGGTGCTCTCGCTCATTTCGGTTCCTTCTGGAATAGCGCGTCGAGCTTGTCCTCGTAGGCGTGGTAGCCCAGGAAGTCGTACAGCGCGTCGCGGGTCTGCAGGGTGTCGATGATGTTCTTCTGCGTGCCCTCGCGGCGCACGGTTTCGTAGAAATGCAGCGCGGCCTTGTTCATGGCGCGGTAGGCGCCGCAGCAGTACAGCGCGATGTCGACGCCGGCGTCGCGCAATTCGCCAGTGGTGAAGAACGGCGTGCTGCCGAATTCGGTGAGGTTGGCGAGGATCGGCACCTTCACCGCCGCCTTGAAGCGGCGATAGTCGTCGAGGGTCTTCATCGCCTCGGGGAAGATCATGTCGGCGCCGGCTTCGACGTAGGCCACCGCCCGCTCGATCGCGCTGTCGATGCCTTCGGCGGCGGCGGCGTCGGTGCGCGCCATGATCACGAAGCCCGCATCGACGCGCGCATCGACCGCAGCCTTCACGCGATCGACCATCTCGCCGGTCGGCACGACCTCCTTGCCGGGGCGATGGCCGCAACGCTTCTGGCCGACCTGGTCTTCCATGTGCACGGCGGCGACGCCGATGCGCTCGAAATTGCGGATGGTCCGGCCGATGTTGAAGGCGCCGCCCCAGCCGGTGTCGATGTCGACGAGCAGCGGCATGCCCGTTGCATCGACGATGCGTCGCGCGTCCGTGAGCACGTCCTCCATCGTCGAGATGCCGAGGTCGGGCATGCCCAGCGAATTGGCGGCGACGCCGCCGCCGGACAGGTACAGCGCCTTGTAGCCGGTGCGCTTCGCCATCAGTCCCGCGTACGCGGTGATCGCGCCCATCACCTGCAGCGGCGATTCCTGGTCCAGTGCGGCGCGGAATGCCGCGCCCCGCGATGGGAGAGCGCCCATGTCGACTCCGGCGAAAACGCCATTTTAGCGGATTTCGCCCGCCTCACTTCACCTCGTACCGCGCCGCGAGCGCTGCCTGCTTCACCGCGAAACGGTCGATCTCGGCCTGGAAACGCGGATCGGCCCGGACCTTGTCCCAGACCGGGTCCAGCCGCAGGTTCGCGGCGGACGTCATCGTGTCGGTGCCGTCGAGTGCACGGATGCGCGCGAGCATCGGCAGCAGCAGGTCGCTGCGGCCGAGCATGGCGTACACGCGGGCGGAATGACCCAGGCCGAGGGAACCGTTGGCGAGGTCCCTTTGCGGCGGCACGAGCCTCAGTCCCTGTTGAGCCAGCCGCAAGGCCTGCGTGCTGTCGCCCAGCAGCGCTTCGCCCATGGCCAGGGCGAAGCGCGGGACCTGGCCGCCACCGGAATTGACGGGCAGCGCGTCCAGCTGCCGGCGAAAGCCCGGCATCGCGGGCAGCAGCAGCTGCCGCGCTTCCCGCACCTTGCCCATGTACGCCAGGATCTGGGCCTTGCCTACGGTCGGGGCCAGGTCGCTGTCGTCGCCCGCCCCGGGCTGCTCGAGCGCCGCGAGCGCCGCGTCGAACCGCCGCTGGCAGACGAGCGTCTGCATGCGCGTGATGGCGCTGAGCTGCGAGCCCCCCTGGAGGACCGCCCGCGCGGCGTCGGGTTCGCCGTCGCGATACAGCAGCAGCATCGACAGGTTGGCCGCCGCGTAGTCGTCGCCGGGATTCAGTGCGATCGCACGTCGCAGGTCGGATTCGGCCGCGCGCAGGTTGCCGGCCAGGAAACGGGTAATGCCGCGATCGGTCACCGGTGCGCTGTCGCGCGGATCGACCGTCATGGCCGCCGAAAATGCCGCGATCGATTCGTCGTAACGCCCCAGGCGACGCAAGGCCTGGGCCTTCCCGCTCAGCGCATCGGCGCTTTGCGGGCGCTGCGCCAGGACCGCGTCATAGGACGCGAGCGCACCGGCGAAATCCAGGTCGAGCCGGTATTCCACATCCGCCATCGCGAGGCCCGCCTCCGGCAGCCCGGGCATCAGCTGCTTTGCATGTGCCGCCGCTTCACGCGCGGCCGCCGCCATCCCCGCGTCCGGCACCGTGTCGTTGCCGGACCAGTACAGCAGCAGCCGCGCATGCGCTAGCCGCGCGAAGGCCAGCGCGAAGCGCGGATCGGACGCCACCGCCCCCTCGTAATGCGCGATCGCGTCCCGGATGTCGGCATCGTCGCTCGACCCGATGAACTTGCGCGTTTCGTATTCGCCGCGCAGGAACAGGTCGTAGGCGGCGGGGCTCGCGGTCGGCGCGTGGCCCATCGCCGCGGCCCGCGCGGGCACCAGCCTGGCGCGCAACGCGTTGGCGACGGCCCCCGCGACTTCGCGCTCGACGCTGAACACGTCCGCGACGTCACGCTCGTAGCTTTCGGCCCACAGGTGCGCATCGGTGCTCGCATCGATCAGCTGCAGGTTGATCAGCACGCGATCGCCCGCGCGCTGCACGCTGCCTTCGAGGATGTGCGCGACGCCGAGCTCGGCGCCGACCTGCTTCAGGTTTTCGGGGCGGCTCGCATAGCGCTCGGTGGAGGTGCGCGAGATCACCTTCAGGCCGTCCAGCTTGGACAGGCTCGTCAGGATCATGTCCTGCATGCCACTGACGAAGTAGGCGTTCGACTTGTCGCCGGACAGGCTCTCGAACGGCAGCACCGCGATCGACGCGGGGGGGGCCGCCTTCGCGACGGATGCCTGCGGCGCGGAAGGCGCCGCGGACGCTCCCGCCGGCGCCACCGAGGCTTCCGGTACCCACGCGAATCGCCACAGCAATACGCCGCCCACCGTCAGCACCAGCGTGATCAGGAGCAGCTCCGGGCCGGTCACCTTCTGCTCGCCGCGCTCGCCGTGGTACCAGGCCAGCACCAGAACGACCGCGAGCCCGAGCGCGAGGACGGCGAAAGCCAGCCGCATCACCGCGTCGGGCCAGTGGTAGCTGTCCACCGCAAGCCCCAGCACCTGCAGCAATACCCAGGCGCCGGCGAGGTAGGCCAGCGCCCACTGCACCAGCTTGCGCTGCTTCATGCGATGCAGGAAATCGACCACGCAGGCCCCGCCTCCCCACCCGCTCCCCGGGCGGCGCCAACGGTATCACCCATCGCCGCAGCCGGATGCTGCAAGGCCGGCAAGCGCCGGCCTTGCAGGTGCCGCACTTGCGGGAACGTCACGGCTTGGCGGATGCCTCCGGCTTCTCCGGCTGGACCGGCCCCACGGTGACCCGCCCATGCCAGCCCTCGACATAGACCTCGTAATGCTGCTCGATGGCAGCAAGCATGGTGTGTTCCGAAGCCATCGAACACGGCAGGGTCTTGTCGGCGCCGGTGTTCTGGGCACGGTCGCCCGGATTGGAGAAGGCTACGTAGCCGTATCCGGCCATGCATCTCCCCATGCCGTACGCCGGATCGCCCTGGAGCGCACGGACTGCCCTGCGGTAGTGGTTGTCCGCGCGGACCGCGGCAACCTTGTCCGCGTACTTCGTGCGCATCTGCTGGTAGAGCTCGTCGGCCCGCGCGAATTCGGCGGCATCGACCTGGCTGCGCGCCGAAACGAACAGGCCGCTCGCCCTGGCGCCCCCGCGCTCGGCCGCGAGCCCGAGCCACGCCAGGCCCAGCGCGCGGTCCTGCGGAACGCCATCACCGTTGAAATAGGCCACGCCCAGCGCCATCTGCGCGGCCTTGTCGCCCCAGCCCGCCGCGAGTCGCAGGAACTCGACGGCCTTGTCGTGGCGGCCTGCACTCCAGTACCGCGCTGCGAGGCAGAAGTCGAAGTCCCCGGGCAGTGCCTTGGCAAGCACCGGGTCGCACTTGCCGCGCACGGGAACCGGTGCGACTTCCGCTGCAGGCCCCTCCCCGTGCGCCGCGGCGGGCATGGCCGTCGCGAAAACCAGCGTGCCGGCCAGGGTTGCAAGCATCAGTATCCTACCGATCATGAACTTCCTCCTGAAGAACCCGTACCCGAGTGTGCACGCGGGATCCCCCGGCGCGCACGGGGCCGTCACGCGCCGTACACGATTCCTTCAGGGAAAGCGGCCATAACGCAAAAAGGGCCGGCGCATGGCCAGCCCTTTCGCGTCACGAGCGCCTGCGGCTTAAAGCAGGTGCGCCACGCCGGCGCGCTCCTCTTCCAGCTCGGCCAAGGTCTTGTCCATGCGCGCGCGGCTGAAATCGTCGACCGGCAGGCCCTCGACGCGGGTGTACTCGCCATTGGCGCAGGTCACCGGCACGCCGTACATCACGCCCTCCGGGATGCCGTAGCTGCCATCCGACGGCACGCCCATGGTCACCCACTGGCCGTTGGTGCCCAGCGCCCAGTCGTGCATGTGGTCGATGGCGGCGTTCGCGGCCGATGCGGCCGACGACAGGCCGCGCGCCTCGATGATCGCGGCGCCGCGCTTGCCGACGACCGGGATGAAGGTGTCCGCGTTCCAGGCGGCGTCGCCGATCATGTCCTTGAGCGACTTGCCGTTGACGGTCGCGAAGCGGTAGTCCGGATACATGGTCGGGCTGTGGTTGCCCCACACGACCATCTTCTCGATGTCGCCGA
>CAMLSB010000124.1 GCA_946482565.1 uncultured Lysobacteraceae bacterium | reverse complement strand
TGGCCACGGTCAAGGGCGACGTCCACGACATCGGCAAGAACATCGTCGGCGTGGTCCTGGCCTGCAACAATTTCGACGTCGTCGACCTGGGGGTGATGGTGCCGGCGCAGAAGATCCTCGACACCGCGATCGCCGAGAAGGCGGACATGATCGGCGTCTCCGGCCTGATCACGCCCTCGCTCGAGGAAATGGCCCACGTGGCGCGCGAAATGCAGCGCCAGGGCTTCACGATCCCGCTGCTGATCGGCGGGGCGACGACCTCGCGCGCGCACACCGCGCTCAAGATCGACCCGCACTACGAATCGGCGACGGTGTGGGTGAAGGACGCGTCGCGCGCGGTCAATGTCGCGCAGTCGCTGGTTTCGCCGGAGTTGCGCGGGCCCTTCGTGGCGGCCAACGAGTCCGACTATGCGGAGATCCGCCAGCGCCACCGCAACCGCGACGGCGGCAAGCGCCTGGTGTCGCTCGAGCACGCGCGCAAGCAGCGCTTCGACGGCGGCTGGGCCGAATACGCGCCGCCCGAGCCGCTGAAGCCCGGGATCACCGTGTTCGACGACTACCCGCTGGGCGAACTCGTCGGCCTGATCGACTGGGGTCCGTTCTTCAACGCCTGGGAACTGGCAGGCCGGCATCCCGCCATCCTCGACGACGCCGTCGTCGGCGCGCAGGCGCGCGAGCTGTTCGACGATGCGCGGGCGATGCTGCGCAAGATCGTCGACGAGAAGTGGCTCACGGCGCGCGCCGTGGTCGGGCTTTGGCCCGCGCACGCCGTCGGCGACGACGTGGTCGTGTCCGGCGGCGGCCCGGAAGCCGCCGGCGCCACGCTTCATTTCCTGCGCCAGCAGGCCGACAAGCCGCCGGAGCGCCCGGATTTCTGCCTGGCCGACTTCATCGCGCCGAAGGACAGCGGTCGCAAGGACTGGATCGGCGGCTTCGCGGTGACCGCGGGCCTGGGCATCGAGCCGCACATCGAGCGCTTCCAGGCCGACCACGACGACTACAACGCGATCCTGCTCAAGGCGCTCGCCGACCGCCTCGCCGAAACGCTCGCCGAGGGCATCCACCAGCGCGTGCGCACGGAATTGTGGGGCTATGCCGCGGATGAAACCCTGGACGCCGATGCGTTGATCGCCGAGAAGTACCGCGGCATCCGCCCGGCGCCCGGCTATCCCGCCTGCCCAGAACACAGCGAGAAGGAAACGCTGTTCCGCCTGCTCGACGCGACCACGAACACCGGCATCACGCTCACCGACCACATGGCGATGTATCCCGCCGCGTCGGTGTCGGGCTGGTACTTCAGCCATCCGGGCAGCCAGTATTTCGTGGTCGGGCGCGTCTCGAAGGAACAGGTCGCCGACTACGCGCGGCGCAAGGGCGTGCCGATGCGCCAGGCCGAGCGCTGGCTGGCGTCGAACCTGGACTACGATCCGGAGTAGTTACCAGACCAGGTCGTCGGGGACCTGGTACTGCGGATCGGCGTAGGGATCGTCGCCGGCGGGCGCATCCGGATCCACGCGCAGGGCAACGGCGGGCGCGAACGTGTCCTCCGCCAGTTGCAGCGTCGCCGCATCGACGAGGACGTAGCGGCCGTCGAGCTGGATCACGCCAAGCTCGCCTGCATTGAGCGCACGCAACTGCGCCTCGGTCACGTGGATGCGCTTGATCTTGCCGCCGTATTCGAAATGGCGCGCGATCTCGGCCGCGGGGTCGTTCAGCGCCTTGCCCTGCATCAGTTGCGCCAGCCGCGCCCTCGCCTCGCGGCGCTCGCGCGCGGCCTCCTGCTTCACGCGTTCGGCCTCGATGCGCTCGTCCTTCTCCCGCTGCGCCCGGATCGCGTAGGCCTTGGCGAGGTCGATGTCGGCCTGCCCGCCTCGCGGCTTGCCGCTGTGCGCGTGCGGCTTGCGCGGCTGCTGCACGCGCACATCCTGCGGCGCGGGCTTGCCGGGCCGGCGCCTGTCGTCGGGCCTGCGCGCCGGCTTGCCCGTGGGCTTTCCGGCGGATTCGTGCCCGGGCTTGCGCTCGGGCTTGGGTTGCGGCTTGAAGCCAAGGCCGAGCAGCTGGTCGCGGAGGGTATCGCTCATGGAAAAAACTTCAGTAATGCGGCGGCGGCGGTTCGCTCGCGGGGTCGGCCATCAGGTCGCCGCGCGAGAGCTTCAGGTCTTCCAGCGCGTGCCGCAAGCGTTCGGCCAGGCGCGTGCACTCGAGCCGGGTCTCGGCGAGCGCGTCGCTGAGCTCGCCCATCGCGTGCTCCTGGAACGCGAGCCGCGTTTCCAGTTCGACCAGGCGCTGCTCGAACGCATCGCCGATGCTCATTCGCGGGCCACCGAACGTCCGCGGCCGATGCCGTAATACGCCAGCCCCGCTGCTTCGACTTCATCGGGCTGGTAGAGATTGCGGCCGTCGAACACCACGCCGTCACCCAGCGCTGCCTTCAGCGCGGCGAAGTCGGGGCTGCGGAACTGCTTCCACTCGGTGACCACGACCAGCGCGTCGGCGCCCTCGAGCGCCTGCGCCGCGGAATCGCACAGCACCAGGTCGTCGCGTTCGCCGAAGATGCGGCCGGCCTCTGCGCGCGCCTCGGGATCGTACGCGCGCACCGTGGCGCCGGCTTCCCACAGCTGCTCGAGCAGGCGGCGGCTGGAGGCTTCGCGCATGTCGTCGGTGTCGGGCTTGAACGCCAGCCCCCACACCGCGAAGGTCTTGCCGCGCACGCCTTCGTCCTCGCCTGCATCGTAGTGGCGTTGCACGAGTTCGAACAGGTGGGCCTTCTGCGCTTCGTTCACCGCCTCGACCGCGTCGAGCAGGCGCGGCTGCATGCCGTGCTGGCGCGCGGTCATCGCCAGGGCCTGCACGTCCTTCGGGAAGCAGGAACCGCCGTAGCCCGCGCCGGGATAGATGAAGTGCCAGCCGATCCGCGGGTCGGAACCGATGCCCTTGCGCACCGCCTCGACGTCCGCGCCGACCTGCTCGGCGATGTTGGCGATCTCGTTCATGAAGCTGATCTTCGTCGCCAGCATCGCGTTGGCGGCGTACTTGGTCAGTTCGGCCGAGCGCACGTCCATCGCCACGATGCGGTCGTGGTTGCGGTTGAACGGTGCATACAGCCGGCGCAGCTTCTCCACCGCCGCGGGGTTGTCCGCGCCGACGACGATGCGATCCGGGCGCATGCAGTCGTCGACCGCGGCGCCCTCCTTCAGGAATTCCGGGTTGGAGACCACGTCGAAGGCGATGTCGGCGCCGCGATCGGCCAGCGTGGTCGCGATCGCCCTGCGCACCTTGTCGGCGGTACCCACCGGCACCGTCGACTTGTCGACCACGACCACCGGCCGCGCCAGGTGTTCGCCGATCGTGCGCGCGACCGCGAGGACGTACTGCAGGTCGGCGCTGCCGTCCTCGTCGGGCGGCGTGCCGACCGCGATGAACACCAGTTCGCCATGCGCGACCGCGGCCGCGGCGTCGGTGGTGAACTGCAGCCGGCCAGCCGCGTGGTTGGCCTTCACCATCGGCGTCAGCCCCGGCTCGTAGATCGGCACGATGCCGCGCTCGAGGCCGGCGACCTTCGCCGCGTCGACGTCCACGCAAACCACGTCGTGGCCGACCTCGGCCAGGCAGGTGCCCGTGACCAGGCCCACGTAACCGGTGCCGAAGATCGCGACCTTCATTACTTGCCCTGCGGACCGATGCCGAGCAGCTCGACGTCGAACACCAGCGTCGCGTTCGGCGGGATCGGGCCGCCGGGCGTGCCCTGCTCGCCGAAGCCGAGGTTGGCCGGGATCCAGAAGCGGTACTTGCTGCCCACCGGCATCAGCGGGATGCCTTCCTTCCAGCCATCGACCATCTGCGGCAGCGGCAGCGTCGCCGGGCCGCCGTGCTGCGCGGAATCGTCGAACACGGTGCCGTCGATCAGCGTGCCGCGATAGTTCACGCGCACCGCGTCGCTGGCCTTAGGCTTCGGGCCGTTGCCGGCCTGCAGCACCTGGTATTGCAGGCCGGACGCGGTCACCTGCACGCCGGGCTTCTTCGCATTCGCGGCGAGGAATTCCGCGCCCTTCGCGACGTTCGCCTTGGCTTCGGCGATGGCCTTCTCCATCTGGTGCTGCTGGACCTGCTGCTGGAACTTCTCGCCGATCGCCTGGGCCTGCTCGGTGGTCAGCAGCGTCTTCTCGCCGGCCAGCGACGTCTTCAGCGCCTTGACGACCACGTCGATGTCGACCTGGTCCTTCATCGGCTCGAACTGGCGCGCCAGCGCCATGCCGACCATGTAGCTGTTGCGGTCCTTCTCGGTGGGCAGGCCGGGCAAGGCGTCCTTGTCGGCCTTGGCGGACGAGGTCGCCGCGCCGGTGGGCTTGGCCGCGCCATCGGCGCCGGGCTTGCACGCGGCGACGGCGAGGACCAGGGATGCGGCCAGCGTGGTCGCGGCAATGCGGTGGAACGTCTGCATGTTGGACTCCGGGGTGCGCGTCGGACGCGCGGGAATGATGATCGCGGGTGCGTCAGTTCGGGATCGCGAGCAGTTCGACGTCGAACACCAGCGTCGCGTTGGGCCCCACCGGGCCGCCCGGAGTTCCCTGCTCGCCGTACGCCAGGTTCGCGGGGATCCACAGCTTGTACTTGCTGCCGACCGGCATCAGGCCGAGGCCTTCCGTCCAGCCGGGGATGACCTGGTCGAGGCCGAATTCGACAGGCGCGCCTTTTGCGTAGGAACTGTCGAACTCGGTGCCGTCGAGCAGCGTGCCGCGATAATTCACGCGAACGCGGTCGTGCGGGCCAGGGCGCTGGCCGCTGCCCTGCCGCAACACCATGTACTGCAGGCCCGACGGCGTGGTGAACACCCCCTTCTCGAGCTTGTGCTTCGCGAGGAAGGCTTCGCCCTCGGCCGTGTTCCTGCGCCCGAGTTCGGCGGCCTGCGCCTGCAGCTTCGCGCTGATGCGCTCGGAGAACGCGGTGCGCACGGCATTGGCTTCGGCTTCGTCCAGGAGCGGTTTCGCGCCTTCGAGCGAAGCGCGCATGCCCTGCATCAGCACCGCGAGGTCGATCTCGTCGGCGATCGGCGCGAGCCGCCTGCCGACGTCGGCGCCAACCAGGTATCCGACCTGGTCCTTCGCGACCTCGGGCACCGGCGCGCCGGGAGGCGCCTTGCCGTTGCGCGCGCCGACGCGCGCGATCAGCGCCTGCGTCACGGCCTGCGCCTGGTCATCGGCGATCAGCGGCTTGCCGCCGTCGAACCCGTTGCGGATCGCGCGCTGGCATGCAGCCATGTCGATGTCCGGGCCGGCCGGTGCCAGCGACTTGCCCACGTCCATGCCGATCAGGTAACTCACCTTCGCCTTGTCGGTATCGAGGCGGACCTCGGCCGGGGCGGACGCCTTCGCGGGTGCCTTGCGGGCAGGCGCCTTCTGGGCGGACGCCGGGCCGACGACGGCGGCGGCGAGGACAAGCGCGACGGCGGCGCGCGCGAACA
>CAMLSB010000123.1 GCA_946482565.1 uncultured Lysobacteraceae bacterium | reverse complement strand
GCTTGAGGCCGCGCGATTCGTGCGAGCCGATGCCGATCACCTCGATCGGGTTGCCGGGCGAGTACTCGCCGACCAGCGCCACCACCTTGGAGGTGCCGATGTCTAGGCCCACGATCAATGCCTTGTCGCCTTTGCGATTCATGATTGCGGGGGCTCTCCCCATGTCAGTGCGAAACCGTTGGTGTAGCGGAGATCGGCGCGCTGCAGCGTGGCGTCGCGGCGCTGCGCGAGCACCTGCGGCAGCAGGCGCGCGAAGCGGGACATGCGCGAGCGCGCCTCGCGGCTGCCGACGAGGACGTCGAGGCCGTTGGAAAGCTGCAGCGACCAGCTGCCGCGCCGGTCGAGCGCGAGCGTGCGCACGTCGAGGCCGGCGGCGGCGAACAGGTCGCGCGATTCGCCGTAAAGCGCCATCACCTCGGCCTCGCGGCCGGGCGGGCCGTCGAGCAGCGGCAAGGTCTTCGGCACGGCCACGCCCCTGGCGGCGAACAGCTGGCCTTCCTCGGACAGCAACCGCGATTCGCCCCAGCGCGCGAACGGGCGATGCTCGACGACGCGTACTTCGAGCACGTCCGGCCAGCGCTTGCGCACTTCGGCGTGCTCGACCCAGGGCAGGCGCGCGACCGCGGCCTGCGCGTCATCCAGGCGCACGGCGAAGAAGCCGCGGCGCGCGTACGGCAGCAGCGCCTTCTGCAACAGCGCCGGATCGACGCGCTGCAGCTTGCCTTCGACCCGCAGCGTGCGCAGCGGCCAGCGGTTCGCGCCGATCCAGCCGTTCATGACCGCGACCACCGGCAGCACCACCAACGCGACCGCCAGCGTCCACGCCGCGATGCGCAGCACGGCGCCATCGAGGAAGCGGCTCGCGGGGGCGGCGGCAGCGGCGCGGGGCGCGTTCAACGCGTCGCCTCCGCGGGAAGGCTGGTTTCCAGGATCCGCCAGCACAGGTCCTCGAATGAAATGCCGAACGCTGCCGCCGACTTCGGCATCAGCGAATGGCTGGTCATGCCGGGCGCGGTGTTGGCTTCGAGCAGCCAGTTGCGGCCCTGCCTGTCGCGCATGAAGTCGACGCGCGCCCAGCCGTGCAGGTCGAGCGCGGCGAACGCGCGCTCGGCCTGGTCGCGGGCCTCCGCTTCGCCGGCCTCGTCCAGGCCCGGGCAGACGTACTGCGTGTCGTCGGCGACGTACTTGGCGTTGTAGTCGTACCACGCGCCCTTGGGCACGATGCGCACCGTCGCCAGCGCGCGGCCGTCGAGCACGCCGATGGTGTATTCGTCGCCTTCGATGAGCTGCTCGACGAGCAGCTCGCCGGGGTAGCGCGCAGCCAGCTCCACGGCCGCATCGAGGTCGTCTTCGCCGAACACGCGGCTGACGCCGACGCTCGAGCCTTCGCCGGCCGGCTTCACGATCACCGGCAAGCCGAGTTCGCGCACGGCGGCGTGCACGTCGCCGCCGCGCGACAGCCGCACGTAGCGCGGCGTCGGCAGCCCGAGCGACAGCCAGACCTGCTTGCTGCGGATCTTGTCCATCGCCAGCGCGCTGCCGAGCACGCGCGAGCCGGTGTAGGGCACGCCGAGCGCTTCGAGCAGCCCTTGCAGCGTACCGTCTTCGCCGCCGCCCTTGTTGCCGTGGAGGATGTTGAAGACGCGATCGAAGTGCCGGTCCTGCAGCTCGCGCGCGAGGGTCGGGATGCCGTCCACCGCATCGGCGCGCACGCCACGGGCGCGCAGCGCGGTAAGCACGTTGCGGCCGGAGTCGAGCGAGACCTCGCGCTCGGCGCTGGTGCCGCCCATCAGCACGGCGACGTGGCCGAACACGGCCGGGTCGTCGTGGCGCGGCGGCGGCAGCACGATGCCGGACGGGATGGTGGCGCTCATGCGTTCCTCCCGCCGAAACCGTTCGCCGCGAGCTGCTGCGCGGCGGCGCCGATGTCGCCGGCGCCCATGACCAGCAGCAGGTCGCCGTCCTGCAGGATGTCGGGCAGCACGTCCGCGAGGTCGGCGGCGCCGCCGACCACGATCGGGTCGATGCGGCCGCGCGCCCGGATCGCGCGCGCCAGCGAACGCGCGTCGGCGCCGGCGATCGGCGCTTCGCCCGCGGGATAGACCTCGGTCAGCACCAGTGCGTCGACGCTCGACAGCACGCCGGCGAAATCGTCGAACAGGTCGCGCGTACGGGTGTAGCGGTGCGGCTGGAACGCCACGACCAGACGCTTGTCCGGCCAGCCGCCGCGCGCCGCGGCAAACACCGCTTCGAGTTCCTTCGGATGATGGCCGTAGTCGTCGACCAGCTGCACGGTCGCGCCCTTCGCGGTGGTCAGCTGCGCCAGCAGGTTGAAGCGGCGGCCGATGCCTTCGAACTTCTCCAGCGCACGCGCGATCGCATTCGCGTCGACGCCGATCTGCCAGCCGACCGCGGCGGCGGCCAGCGAATTGAGCACGTTGTGGCGACCCGGCAGGGCGAGCCGCACGCGGGTGCGACTGCCGTCGGGCAGGCACAGTACGTAGCGCATGCTCGCGCCGTCCTGGCTGACGTCCTCGGCGCGCACGTCGGCACCCGGCGCGAAGCCATAGGTCATGACGTGGCGGGACGTGTCCGCGGCGAGCGCGGCCACCTCCGGGTCGTCGATGCACAGCACGGCGAGGCCGTAGAACGGCAGGCGGTGCAGGAACTCCGCGAACGCGGCCTGCACGCGCGCGAAATCGCCGCCGTAGTTCTCGAGGTGGTCGGCGTCGATGTTGGTGACGATCGCCACCAGCGGGTTCAGGCGCAGGAAGCTGCCATCGCTCTCGTCGGCCTCGGCCACCAGCCAGTCGCCGCCGCCGAGTCGCGCGTTGGCGCCGGCGGCCAGGAGCTTGCCGCCGATCACGAACGTGGGGTCCAGTCCGCCCTCGCCCAGCACGCTGGCGAGCAGCGAGGTGGTCGTGGTCTTGCCGTGCGTGCCGGCGACGGCGATGCCGCGGCGGAAGCGCATCAGTTCGGCGAGCATTTCCGCGCGCGGCACGATCGGGATGCGCAACGCGTGCGCTTCGGCCAGCTCGGGGTTGTCGCGCTTGATCGCGCTGGACGCCACGACGCAATCGGCGCCATGCACGTTCGCCGCCGCGTGGCCGCGATGGATGCAGGCGCCCAGCGCCACCAGGCGCCGGGTCACGGCGTTGTCGGCGTTGTCGGAACCGGAGACACGATAACCGAGCGTGCACAACACTTCGGCAATGCCGCTCATGCCGACGCCGCCGATGCCGACGAAATGCACGCGCGTGGCGGCACCGTCCATGCCGGTGCGGGCCATGTCGCGGCTGGAGAGCAGGCGGCGGGCGCTCATGCGGCTTCCTTGTTCTGTGCGGCATCGAGCACCGCGTCGGCGACGCGGGCCGCGGCGTCGGGCCTGGCCAGGCCGCGTGCGGCCTCGGCCATCGCGAGGCGGCGCGCGGGATCGCCGGCGAGCGCGGACAGCGCCTCGCGCAGCTGGCCCACGAGGCGATCGCCCTGCGGGAACAGCAATGCGGCGCCGCGTTCGACGAGGTATTCGGCGTTGCGGGTCTGGTGGTCGTCGACCGCCTGCGGGAACGGCACGAGCAGGCTGCCGACACCCGCCGCGCACAGTTCGGCGAGCGTCAGCGCGCCGGCACGGCACACCACGAGGTCGGCATCGGCATAGGCCGCCGCCATGTCGGCGATGAAGGGTTCGACGCTGGCGGCGACGCCGGCCTGCGCATAGGCCTGCTCGGCTTCGGCGCGCAGCTTCTCGCCGCACTGGTGCCGCACCTGCACGGGCGATTCGAAGCCGGCCAGCGCCTGCGGCACGCCCGTGTTGAGCGCACGAGCGCCCTGGCTGCCGCCGAGCACCAGCAGCCGCAGCGGCCCGTTTCCGCGCGCGGCGAAGCGTTGTGCCGGCGGTGGCAGCGCCGCGATCTCCGCGCGAACCGGGTTGCCGGCCAGTTCCTCGCGCGCATTGCCGAAGGTCTGCGGGAAGCCGGTGAGCACGCGCCGCGCGAACCGCGACAGCACGCGATTGGTCATGCCCGGCGCGCGATTCTGTTCATGCACGACGAGCGGCACGCCATGCAGCCTGGCCGCGATGCCGCCCGGCCCCGCCGCGTAGCCGCCGAAGCTGACGACCGCGCGGGGACGGCGCCGCGCGAGCACGCGCGAGGCCGCGCGCACCGCCGACAACACGCGGATGGGCGCGCCGAGCAGCGTCGCGAGGCCCTTGCCGCGCAGGCCCTTCACCGCGATCGCGTCGAGCGCGATGCCATGCTGCGGGACGAGCCGCGTTTCCATGGCGCCTTCCGCGCCCAGCCACGCCACCGGCACGCCGCGCGCCTGCAGTTCCGCGGCGACGGACAGGCCCGGGAAGATGTGGCCGCCGGTGCCGCCCGCGAGGATCAGCACGGGGCCGTCGCCATCGCGATACGCGGTGTTGCGGGGCACGTTCACGGGCGCCTCCGCAGGGCGTGGGCCACGGCAGGCACCGCGACGGGCGCGCCGAGCACCGGTTCGATGCGCGCGCGACCGCGACCGCGATCGGCCGAGGTAGCCGACGGGGACGGATCCACGCGCGACGGCGCGACCGAAACCGGCGCATCCATCGGCATCGCGCCAGGCGCCTGCATCGGGGTCGCATCCGCGCGCCGCAGCGCGACCTGGCGCCGCGCACGATCGAGTTCGTAGCTCACCCGCAGCAGCAGGCCAAGCGCCGCGCAAGTCATCAGCACGCTCGAACCGCCTGAGGAAATCATCGGCAGCGTCAGGCCCTTGGTCGGCAGCAGGCCCAGGTTCACGCCGATCGAAACGAAGCTCTGCAGCGACATCCACAGCGCGATGCCGAAGGCGATGTAGCCGGCGAAGTGGCGGCGCATCTCCACGCACTGCAACCCGATCCAGAACGCGCGCCCCGCGAGCAGCGCGTAGGCGGACACGACCGCGCACACGCCGACGAAGCCGAGCTCCTCGGCGATCACCGCCATGATGAAGTCGGTGTGCGCCTCGGGCAGGTACGAGAGCTTCTGCACCGAAGCCCCGAGGCCCACGCCGAACCAGTCGCCGCGGCCGACGGCCATCAGCGCATTGGTGAGCTGGTACCCACTGTTGAACGGATCCGCCCACGGGTCCATGAAGGTCGTCAGGCGGCGATAGCGATACGGCTCGGCGATCGCGATGACCGCCAGCACCGGCAGCCCGACCAGCACCGGGCCGAACATGCGCGGCATGTTCACGCCGCCGAGCACGAGCATGCCCGCGGTGATCGCCAGCAGCAGCGAGGACGAACCGAAGTCCGGCTGCATCAGCAGCAAACCGACCAGCACGGTGGCGACGCCCAGCGGCTTGAGCATCGCCGACCAGGTGGCGGTGACGTCCTCGCTGTAGCGCTTGAGGTAGCTCGCGAGCCAGACGATGTAGAGCACCTTCACTGCTTCCACCGCCTGGAAGTTGGACAGGCCCATGTAGATCCAGCGCCGCGCGCCGTTGACGCTGCGGCCAATGCCCGGCACGAACACCAGCAGCAGCAGCACG
>CAMLSB010000122.1 GCA_946482565.1 uncultured Lysobacteraceae bacterium | reverse complement strand
TCCATGACCTCGCGGGCGAGGCGCCCGATCAGCTTCGGGTCGATGCCGTAGTCCTCGTCGCCCATCAGCGCCTCGCCGGACAGCTTGAGCAGGACGCGGCGATAGGCGAGTTGCGACATGGGGCGGCTCCGGCGGGGGGATCGCCGGGATTGTAGCGGAGCCGGCGTACGGGGCTGCGGGTGCCGGGCTCAGGCAGGTTCCGGGGCCGTGACGCGATGCCGGATGACGGCCTGGGCGATTTCGGCGGCGACTTCGGGGCTGACTTCCGCCTCGGCGTAGCAGCGGGCCGCGGCGTCGGGGCACAGCACCTGCATGTAGTCCGCGTCGAAGTTGAGCCGCTCGACGAGGAAGTCCACGAACGCCCGCACCTTCGGCGACTGCACGCGGCCGCGCGGGAACACCGCGTTGAGTTCGTACTCCGGGCCGGTCCAGCCGGCGAGTACGCGACGCAGGAATCCGCGCTCGGCGTACGGCTTCACCATCACGTCGCTGCACAGCATCAGGCCCTCGCCGGCGAGCAGGGCGCCGCGCAGGCCCGCCGGGTCGTTGGCGATGAACACCGGATCGATGCGGAACTCGCTCGTGCGCGTGCCGTCGCCAAGCGACCAGTAGAAGCTGCCGTTGCGGCGCTGCTTCTGCATCGCGAGCGCGCGGTGGTGCTGCAGGTCGTCGGGGTGCAACGGCTCGCCGTGGCGCTCGATGTAGCCGGGGCTGGCGTAGATGTTCGTGCGCAGCACCGCGAGGCGGCGCGCCACCAGGTTGGAATCGGGCAGCGCGCCGAAACGCAGGGCCAGGTCGAGTTCCTTGTCGATCAGGTCCAGGGATTCGTTGGTCAGCACCATGTCCACGCGCACCTCGGGGTGGCGCGCGTGGAATTCGCCGAGCAGCGGCGCGATGCGCTCGATGCCCATCGAGTAGGGCGCCGTGATGCGCAACCAGCCGCGCGGCCCGCCCTGCAGCTGGCCGACCGCGCTTTCGGCTTCGTCGAGTTCGCGCGCGATGCGCTGGCAGTGCTCGAAGTAGATGTTGCCCGCCTCGGTGAGGCCGAGCTTCCGCGTCGTCCGATGCAGCAGCTGCGCGCCCAGGCGCGTCTCGAGTTCCTGCACCTTGCGGCTGACCGTGGTCTTCGGCAGGCGCAGCGCGCGCGCCGCCGAAATGAAGCTGCCGTGCTCGGCCACCTTCACGAAGACGAGGGTGTCGTTGAGATCGCGGGCCATGGGAGGTCTCCAGGAAAGGGGTGGCCGGGGATGGGGCGGCCGGTATTGGCCCGTCTTCGGGATAATTATTCCCTCCTTTGGCGGCTAATCAAGTGCCGGTCCGGCGCCTAGTCTCTGCGCCCTGTCCCCGAGGCCGTGCCCCATGTCCCGCACCCACCGTATCCGCAGACTCCTGGTACCGCTGCTGCCGATCCTGCTGCTGCTCCTGGCGTGGCTGGGCGTCCTCGCGCTGGAACAGGCGTCCCGCCTGGGTGCATCGGAGTTCTGGCTCATGGCCTGGATGCTCGGCTTCGTCGTCGTGCTTCCCGTCGCCATGGTCCTGCTGGCCGTGGCCGGCGCCGCGCAGCGCCACCGCCATCCGGCCCCAATCATCCCGAACGCGGGAGTAAAAATCCCGGGAGTGGGACAATGAGCGAGACCGTCCTGGTCCTGGGCGCCACCGGGGTGGTCGGCCGCGGCGTCGTCGAGGCCGCCGTCGAGGCCGGGCGCCGGGTCATCGCCGTGGCCCGGGGGCGCGACGCGCTCGAGGCGCTGCGCCGGGACCACGCCGGTGCCGGGATCGATCTGGTGCCGGGTTCCGTCGCGAACGAAGCGGATGCCGCGGCGCTGGCGCGCCGGCTGCGCGACCTTGACCGGCCGATCACGGGCGTCGCGGCCGCGGTGGCAGGCGTGCCGCGGCGCGGCCGCATCCTGGACAACGACGGCGGGCCGGACGCGATGCGCGCGGCCCTCGACGAGGACCTGCTTCCGCACGTCGCCGCCGCACGCCACCTGTTGCCGCTGATGGCCGAACGCGGCCGCGGCGGCACCTGGCTGCTCATCGGCGGGCCCGCCGGTGCATTGCCGTGGGCTGGCTACGGGCACCGTTCCGTCGCCGCGGCGGCGGTGCGCATGCTGGCCTGCGCGCTGCACGACGAGGCGCGCTGCCTGGGCGTGCGCGCGCAGCTGCTCGCCGTCGAATCCCCCGTCTGCCGGCCCGGCGCCAAGGCCTGCCCGCAATGGCCGACCGCGCTCGAGATCGGCCGCCGCGCGATGGCCCTGCTCGAACGCAGCGATCCCGGCGTAGCTGCGCGACCGATCGTTCCCTACGCCGCGCGCACGCCATCGCTTCCCCTTCTTTCCACGAACCCGGACGAGGTCTTCCCCCATGCACCGTAAGCACACGAACGCGCCCGCACGCGGCGCCGCCCGCGCCACGCGCGGTCTCCCGCCGCTGTCGACGCTGGCTGCAAGCCTGCTGCTGACCGCGATCATCACTGCATGCAGCAGCCAGGCCGCGCCGGGCGCGGGCGCACCGCCCGCACCGGAAGTCAGCGTCGCCTCCGTGCTCACGCGGCCCGTGCACCAGTGGGACGAGTTCACCGGCCGCGTGGCAGCCGTCGAATCGGTCGAACTGCGCCCGCGCGTCAGCGGCTACGTCGAGCGCGTCGCGTTCAAGGAAGGCCAGGAAGTGCGCAAGGGCGACCTGCTGTTCGTGATCGACCAGCGGCCGTACCGGGCCGCGCTCGATCGCGCGCTGGCCGCGCTGGAAGGCGCGCGCAGCGAGGCACGGCTTGCGCAGGCGCAGGACGCGCGCGCGCAGCAGCTGATCGAGGCGCAGGCGATTTCGCGCGAGGAATTCGAGACCCGCAAGGCCGCGAGCGCACAGGGCAACGCCGGCGTGCGCGCGGCCGAGGCCGCGGTCGCGAGCGCGCGGCTGGACCTGCAGTTCACCGAAGTGCGCTCGCCGATCGACGGCCGCGCCGGCCGCGCGCTGGTCACCGAGGGCAACCTCGCGCAGGCGGACGCCACCCTGCTGGCGACGGTGGTCTCGCAGGATCCGGTCTTCGTCTATTTCGAAAGCGACGAGCAGACCTTCCTGCGCTACGCCGATCTCGCGCGCAAGGGCGAGCGATCCGGCACGCGCAATCCGGTGCGCGTCGGCCTCGCCGGCGAAGCGGGCTACCCGCACGAAGGCACGGTGGACTTCGTCGACAACCAGGTGGACGCGGGAACGGGCACGATCCGCGTGCGCGCGGTGCTGCGCAATCCGGACCGCGTGTTCACGCCGGGCCTGTTCGCGCGCGTGCAGGTGCAGGGCGAGGGTCGCCGCGGCGCGATGCTGGTGGACGACAAGGCGGTGCTCACCGACCAGGACCGCAAGTACGTCTACGTGCTGGGCCCGAACAACGCCGCCATGCGCAAGGACGTCGAGCTCGGGCCGGTGGTCGACGGCCTGCGCATCGTCGAATCGGGGCTCGCCGCCGGCGACAAGGTGATCGTCAACGGCGTGCAGAAGGTGTTCTTCCCCGGCATGCCGGTGGCACCGAAGCTCGTGGCGATGGCGCCGTCCCCCACGCAGGCCGCGCCGCGCGTCGCCGCAGCCGCAGCCCGGACCGTCGCTGCCGCAGCGCCGGCCGGCACGCACTGATCAAGGAATCCAAATGGATTTTTCCAGGTTCTTCATCGACCGCCCGATCTTCGCGGCGGTCCTCTCCATCGTCATCTTCGCCGCGGGCCTGATCGCGATCCCGCTGCTGCCGATCAGCGAGTACCCGGAAGTGGTGCCGCCGTCCGTGGTGGTGCGTACCGTGTATCCGGGCGCCAACCCCAAGGTGATCTCCGAAACGGTGGCGACGCCGCTGGAGGAAGCGATCAACGGCGTCGAGGACATGATGTACCTCAAGTCGGTGGCCGGCTCCGACGGCGTGCTGCAGATGACGGTGACGTTCAAGCCGGGCACGGACGCGGACGACGCGGCGGTGCGCGTGCAGAACCGCGTCGCGCAGGCGCTGGCGCGGCTGCCGGAGGACGTGCGCCGCCAGGGCGTGACCACCCAGAAGCAGTCGCCGGTGTTCCTGATGGTGGTGCACCTCGTCTCGCCCGACGGCAAGTACGACACGCTCTACCTGCGCAACTACATGCGCCTCCACGTCAAGGACGAGCTGTCGCGGCTGCCCGGCGTTGGCGACGCGCAGCAGTTCGGCGGCGGCGACTACGCGATGCGCATCTGGCTCGATCCGGACAAGGTCGCCGCGCGCGGCATGACCGCCGGCGACGTGGTGCGCGCCGTCCGCGAGCAGAACATCCAGGTGTCGGCCGGCCAGCTCGGCGCGGAGCCGATGCGCAACGGCAGCGACTTCCTGACCCCGATCAACGCGCAGGGCCGGCTGCGCACCGCCGCGGAGTTCCGCGACGTGGTGCTGAAGGCGGGCGCCGACGGCCAGGTCGTGCGCCTGGGCGATGTCGCCCGGGTCGAACTCGCCGCGGGCGACTACACGCTGCGCTCGCGCCTGGACGGCATGGAGGCGGCCGCGATCGGCATCTTCCAGGCGCCCGGCGCCAACGCACTCGCGATCCGCGACGGCGTGGTCGCGAAGATGGAGGAGCTGAAGAAGGGATTCCCGCCGGGCGTGGAGTACCGCACGGTCTACGACACCACCATCTTCGTTCGCGACTCGATCAAGTCGGTGGTCAGCACGCTGCTGGAGGCCATCGCGCTGGTGGTGCTGGTGGTGATCCTGTTCCTGCAGACCTGGCGCGCCTCGATCATCCCGCTGATCGCCGTGCCGGTCTCGGTCGTGGGCACGTTCGCGGCGCTGTACCTGCTCGGCTTCTCGATCAACACGCTGACGCTGTTCGGCCTGGTGCTGGCGATCGGCATCGTGGTGGACGACGCGATCGTGGTCGTCGAGAACGTGGAGCGCAACATCGAGGAAGGCCTGTCGCCGCTGGCGGCGGCGCACCAGGCGATGAAGGAGGTGTCGGGGCCGATCATCGCGATTGCGCTGGTGCTGTGCGCGGTGTTCGTGCCGATGGCGTTCCTGACCGGCGTCACCGGCGCGTTCTACAAGCAGTTCGCGGTCACCATCGCGATCTCGACGGTGATCTCCGCGGTCAACTCGCTGACCCTGTCGCCGGCGCTGGCGGCCAAGCTGCTGCAGCCGCGCGGCGCGCCGAAGGACGCGCTGTCGCGGGCGATCGAACGGCTGTTCGGGTGGGTCTTCCATCCGTTCAACCGCTTCTTCAAGCGCAATTCCGACCGCTACCAGGGCGTCGTGGGCCGCTCGCTCGGCCATCGCGGCCGCGTGTTCGCGGCGTACGCGGTGCTGCTGCTCGCCACCGGCTTCGTGTTCCACTGGGTGCCGCGCGGCTTCATCCCGATCCAGGACAAGCTGTACCTGATCGCCGGCGTGAAGCTGCCCGAGGGCGCGTCGATCGAGCGCACCGACGCCGCGCTCAAGCAGGTGGCGAAGGCGGCGATGAGCGTGGAGGGCGTGGCCCACGAGGTGGCGTTCCCGGGCCTCAACCCGCTGCAGTTCACCAACACCCCGAACAGCGGCGTCGTGTTCTTCCC
>CAMLSB010000121.1 GCA_946482565.1 uncultured Lysobacteraceae bacterium | reverse complement strand
TGATGCACGTGATCGCGGCCAAGGCGGTCGCGTTCAAGGAAGCGCTGGAGCCGGAGTTCACCGCCTACCAGCAGCAGGTGGTGAAGAACGCGCAGGCGATGGCGAAGACGATCATCGCGCGAGGCTACAAGATCGTGTCGGGCGGCACGCAGAACCACCTGATGCTCGTCGACATGATCGGCAAGGGCATCACGGGCAAGGACGCGGAAGCCGCCCTCGGCCGCGCCCACATCACCGTCAACAAGAACGCGGTGCCGAACGACCCGCAGAAGCCGTTCGTGACGTCCGGCCTGCGCATCGGCACGCCCGCGGTCACGACCCGCGGCTACAAGGAGCCGGATTGCGTCGCGCTGGCCAACTGGATCTGCGACGTGCTCGACAACCCGAACGATGGCAACGTGATCGCCGGCGTGCGCGAGAACGTCACGAGGCAGTGTGCGCAGTTTCCGGTGTACGGGTAGCCAGGCAGGGGAACAGGGAAGAGGGAATAGGGAGGGGGAGCGCCAGGATGGCGATGGATTTCCGGGATTTGCGGGTATGGGATGAGGCGATGACCCTTTCGGAGATGGTGTACGACGTGACCAGCAGGTTTCCCTCGGACGAAAGGTTCGGTCTCGTGTCGCAGATGCGTCGCGCATCCGTTTCCGTTCCATCCTGCATTGCGGAAGGCAACGCACGCGGCTCGACAAAGGACTATCTCCGGTTTCTTTCCATGGCGAAGGGTTCGTTGGCGGAGCTCCAGACCCAGCTTCTGCTCGCAGGCCGGCTCGGTCTCCTCGAGCGCACGCCGCTCGATCGAGTCCTCGATCGATTGAATTCGGTCGCTTGCATGCTCCAATCCCTTCGGAACGCGCTGCGTTCCAGGCTCGCCGCGACTCCCGCGTCCCCATTCCCCATTCCCCATTCCCCGCTCTAGATGCATTGCCCCTTCTGCCAGCACGCAGACACCCGCGTCATCGACTCGCGCGTCAGCGAGGACGGCGCGCAGATCCGGCGCCGTCGCGAGTGCGAGGCCTGCGGCGAGCGGTTCAGCACGCTGGAAACGATCGAGCTGAAGTTGCCGATGATCATCAAGAGCGACGGGCGCCGCGACGCGTTCGATGCGCGCAAGCTGCGCCAGGGCTTCGATCGCGCGCTGCAGAAGCGGCCGGTGGGCGAGGAACAGATCGAGGCGGCGGTGCGCGCCGTCGTGCACCAGCTGCGCATGACCACCGAACGCGAGGTCGCTTCGCGCCGCGTCGGTGAGTTCGTGATGGCGGAATTGCGCAAGCTCGACCACGTCGGCTACGTGCGCTTCGCCTCGGTGTACCGCTCGTTCGAGGACGTGGCCGATTTCCGCGAGGAACTCGATCGCCTCGAGCGCGACATTCCCGGCGAGGGCCAGCTGCCGCTGCTCGGCGCGGACGTGGTCCCCATCGACCGGCACCAGGAAAAAAAGAAGAAATGAGCGACGCCGGAGTCGACGCCCGCGCGGCGTTCACCGCCATCGACCACGCGATGATGGCGCGTGCGCTGCGACTCGCGGCGCGCGGGACGTTCACGACGAAGCCCAACCCGATGGTGGGTTGCGTGATCGTGCGCGACGGCGAAATCGTCGGCGAGGGCTGGCACGAGCGTGCCGGCGGCCCCCACGCGGAGGTATTCGCGCTGGAAGGCGCGCGCGAACGCGCGCGTGGCGCGACGGCGTATGTCTCGCTCGAGCCTTGCTCGCACACCGGGAAGACCGGGCCCTGCGCGGAAGCACTGGTCGCGGCGGGCGTGGCGCGCGTGGTCGGCGCGATGCGCGACCCGAACCCCAAGGTCGACGGTGGCGGGTACCAGCGCCTGCGCGAGGCAGGCATCCAGGTCGACGAAGGCCTGATGGAAGCACAGGCGCGCGAGCTCAATCGCGGCTTCGTGTCGCGGATCGAACGCGGGCGGCCGTGGCTGCGGGTGAAGCTCGCGACGAGCCTGGACGGGCGCAGCGCGCTCGCGTCGGGCGATTCCAAGTGGATCAGCGGCGAACCGGCGCGACGCGACGTGCAGCGCTGGCGCGCGCGCTCCGGCGCGCTGCTCACCGGCGCCGGCACGGTGCTGGTGGACGATCCGAGCCTGACCGTGCGCCTCGAGCCCGACGCGGCCGGCAAGCCGGTACCGTTCGAGCCGCCGCTGCGCGTGGTGCTCGATCCGGGCCTGGCGACGGTCGCGCGCGGCCACATCCGCGAGGGCGATGCGCCGACGCTGTACCTGCATGCGCCCGACGCGCGCATGCCGCGCGGCGTGGAGACGCCGCACGCACACGTGGCGGTGCGCGCCGGATTGTTCGACTTGCAGGCCGTGCTCGCGCTGCTCGCCGGGCGCGGCATCAACGAAGTGCAGGTCGAAGCGGGCGCGACGCTCGCCGGCGCGTTCCTCGCCGCGGGCCTGGTCGACGAGCTGCTGCTGTACGTGGCGCCGGTGATGCTGGGCGAGCGCGCGCGGCCATTGTTCGAAGGGCTGCACATCGACGCGATGACCGAGCGCCTCGGCATGCGCATCGTCGAAACGCGGCGCATCGGCGAGGACGTGCGGGTGCTGCTGCGCCCGCTGGCGGCATGAACGCCACGTTCCCCGATCATTTCTCCGCCGTCGCGGCCGAATACGCGAGCGCGCGGCCCGACTACCCGGGCGCGCTGTACGACTGGATCGCCGCGATCGCGCCTTCCGACTGCCTGCTGTGGGAAGCCGGCTGCGGCAGCGGCCAGGCCACGCACGGGCTCGCGCAGCGCTTCTACCGCGTGCACGCGACCGATCCGAGCGCTGCGCAGGTGGCGCAGGCGCAGCGTGCATGGGCGGACAAGCCGGCGAACGTCACGTTCGCGGTCGAGCGCGGCGAACGCTGCAGCCTGCCCGACGCCAGCGCCGACGCGGTCTGCGTCGCGCAGGCGCTGCACTGGTTCGACCTGGACGCGTTCTTCGCCGAATGCGCGCGCGTGCTCAAGCCCGGCGGCGTGCTGGTGGCCTGGGGCTACCAGGACATCGTGGTGCCCGATGCGCTGGCGGCCGCGAACGACGCGCTGCAGGAGGCGATCCGCCCGCACTGGCCACCGCAGCGCGCGCTGATCGATGAGGCTTACGCGGGCTTCGAGTGGCCGTTCCCGGCGGTGCGCACGCCCGAATTCGAATTGCGCACGCATTGGACGCTGCCACGCCTGCTCGGCTATTTCTCCAGTTATTCGGCCACGCAGCGTTATCGCGACGCGCACGACGGCGCCGATCCCGTGGCCGCGCACGCGCCGGCCTTCGCGCAGGCCTGGGGCGATCCCGGCACCGCGCGCGAGGTGCGCTGGCCGCTGTTCGTGCATGCGCGCCGGAAGCCCGCCTGATGTTCACCGGACTGGTCGAAGGCGTGGGCCGGCTCGACGCGCGCGAATCGCGCGGCGGCGACGCGCGCCTGCGGATCGCCGCGGGCACGCTGCCGTTCGACGGCGTCGCGCTGGGCGAGAGCATCGCGGTCAACGGCGTCTGCCTGACGGTGGTCGCGTTCGATGCCGACGGCTTCGAGGCCGACGCGTCCAACGAGACGCTCGCGCTCACCACGCTCGGCGTGCTGCCGGTCGGCCATCCGCTCAACCTCGAACGCGCCATGCGCCCCGATGATCGCCTCGGCGGCCACCTCGTCAGCGGCCACGTCGATGGCGTCGGCCGCGTGCTTTCGGTCGCGCCGGATGCCCGCGCGCAGCGCTGGCGCTTCGCCGCGCCGCCCGCGCTGCTGCGCTACGTCGCGCAGAAGGGCTCGATCTGCGTCGACGGCGTGAGCCTGACGATCAATGCCGTCGACGATGCCGGCTTCGAAGTGGCGCTCGTGCCGCACACCGTCGCCCATACCGCTTTCGCCGCCACCACCGCCGGCGACCCCGTCAACCTCGAGGTCGACCTGGTCGCGCGCTACGTCGAGCGGCTGCTGTCGACGGGCACGCCATCGACGGGCACGCACGCAACCGGCGCGCCGCCCGCTGGAACCCACACGCCATGAGCTTCGCCACCATCCCCGAACTCCTCGACGAACTCCGCGCCGGCCGCATGGTCGTGATCGTGGACGACGAGGACCGCGAGAACGAGGGCGACCTGATCATGGCCGCCGAACTGGTGCGGCCGCAGGACATCAACTTCATGGTCACGCATGCGCGCGGCCTGGTGTGCCTGTCGCTGACGCGCGAACGCTGCCGCCAGCTCGGCCTGCCGCCGATGGTGCGCGACAACACTTCGCCGCACGGCACCAACTTCACCGTGTCGATCGAAGCGGCGGAAGGCGTCACCACCGGCATCAGCGCCTACGATCGCGCGCATACCGTGCGCACCGCGGTGCGGCCCGACGCGTCGGCCGCCGACCTGTCGCAGCCGGGCCACATCTTCCCGCTGCAGGCGCAGCCGGGCGGCGTGCTCAGCCGCGCCGGCCACACCGAGGCCGCCAGCGACCTCGCGCTGCTCGCGGGCCTCGAGCCGGCCGGCGTGCTGGTCGAGATCCTCAACGCGGACGGCTCGATGGCGCGCCGCCCCGAGCTCGAAGTGTTCGCGCGCGAGCACGGCCTGAAGATCGGTTCGATCGAGGACCTGATCCGGCATCGCATCGCCACCGAACACACGGTCGAGCGCGTGGATGCGCGCGACATCGACACCGCGCAGGGCCCGTTCCGCCTGCACGCCTATCGCGATCGCCTCGGCCACGGCCTGCACTTCGCGCTGGTGCGCGGCACGCCCGACCCGGCCTTGCCCGCGCTGGTGCGCGTGCAGATGCTCAATCCGCTCGCGGATGCCCTGCAGTGGCGGCGCCCGGACTTCGGGCCGGCCGTCGGCGACGTGCTCGCCGCGATCGCGCGCGAGGGCAGCGGCGCGCTGGTGCTGCTCGGCGAGCCGCGGCGCGGCGCGGCGGAGGAAGCCGATGCACTGCTCGCCAGGATCCGCCAGCCACAGTCCGACGCGGCGGCCTCGAGTGCGCCCGCCGCCGCGCCGGCCGCCACCGGTCGCGCGGGCACGGTCGCCGAATGGCGCCGCAACGGCGCCGGCAGCCAGATCCTCGCGGACCTGGGCTACGGCAAGCTGCGCGTCCTCGGCACGCCCCGCCGCCAGGTCGGCCTCGCCGGCTTCGGCCTCGAAGTCGTCGAGTACCTCACCCCCTGAGGCGGTGCGGGCTTCGGGGCAGTGCCCTCGCGTTTCCACCGCCACCCCAAGCGCGTCGCACGTCTCCGGCCGAAAGAGCGAAGAGCGGGGCACGAAGCTACGTGGCCACGTGCGCGCGTGTCGCCGTGGATGCGCGGGGTCCGGGCCGGGGACGTCGAAAACATGGATGTTTTCGAAGAGCCTACATGGACGTATTCACGGCGGTCCCCGGCCCGGACCCCGCGCATCCGCGGTGACCCCGCAAGAAGCGACGCCCGCCCCAATGCAGGGCTCCCGCGCCCGAAGCGGTAAACTGGCAGGCCCTAACCCGGATGCCCCGGCACCCATGGCCCATTTCGAAGGCGACCTGCGCCCGGCACCCGGCGCCCGCTTCGCCATCCTCGCCAGCCGCTGGAACCCGCGCATCACCGATGCGCTGGTCGCCGGCGCGC
>CAMLSB010000120.1 GCA_946482565.1 uncultured Lysobacteraceae bacterium | reverse complement strand
CGCGCCGCCGTTGTCCACCGCGACGTCGCCGTAGTCGGCGCGCGCGAAGATGCCCGCGGCCGTGCCGATGTAGCTGGCCGCGTCGATCGTGCCGGTGTTGGTGACCGACGCGTTGCCCTCGCCGGGGCGGGCGAAGATGCCCACCGACTGGTCGGTGACGTCGGTGGAGATCGCGCCGGAGTTGACGACGCTGATGTCGCCGGCGGTGGTCAGCGCGAGGATGCCCCAGGCCTTGCCGTCGGAGAGGGTGCCGGTGTACGTCGCGCCGATGTTGCCGCTGTTGTCCACGGAGACGTCGCCCGCGCCCGCGCTGGCGCGGATGCCGTACGCGCGCCAGGCGTCGACCGCGATGTCGCCGCTGTTCGAGACCGTCGCGCCCGCCAGGCCGCTGGCGTCGATGCCGGTGCCGATGTATTTGGTCGAGACGTCGATGCCGCCGCTGTTGTCGGCGAACGCCGCGCCGTTCTGCGAGGACGACACGATGCCGCTGGCGCCGTAATAGAGGATCGACTCGTTGCTGACGTCGATGTTGCCGGAGTTGGTGGCCGACGCGTCGCCGTTGAACGACAGCGCCATCGCCCCGTAGGCCAGGCCGTAGGCGTGCACCTCGATGCCGCCGCTGTTGTCCACCGTGGCGTCGCCATCCGCGGACGCGACGATGCCGGACGAGCCGGAGGCGTATTTGTAATAGGTGTTGACGTAGACGTCGCCGCTGTTGCTGGCGCTCGCCGTGCTGCCCGCGCCCGTAGCGAGGACTTCGATGCCGGTCGCACCCGCATAGCCGTTGACCGTGACGTCGCCGCTGTTCGTGACCGACACCGCGCTGTCCAGGCCGCCGCTGGCGGCATGGATGCCGGTCGCGTACAGGCTCGTGTAGAGCCCGCCCGCCGTGACCGAGCCGCCGTTGTCGACCGACGCGTTGCCACCCGACTGCACGTAGATGCCGTTGGCGTGGTAGCCCTGCGCCTCGACGTCGCCACCGTTGGCGACCGTCACGTCGGAGCCGGTGGCGTAGATGCCGAACGCATAACCGCCCGCTGCATACGTGTAGGCGCTGATCGAACCGTCATTCGAGACGCTGGTGCTGCCCGTGCCCTGCGCCTCGATGCCCGCGGCCCAGTCGTAGCCGTCGGCGCCGATCGCGCCGCTGTTGGACACGGAAACGTCGCCGCCCGAGGCGAAGATGCCGTCCGCCAGGCCGCCCATCGAGTAGGCGCCGATGTCGCCGCTGTTGGCGATGGTGACGTCGCCGCCGTCGGTGTAGGCGTAGATGCCGATGACCTGTCCGGCGGAGGAAACGTCGATGTTCCCCGCGTTGTCGATGTCGATGTCGCCGCTGCCGACGGCATCGATGCCGTCCGCGTAGGCCACGATTTCGGCGGAATTGGTGACGCCGATGTGCCCGGCCCAGTCGGCGAGGATGCCGGCGTTGCCCGCGGGCGGCGCGATGGTCGATGGCGCCTGGTCCCCGACGATGAGGGTCAGGTCCTCGACGCTGAAGTTGAGGGTATCGGCGAAGTCGCCATTGCAATGGATCGTGCCGCTTGCCGGCGCGGTGCAATCGCCTGCCAGCGCCGGGCCGGTGCCGGCCAGCGCCAGCATCGCCGCGGAGGCCGCGAGGGCACTGCGGACCGCACGCGTGACCGGTGCGACCTTCAATTTGCGTTGACGGGCCGCCTTCCGGACGGAGCCTTCCCGATTGATGCCGTGCATCGCATTCCCCTTGCCTTTCCCCGAGCAAGAAACCTTTATGCCTCCCGATTCCGGGGGTGTCAATCGCGCGGCCAGGCCGCTCGAGGCCCGGATCCGCCATGTATCCGTTTTCTTCCGTGGCGCAACGCATAATCGCGACCAACGGAGGGACCCATGCACGGTAGCGGAATCGAACTCGCCCTCCTCTTCCTGCTCGCGGCGGTCATCGCGGTCCCCGTGTTCAAGCGTTTCGGCCTCGGCGCGGTGCTCGGCTACCTTGCCGCCGGCGTGATGCTCGGGCCGCATGGGCTGCGCGCGGTGGCGGACGCGGACCCCGTGCTGGCCGCCAGCGAGATCGGCGTGGTGATGCTGCTGTTCGTGATCGGGCTGGAACTGTCGCCTTCGCGCCTGCGGGTGATGCGGCGGCCCGTGTTCGGCGCGGGCGGCGCGCAGGTCCTGGCAAGTGGCCTCGCCCTCGGCGGGATCGCGCTGGCCCTGGGCATCGACTGGCGTGCCGCGATCGTGGTGGGCTTCGGGCTGGCGTTCTCGTCCACCGCTGTCGGGCTGCAGCTGCTGTCGGAACGCAAGGCGCTGAACGGCGACTACGGGCGGCTGGCGTTCGCGATCCTGTTGTTCCAGGACCTGGCGGCGATCCCGCTGCTGGCGGCGATCCCGCTGCTGGGCCACGTCGGCGGCGACATCCAGTCGCCGTGGTGGGCGGCCCTGCGCGCGCTGGGCGCGATCGCGGCGCTGGTGTTCGGCGGGCGCGTGCTGCTGCGCCACGTGTTCAGGATCGTGGCGCGCACCCGCATGCCGGAGGTCTTCACCGCGACGGCGCTGCTGGTGGTGCTCGGCAGCGCGTGGTTGATGCAGCTGGCCGGGCTGAGCATGGGCCTGGGCGCGTTCCTCGCCGGCGTGCTCCTCGCCGATTCGGAATTCCGGCACGAGCTCGAGGCGCAGATCCAGCCGTTCGAAGGCCTGCTGCTCGGCCTGTTCTTCATGGCGGTGGGCATGAGCATCGACCTCGGCCGGGTCGCGTCGGAGCCGGGAACGATCGCGCTGGGCGTGCTGCTGCTGATCGCGGTGAAGTTCGCGATCCTGTTCGCCGTGGGGCTGCGGCCGGGTCGGCTCGCGCCGCGCGAAGCGCTGCTGCTGGGCAGCGTGCTGGCGCTCGGCGGCGAGTTCGCGTTCGTCGTGTTCGGCGAAGCGGAGAAGGCCGCGCTGTTCGACGGCGCGCTGCACGACCGGCTCGTGGCGATGGTCGGCGTGTCGATGGCGCTGACGCCACTGCTGCTGATCGCGATGGCGCGGCTGCTCGGCGACGCCGTGGCGCGCAAGCCGGCGCGTCCCTTCGACGACATTCCCGACACGCATCCGCAGGTCCTGGTCGCCGGCTTCGGCCGCTTCGGCCAGGTCGTCGCGCGCCTGCTGCTGGCGCAACGCATCCCGTTCGTGGCGATCGAGCACAGCCCGGAGCAAGTGGATTTCGTGCGCCGCTTCGGCAGCCAGATCTATTACGGCGATCCCGCGCAGCCGGCGCTGCTGCGCGCGGCCGGCGCCGGCGGCGTGCGCGTGTTCGTGATCGCGGTCGAGGACGTCGAGGCGAACCTGCAGGCGGTGCGCACGGTGCGGCGGCTCTATCCCGACGCGACGGTGTTCGCGCGCGCCCGCAACCGCCGGCATGCCTGGGAATTGATGGACCTCGGCGTCGAGGTCATCCGCGAGACATTCTTCTCGAGCCTGAAGATGGGCGAGCGGGTGCTGGTCGCGCTGGGCGAACGCGAGGAGGTCGCGGCGCGCCGCGCCGAGCGCTTCCGCGAGCACGACGAGGCACTGCTGCGCGCGCAGCACCAGGTGTACGACGACGAAGTGGCGCTGATCCAGACGTCGCAGGAGGCGCGGCGCGACCTGGAGGAACTGTTCGCGGCGGATCGCGGCGAGGGCGTGCTCGGCGGGATGGTGGAGAAGCGCGACACCGGATCGTAGAGCCGACCCATGGTCGGCTGGCGGACGCGGTGAAGCCGACCATGGGTCGGCTCTACGTCAAGGCGTCGGCGGCGGGCGCAGGAAGCGGGCGAGCGAAGCGCCGCCCGGCTGCGCGGGCGCGTATTCGCCGGCGACATCCACGAAGCCGCGCATCACCGCGACTTCGCGCGGCGTGCGGTTCAGCCCGTCGCGCAGGCCCGGGTCGCAGCCCGCGCGCAGCAGCCGCTGGGTCACGCGCAGCAGGCCATGCAACGCGGCGAGGTGCAGCGGGCCGAAGCCGCGCTGGTCCTGCACGTCGAGCGCGACGTCCTCGTCGAGCAGCCGCTCGATCGCGGCATGGACCACGTCCTCGTCGCAGGCGGTGCCGGGTTCGGCGCGCGATCCGAGCAACAGCAGCAGCGGCGTGACAGGGCCGGCGCGCGCATCGGGTTCGGCGCCGGCGAGCAGCAGCGTGTCGAGCAGGGCGAGCACGCGCGGCTTCTCGCGCGCGGTGAACGCGAACAGGACCGCGCAATGCAGCGGGGTCAGGCCTTGCGCGTCGCAGGCATGGACGTCGGCACCGGCCTGGAGCAGGCGCGCGACGAGATCGGGCAGGCCGAGCGCGGCGGCGAGCATGAGCACGGTGACTTCGCCGGGCAGGCGTTGCTCGAGGCCGGCGCCCGCGCCGAGCAGGCGGTCGACGATCGCGGCGTGGCGCATGCTCACCGCGGCCGACAGCGGCGTCGCGCCGGTCTGCGCTGCCAGGCGCGGATCGGCGCCGCGATCGAGCAGCAGCTCGACGCATTCGCGGTGGCCGCCGCCGGCGGCGCGCAGCAGCGCCGTGCAGCCCTGCGCATCCGCGGCGTCGATCGGGAAACCGAGGTCCAGCAGGCGCCGCACGGCCCCCGAATCGCCCACGATCGCGGCCGCCGGCAGGTCGGCGGGCTGCAGCTTGCGCTGCGGCAGCGGCCAGCCATGCCATTCCAGCCAGTCGACGAGGTCGCGGCGGCCGCTCGACAAGGCGACGCCGAGCGGCGTCTGGCCATCGGGCGCGCGCGCGTCGGGCGCGGCGCCGTGGCGCACCAGCAGCTTCAGCGCGGGCTCGCGGCCGAGCGCCGCGGCGAGGTGCAGCGGCGTCATGCCGTGCGCGTCGCGCGCGGCGGTGTCGGCGCCGGCGTCGAGCAACCGTTCGCACAACCGCAGCCAGCCAAGCCGCACCGCGAGCGCCAGTGGCGGATTGCCGGCGCGGGACGTGCCGAAGGGATCCGCGCCGCGCTCGCACAGGGCCAGCGCGAAGGATTCGCACGCCTCGCGCGCGCCGTCGTGGCCCTCGGCGGCGCACGCCTCGAGGAAAAGCGCCAGGCCGCCTGCACCCGCGGGGGAGCGCGCGGCGTCGAGCAAGGGTGCGAGTTCGACGATGCCGCCGGACCCCTGCGCGAGCAGCGCGAAGAGGCGACTGTCGGCAAGGCCTTCGCGCGCTTCCACGTCCGGCGTGGGAGGCGCTTCGACCTGGGCAACGTCGTCGTCGGCTACCGCTCCGGAAGCCTGTTCCGTTCCCGGCGCCGCATCGTCGTCGGCGAGCGCGGCGGGCAGCGGATGCGAAGGATCGAGCACCGCGACCAGCGACCAGCGCCCCGCCTGCACGGCGTGGTCCAGCGCGCGGCGGCCCTCGCGGTCGACCAGCGACGGATCGGCGCCGAGCGCGAGCAGCCGGCGCACGAGTTCCGGGGAAGGCGTGGACGCGACGCAGGCCAGCACGAGCGCGCCATGGCCGTCGACGTCCACTGCATGCACGTCGGCGCCCGCCGCTGCGAGCACATCGGCGGCAACGGCGCTGCCGCCGCGCGCGGCGGCGAGCAATGGCGTGCGGCCGCGGCCGTCGCGCGCATGCACGTCGGCATGTGCGGCGAGCAGCGCGGCGATGATTTCGGCGTGGCCGCGGAACGCGGCTTCGTGCAGCGCGCTGCGGCCCTGCAGGTCGCGCGCATCCACGCGCGCCTTGTGCTTGAGCAGCAGCTGCACGCCGGCCGCGTCGTCGTCCTCCGCGCCGGCGGCGGCGAGCAGCGCGGGCGTCGCGCCATCGGCCTGGACCACGGCCCCACGCTCGAGCAGGAAGCGCGCGAGGCGCCAGTTGCCTGCGGCGCAAGCGACGCCGAGCGGGGTCAGGCCGTCGTTGTTGCGGACCTCGAGTTCGGCGGCGGCGTCGCGCAGCAGCGCGGCCACGCCCGGGTCGGAACTGCGCGCG
>CAMLSB010000119.1 GCA_946482565.1 uncultured Lysobacteraceae bacterium | reverse complement strand
TGCTGAAGTTCCCGAACCATCCGAAGGACGCGTCGCAGGGCGAACGCGACGTCCCGTTCGCGCGCGAGCTGTGGATCGACCGCGACGATTTCGCCGAAGTGCCGCCGCCGGGCTTCAAGCGCCTCACCGTGGGTGGCGACGTGCGCCTGCGCGGCGCCGGCATCGTGCGCTGCGACGAAGTGCTCAAGGATGCCGATGGCAACGTCGTCGAGCTGCGTTGCACGCTCGATCCCGAATCGCGACCCGGCATGGAGGGCGCCAACCGCAAGGTCAAGGGCACGATCCACTGGGTCAGCGCGAAGCACGGCATCCCCGCGGAAATCCGCCTGTACGACCGCCTGTTCACCGTGCCGGATCCGGACGCGGACGACGGCGGCAAGACGTACCGCGACCACCTCAATCCGGAATCGCGCCGTACCGTGCGCGGCTACATCGAACCCGCGGCCGCGAAAGCGGCGCCGGAGCAGTCGTTCCAGTTCGAGCGCACCGGCTATTTCGTCGCCGATCGCCGCGACCATCGCGTCGATGCGCCGGTGTTCAACCGCAGCGTGACCCTGCGCGACACCTGGGCGCAGAAGGCCTGACGCCGTGTCGACCATGCTGCCGCCACTGCAACTGCACCTCACCCTTCCGGTCTGGGTCCACGACCTCGCGCTCGCCGCCTCCTATCCGGGCGACGAAGCCAAGGTCGCGCTCGCCATCGACCTGTCGCGCCGCAACGTCGAAGCGCGCAGCGGCGGCCCGTTCGGCGCAGCCATCTTCGACCGCAACGACCGCATCGTCAGCATCGGCGTGAACCGCGTGCTGCCGCAGTCCTGCTCCGTCGCGCACGCCGAGAACATGGCCTACATGCTCGCGCAGCAGCGCCTGCAGCGTTCGCGCCTGAACGTGCCCGACGGCGCATTCACGATCGCGACGTCCGCGCAGCCCTGCTGCCAGTGCTACGGTGCCACCGTATGGGCGGGCGTGGACCGGTTGCTGGTCGGCGCGCGCAGCGAGGACGTGATGCGACTCACCGAGTTCGACGAAGGCCCGCTGCCCGCGGACTGGACCGGCGAACTGGAGCGGCGCGGCATTGCCGTTGCGCGCGACATCCTGCGCGACGAGGCCTGCGCCGTGCTGCAGTCCTACGGCGAACAGGGCGGCACCTTCTACTGATTCGAACGTGCGTCGCGACGCGCCTGGCGCGCGTGGGGCCTGGGGGCGGGGATGGCCGGATTGCTGGGTTACTGCCGCGCGGGCTTCGAGCCCGAGCTGGCGGCCGAACTGGGCGAGCGCGCGGCGGAAGCCGGCATCGCGGGGTTCGCGCGCGCCTCGCGCGGCGACGGCTTCGTGCTGTTCGGTTGCGAAACCAGCGAAGCGGCGGCGCTCGACGCGGCGTTGCCGTGGCGTTCGCTGGTGTTCGCCCGGCAGAAGCTGCGCGTCATCGCCGAACTGCGCGGCCTGGATCCGCGCGACCGGCTCGCGCCGCTGCTCGATGCGCTCGCTGTCGCGCCCGCCGACGACCTGCCCTACGGCGACCTCGTCGTCGAGCATCCCGACTCGGACATGGGGCGTCCGCTGTCGGGGCTCGCGCGCAGCTTCGGCAACGCCTTGCGCCCGGCGCTGCGCAAGGCCGGATTGCTGGTGGAAGCGACGGACGATCGACGCCCGCGCCTGCACATCTGTTTCCTCGGCGGCGACGCGCTGATCGCCGCACGCGCCGATCCCGGCGACAGCGCGCCCTGGCCGCTCGGCATCCCGCGCCTGAAGATGCATGCGGACGCGCCATCGCGTTCGGCGCTCAAGCTCGAGGAGGCGTTGCTCACGCTGCTCGACGACCGCGAACGCGCGCGGATGCTGCGCGCCGGCATGCGCGCCGCCGACCTCGGCGCCGCGCCCGGCGGCTGGACCTGGGTGCTGGCGCGGCAGGGTTTGCGCGTCATCGCGATCGACAACGGCCCGCTGCGCCAGAACGTGATGGACACCGGCCTGGTCGAACACCTGCGCGCCGACGGCTTCGCCTGGCAACCCTCGCGGCCGCTGGACTGGATGGTCTGCGACATGGTCGAGCAGCCGCGCCGCGTCGCTGCGCGCATGGCCGAGTGGTTCGCGAACGGCTGGTGCGAGCGCGCGATCTTCAACCTGAAGCTGCCGATGAAGAAGCGCTGGCTGGAGACGAGGTTGTGCCTGGACCAGTTCGCGGCCGATGCGGGCAAGCCGCTCGTGCTGCGCGCGCGCCAGCTGTACCACGACCGCGAGGAAATCACGGTGTTCGCGGCCGTTCAGCCTGGCGCGCGGGGATCGACGGCGGATTGACGCCCGCGCGATTCGCGCAGCGCAGCGCTTCAAATGCCCGCGGCGTGCTTCCAGAGCAGTCGCGGCAAGGGTGGCAGGCGTCCCGCGACCCCGAGCAGCGGGCCGCGCAGCAGGACCGCCGCCATCGAATCGCTGGTGTACAGGCGGTTGATGCCGTCGAACGCGTGCGCCGCGAGCGTGTCCTCGCTGCGCCGCGCCCGCGCCCAGCGCGCGAGGCGCGATGGCGATGCCCAGTCGGCCCGGGTTGCCATCGCCGCCGTCACCGATTGCTCCAGCGCCGCGACGTCGCGCAACCCCAGGTTCACGCCCTGCCCGGCCAGCGGATGCACCACGTGCGCCGCATCCCCGAGCACGAGCACGCGCCCGCGGAGGTAGTCGCTCGCGAGCTGGCGCTGCAGCGGGAACGCGGCACGCGGCGATGCCGCGCGCAGTTCGCCCAGGCGCGCGTCCGATGCGCGGGTGAGCTCGCGGCCGAACATGTCGTCGTCCAGCGCGAGGACGCGCGCGGCTTCGTCCTCCGGCAGCGTCCACACGATCGAGCACCGGCCATCGGCGAAGGGCAGCAGCGCCACCGGCCCGCCGGGCAGGAACCGCTGCCACGCGGTGTCCTCGTGCGGCAGCGCCGTCGACACGTAACCGACGACGCCACGCTGCCCGTAAGCCTCGCGCGCCACTTCGATGCCCGCGAGCTCGCGCAGCGTCGAACGCGCGCCGTCCGCGGCGATCGCGACGCGCGCGCGCAGGCGGCTGCCATCATCGAGCGCGACGGCGACACCGTCGTCGCCTTCGTCCTCCAGCGCGGCCACGCGCGCCGGGCAATGGACGCGCACGCCGGCCCCCGGCAGCAGCGACCACAGGCGGTCCAGCAGCAAGCCGTGCTCGACGATCCAGCCCAGCTCGCGCCGACCGAACGCATCGGCGTCGAAACCGAGTTCGCCGCCGCCGGCCGCATCCCAGACACGCATGCGGCGGTAAGGCTGGACGCGCGCATCGCGCACCGCCGCCCACGCGCCGAGGCGTTCGAACAGCGCGGCGTTGTCCGCGGCGAACGCATACACGCGCAGGTCGGGCGCTTCCGCGCGCCACGGCGTCGGCGCTGCGCCTTCGACCAGCGCGACCTCGAGGCCGCGCCGCGCCAGCGCGAGCGCACACGCGGCGCCGACCACGCCGCCGCCGGACACGATCGCGTCGACCATGCCGCGCCGGCTCATGCGCCGGCTCCCCCGCGGCACAGGCGCGGCACGTCGCCGCGATATCCCATCGCGCCGCCGACCAGCCGCGCCTGCAGCGTGGGCAAGCGCTGCACGGCCGCCAACCCGAGGCTGCGCAGCGGTCGCAGCAGCGGCTCCTCGCCCGCGGTGATACGCGCCAGGCCATCGGAAAACGCGAGCGTCCGCTCGCGATCCGGAGCACGCCGCAGCGCATGGGCCTGCAGCAGCGCATCGGCGCCGGGATCGCCGCCTGCACCGTCGCCGATCAATTCCGCCAGCGTCAGCGCATCGCGCAATCCCAGGTTGAAACCCTGCGCGCCGACCGGATGCAGCGTCTGCGCGGCGTTGCCGACCAGCACCGCGCGCGGGGCGATGCAGCGGTCGGCGACCACGCGCAAGGCCGGATGCGCGCTGCGCGGGCCGATCGCGAGGAACGCGCCCGCGCGCCAGCCGAACGCGCGCTGCAACCGCGCCAGCCACGCAGCGTCGTCCAGCGCTGCGACCGCCCCGGCCTCGTCGCTCGCGACGCCGTGCACCACGCCGTAATGTCCGTCGCCGCGCGGCAGCAGCGCGGTCGGCCCGTGCGCGCCGAAACGCTCCCAGGCGGTGCCGTCCGGCGCGCGCGCAGCGCGCAGGCGGGCGACGAACAACGCCTGCCCGTAATCGTGTTCGCGCACGTCGATGCCCAGCGCCGCGCGCACGCCGCTGCGCGTGCCATCGGCGGCGACCACGAGGCGCGCGGCGATGCACCGCTCGCCGTCGGCATCGGCGATGCGCAACGCGCGCGCATCGCCCTGCGTGCCGTCCACGCCCATGCCATCGAAGCCGAGGAAACGCGCCGGCCGATAACGGGTGAAGCCGCGCAATTCCGCAAGGCGCGATTCCAGCGCCTGCCCGAAGTCGCTGGCGACCACCACCTGCCCGAAGCAATCGCGGCCGTAGTCGGCCGCCTCCAGCACGACCCGGCCGAAGTCCCCGTTGCGGCTGGCGTGGATGCGGCGGATCGGCGCAGGCGGCAGGCGCAGGCGCTGCATCACGCCGAGCGCCGACAGGGCGTTGACCGTGGCCTCGGCGAAACTCAGGTTGCGCTCGTCGAATACCGCCGGCAGCGAACCCGCCGGCGCGGCCTCGACCATCGCCACGTCCACGCCGACGCGCTCGAGGGCGATCGCGAGGCTCGCGCCGACCAGGCCGCCACCGATAATCACGACATCGTGGCACGCGAGCGCAGGCCGCGAGGCGGCATCGCCAGCGGAACCATGCCCCGCGCGGGCTTCACGCGTGGCGGCGGCCTGCCCGGAGGATGTTTTCGCGTCGGTCTCCATGCCTGCGCTATGCTACCGGTTCCGCCCGAACCCCACGCTGCCTGCAGATGAACCGTCCCGCCACCGACACCATCCTCGCCCCGGGCCCGCTGGTGCTGGCCGTGATGATCCTGCTCGCCGCGCTCTCGCGGCTGCTGCCGCATCCGCCGAACTTCTCGCCGGTGGAAGCGATCGCGTTGTTCGGCGGCGCGTATTTCGCCTCGCGCGCCTGGGCGCTGCTGGTGCCGCTGGCGGCGATGCTGGTGTCCGACCTGGTGCTCGCGGGCGTCCTCGGCAGCAGCTACGCCAGCTATCTCGGCGGCATCAGCTTCTGGTCGGTCTATGCCTGCATCGCGCTCTCCACCGTGCTCGGCTTCGGCCTGCGCGGCAAGGTCGGGGGCACGCGCCTGCTCGGCTATTCGCTGGCCGGATCGGTGCTGTTCTTCGTCGCGACCAACTTCGGCGCCTGGCTGGCCTCGCCGTTCTATCCGCAGACCGCGGCCGGCCTCGGCGCCGCCTATGTCGCCGGCATCCCGTTCTTCCAGTGGACGGTGCTGGGCACGCTGGCGTACGCCGCGATCCTGTTCGGCGGCTTCGCCCTGCTGCGCCGGCGCGTGCCGGCACTGCGCGCGCAGACGGCCTGAGCGGCACCACACAGGACCGCCGCGCGGTGGGTAACCGCCTTTCGAAGATCTACACCCGTACCGGCGACGACGGCAGCACCGGCCTCGGCGATGGCACCCGCGTCGGCAAGGATTCGCTTCGGGTCGCCGCCTACGGCACCGTCGACGAAGCCAATTGCGCGATCGGCCTGCTGCTCGCGGCCGAGGTGCCCGACGACATGCGCGAGCTGCTGACGACCGTGCAGCACCAGTTGTTCGATCTTGGCGGCGAACTGTGCATCCCCGGCCACGCCGCGATCCACGACGCCGACATCGACGCGCTCGAACAGGCCCTGGACGCGCACAACGCGCCACTGCCGCCCTTGCGCGAATTCATCCTGCCGGGCGGCGGCGACGCCGCGGCGCGCTGCCACCTCGCCCGCACCATCGTCCGCCGCGCCGAGCGCGAGACGGTGGCGCTGTCCCGCG
>CAMLSB010000118.1 GCA_946482565.1 uncultured Lysobacteraceae bacterium | reverse complement strand
GCCAGCGTTCACTCTGAGCCAGGATCAAACTCTTCACTTAAGTATTGCGACTCGGCCCGGAGGCTTCGTCAATTGCTTGAGTGCAGTGTCGTCTTCCAAGCTCCAGAACCACTCGCATGCAATTGCTTGCATTTGAATCGTTTTGTTGCTCTTGCACGAACATCTGCAGTGGATGGTTAGCCACCCGCCAGACGCCCGCACAAGTCACCTGCGCACACTGTCAAAGATCTTCGGAACCGGCCTCAGCGCCTTGTTCCGTCCTCGTCACCGAAGTGCCCGAGGGAGCCGCACATGATACATGCCTTTTCGGGAACGTCAACACCCCGTGAGGGGGTTTTTTTCGCTCTCCGGAGGGTGGGAGGAGCCGGATTCCGGCGCCACCTCCTCGGCAGGGCGCGCATTGTGCATGCCCGGCGAAGGTTTGGGAAGGGGGTCCGATCGCTTGACTGCAAGCGGCCGTTTAGGGAATGTCGCCGGGACTCTTCCTGGAAGCCACGAAATGACCCGTTTTCACGTTGTCCGCGCCCTGTTTCCCCTGCTCCTGCTCACCCTGGCCGGCTGCGCGAGCGGCGGCAGCTGGGTGGAACTGGGCGGGCACCGCTATTCCGTCGAGGTCGCCGACAACGACGAGGAACGCGCCCGGGGCCTGATGTTCCGCGACCAGCTCGCGGCCGACCACGGGATGCTGTTCATCCACGAGACGGAGGAGCCGCAGTCCTACTGGATGAAGAACACGCGGATCCCGCTCGACATCCTGTATTTCGACAACGCGCGGAAGCTCGTTTCGCAGCAGCGCGACGTGCCGCCATGCACGCTCGGCGACGGTTGCCCGCCTTATCCGAGCGATGCGCCCGCGCGCTACGTGCTCGAACTGAACGCGGGCGAAGCCGCGCGCCTGGGGCTCGCCGACGGCGCCGTGATGGCGTTCGGCCCCGGCATCGCCGCGCCGCACTGAACGTTGGCGCGCAACGCGCACGCCGCGGTTGCACGCGGCGGCGCGTCGTAGCAGGCTTGCGGCATGCGGCAACGCACCGAACTCCCCGACTGGGCCGCGCTCGCCGAGCGCGATGACGACGGACTGCCGCTGCTCGGCACCGCGCTGCTGATCGCGCGCGACGAATACCCCGGCCTCGATCCCGCGCAGTACGACGAAATCGCGCAGGCGCACGCCGACGGATTGCGCGAACAGGTGCAGGCGATCGAACCGCTGCCGCTGAAGATGGCGGCGATCAACCGCCACCTGTTCGAGGAACTCGGTTACTGCGGCAACCACGCCGAGTACTACGATCCGCGCAACAGCTACCTCAACGAAGTCTTCGAGCGCAGGCTCGGCAACCCGATCTCGCTCGCGGTGGTGCAGATGGAAGTGGCGCGACGCCTGGGCCTGCCGCTGGACGGCGTGTCCTTCCCGGGGCACTTCCTCGTGCGCCTGCCGGTGGACGACG
This sequence comes from uncultured Lysobacteraceae bacterium, assembly GCA_946482565.1. The sequence continues at coordinate 4,608 of CAMLSB010000118.1, read as the reverse complement.
GCGTGCTGGTGATGGATCCGTTCAACCGCGGGCGGCCGCTCGGCGAGGACGAGTTGCGCGAACGTGCGCGGCCGCACCTCGGCGGCGAGCCTCCCGACGACGAAGCGCTGTACCAGATCCTGCATCCCGCATCGCATCGCGCGATGCTGATGCGCATGCTGCGCAACCTGCACGGCACCTACGCCGAAGCCGACGACTGGGAGCGCGCCGTGCGCTGCGCCGACCGCATCCTGCGCCTGTCGCCGGACAACGCCGAGGCGCTGCGCGACCGTGGCCTGGGCTACGCGAAACTCGGTTACCAGCGCGGTGCGCGCGCCGACCTGGCGCGTTACCTCCACCTGTATCCGCGCGCCGCCGATTCGGGCTCGCTGCGCGAACGGCTGGTGGACCTGGGCGTCGCCGCGGCGATGCCGCACTGACGCCTTCGTTCCCGCGGCAACGCCTTACAGCGGCATCATCTCGAAGTCGTCCTTGGTGACGCCGCAATCCGGGCATGTCCACGTGTCCGGGACATCCTCCCATCGCGTCCCCGGCGCGATCCCCTCCTCCGGCAAGCCGGCGGCCTCGTCGTAGAGGAAGCCGCAGACGACGCACATCCAGGTGCGATAGGCGGCGGTGCTGGCGGTGTCGTCGGGCATCTGCGGTTGCGTGGCGCGGGAAAGCGGCGGGGCCTGCCATTGTCCCACCACGGGCCGGGCGCCGAAAGCCGATAATGCGCACTTCCCCGCACGCAGGCCGTAAGCGCATGCCAGCCGCCGCAGCACCGGGACGCGCGCAATGGCCGCGCGGCCTGTACCTGGTCACGCCGGACGAACCCGACACCGCGCGGCTGCTGGCGCGCGTGGCGCCCTTGCTGGCGCATGCCACGTGGCTGCAATACCGCAACAAGGCCGCGGATCCGGCGCTGCGCGCCGCGCAGGCGGCGGGCCTGCAGGCGCTGTGCACTGCTGCCGGCGTGCCGCTGCTCGTCAACGACGATCCCGCGCTCGCCCGCGCGACCGGTGCCGCCGGCGTCCACCTGGGCGAAGGCGATGCGGCGATCGCGGCCGCGCGCGACCTGCTCGGTCGCGACGCCATCATCGGGGCGTCCTGCTACGACGATGGCACCCGCGCCGAGGCCGCGGCCGCCGCTGGCGCCAGCTACCTCGCGTTCGGCGCGATGTTCCCGTCCACCACCAAGCCGCATGCGCGGCGCGCGGCGCCCGCACTGCTGCGGGCCGCCACCCGCCACGGCCTGCCGCTGGTGGCGATCGGCGGGATTACGCCGGACAATGCCGGCATCGCCATCGCCGCGGGCGCGGATCTCGTCGCCGTCGTCGGTGGCGTGTTCGACGCGCCCGATCCCGTCGCTGCGGCGCGCGCGCTGCAGGCGCTCTTCTGAAGGAACCCGATGGACACCAGCCGTTCCCACGCATTGTTTTCCCGCGCCCGCGAGCGCATGCCCGGCGGCGTGAACTCGCCGGTGCGCGCGTTCCGCTCGGTCGGCGGCGAGCCGTTCTTCGCGCAGCGGGCGGAAGGCCCGTTCCTGTTCGACGTGGACGGCAACCGCTACATCGACTACGTCGGTTCGTGGGGGCCGATGGTCGCCGGCCACAACCATCCGGCCGTGCTCGAGGCCGTGGTTGCCACGGCGCGCGACGGCCTCAGCTTCGGCGTGCCGAACCCGCTGGAAGTGACGATGGCCGAGACACTCGCGCGCATCGTGCCGATGTGCGAGATGGTGCGCATGGTGAATTCCGGCACCGAAGCGACGCTGTCGGCGATCCGCCTCGCGCGCGGCGCGACCGGGCGCGCGCGCATCGTCAAGTTCGAGGGCTGCTACCACGGCCACGGCGACAGCTTCCTGGTCAAGGCGGGCAGCGGCGCGCTGACGTTCGGCGTGCCGACCTCGCCGGGCGTGCCGAAGGCGCTGGCAGACCTCACGCTCACCCTGCCCTACAACGATTTCGACGCGGCCACCGCGCTGTTCGACGAATGCGGCGACGACATCGCCGGCCTGATCGTCGAGCCGGTCGTCGGCAACGCCAACTGCCTGCCGCCGCGCGAAGGCTTCCTGCAGCACCTGCGCGCGCTGTGCACGCGCCACGGCGCGCTGCTGATCTTCGACGAAGTGATGACGGGCTTCCGCGTCGCCCTCGGCGGCGCGCAGGAACGCTACGGCGTAACCGCCGACCTCGTGACGTTCGGCAAGGTGATCGGCGGCGGCATGCCGGTGGGCGCGTACGGCGGTCGGCGCGACCTGATGGAACAGGTGTCGCCGAGCGGCCCGGTGTACCAAGCCGGCACGCTGAGCGGCAATCCGGTGGCGATGGCCGCGGGGCTGGCGATGCTCGGCCTCGTGCAGGCACCCGGTTTCCACGCATCGCTCGAAGCGAAGACGCATGCGCTGTGCGATGGACTGGAAGCGGCCGCACGCGACGCGGGCGTGCCGTTCGCCACCAATCGCGTCGGCGGCATGTTCGGCCTGTTCTTCAGCGCGACGCCCGTCGATACGTACGAGGGGGCGATGGCCTGCGACACGGCGGCCTTCAACCGTTTCTTCCACGCGATGCTGGAGCGCGGCGTGTACTTGGCGCCGTCGGCGTTCGAGGCCGCGTTCATGTCGTCGGCGCACGGCGAGGCGGAGCTGGCGGCGACCGTCGCCGCCGCGCGCGAAGCCTTCCGGATCGCCAAGGCATGAGCACGGCGCCGGCCGTCGTCCTGTTCGACCTGGACGGCGTGCTGGCGCACTACGCACACGCGCCGCGAATGGCGCTCCTCGCCGCGCGTTCGGGCGCGAGCGAAGCGGAAGTGTCGCGCGCATTGTTCGAATCGGGGCTGGAGCGCGACGCGGACCGCGGGCTGTTCGACGCCGACGGCCACTTGGCCGAATTCGCGCGCAGGCTCGGGCGCGCGGTCACGCTCGACGATTGCGTGGACGCGCGCCGTGCTTCGATGTCGGCAGACACCGGCGTACTGGCGCTGGCCAGTGCCGCATCCCGTCGCGCGCGCGTCGCGATCCTGACCAACAACAACCTGCTGCTGCGCGACCATCTGCCGCGGATCTGTCCAGCGCTGTTCCCGCTGTTCGACGCGCGCGTGTTCTGCTCGGCGCAATTCCGCCTGGCCAAGCCGGATCCGGCGATCTTCCTTGCCTGCGCGGCGGCACTCGGCGCCGAGGCCCGCGAGGTACTGTTCGTCGACGACAAGGCCGAAAACGCCGAGGGTGCACGCCGCGCCGGCCTGCATGCACACCACCACCGCGACCTGCCGTCGCTGCGCACTGCACTGCGACTGCATGGCCTCATCGAGGACGAAGACGATGTCGATGCGACTTGAAACCCTGGCCGTGCACGCAGGCGCCGAAACCGACGTGGAAACGGGCGCGGTGGCGCCGCCGATCCACCTGTCGACGACGTTCCGGCACGGGCCGGCCGCCGAGCGCGTCGCCGGCTACGAGTACCAGCGCGAGGGCAATCCGACGCAGGACCGGCTGGAGACGGCGATGGCCGCGCTCGAGGGCGGCGCCTCGGCCCTGGCGTACGCCTCGGGCATGGCCGCGATCGCGGGGCTGCTGGAAACCCTGCCGTCCGGTACGCGCATCCTGCTGCCGGACGACTGCTACAGCGGCCTGCGCTACCTCGCCAACGAATTCCTGCCGCAGCGCGGCGTGCAAGCCGAGTTCGTGGACATGGGCGACCTCGCCGCGGTGGAAGCGGCATGCGCGCGGCCGGTTGCGCTGGTCTGGGCGGAGACGCCATCCAACCCGCTGCTGAAGGTCAGCGACATCGCCGCGCTGGCGCGCATTGCGCACGCGCACGGCGCGCTGCTGGCCTGCGACAACACCTTCGCCACGCCGGTGCTGCAGCGGCCGCTGGCGCTGGGCGCGGACGTGGTGATGCACTCGACCACCAAGTATTTCGGCGGCCACAGCGACGTGCTCGGCGGCGCGCTGGTGTTCGCGCGGCAGGACGACCTGTTCGAGGCGGTGCGCCACCGCCGCCACGTCACCGGCGGCGTGCTGGCGCCGTTCAGCGCCTGGCTGCTGCTGCGCGGCTGCCGCTCGCTCGCGGCGCGCATGGCGATGCATTGCGCGAACGCGCGCGTGCTGGCCGGGTTTCTCGCGGCGCATCCGGCGGTCGCGCGCGTCAACTGGCCGGGCTTGCCTACACACCCCGGCCACGACATCGCCGCTGCGCAAATGAAGGATTTCGGCGCGATGCTGAGCGTGCAGTTGCGCGGCGGCCGCGAGGCGGCGCTGGCTGCCGCCGGCAAGCTGCAGCTGTTCACGAACGCCACGTCGCTCGGCGGCTGCGAATCGCTCGTGGAGCACCGCGCGTCCGTGGAAGGCCCTAATCCCGTGTCGCCGCAGGACCTGCTGCGCGTTTCCGTGGGCCTTGAGCATCCGGACGACCTCGTCGCGGATTGGGCGCAGGCGCTCGACGACCTGGCCTGAACCCGCGCGCAAGCGGAGCATGGCGCTCCGTCCGCGCTACGTGCTTACCAGGTGCCCGTGTTCGGCATCGACACCCAGGGCTCCCGCGGGGGCAGCGGGTCGCCTTTTTGCAGCAGTTCGATCGAGACCAGGTCCGGCGAACGCACGAACGCCATGTGGCCGTCGCGCGGCGG
>CAMLSB010000117.1 GCA_946482565.1 uncultured Lysobacteraceae bacterium | reverse complement strand
TTCTGCGCCCGTAGCTCAGCTGGATAGAGCACCAGGCTACGAACTTGGGGGTCGGGAGTTCGAATCTCTCCGGGCGCGCCAGAAAACGGAAGGGCCGGCGAATTCGCCGGCCCTTTTTGTTTGCGTGCGGTCGTGCGGGCCTCAGGCGTTCGGGGTGGCCTTGCCCGGGCCCGTGGGCGCGCCGCCGGTGCTGCTCGTGCGCGCAGCACCCGCATCCGCATTCGCATTCGCGCTCGCGCTCGCGGTGTTCGCGCCACTCGCGGCCTTCGAGGCGCTCGTGCCGCTCGTGCCGTCGCCGACGACGATGTGGTTGCGGATGTCGGTCACGCCGATGCACCCGTCGGCGAGGTCCTCGGCGCGATGCTTCATCCAGCGCTGGGGCACGCGCCCGCGCAATGTCGCGACACCACCCTCGACCTCCACGGACAGGCCGCTCGCGTCGAGGTCGTGCGCCTCGGTCAGTCGTTCGTTGAGGTCCTCGCGGATACGCTCGTCCGAACGCGTGTAGTCCGCGGGACCGACGCCGCGGTAGTCGCGCCCGCCGAAGTCACGCCCCGCCTGTTCCTGGCCATCGGTTCCGTAGATGCCGTACGCCGCGTACGCGGCGTCATCGCGTGCGTCGTGGTCGCGCGACCCGCGCCGCGCGTCGACCTGGTCGTAACCGTCGCCGCCGTAGTCGCTGCGCAGGTCGCGGTCGCTGCGCGACCAGGCCTGGCCCGTCCGCTGCGCCTCGTCGCCCGCGCGTTCCAGCCAGCCCTGCGCCGCGCGCGCCCAGTGGCGGCCCATGCGCAGCATGTCCTCGGCGACCGTCTTCAGGTCGGACGCCGTCGTGCGCGCCACGCTTTCGCGGTCGGTCCGCGCACTGCCATTTCGCAAGCCTTCGTGTCGCATCGGAGCCTCCTCACACCGTGGCGGGGAAAATCCGTATATAGCGATGCCCGCATTGTTCCGGGGTGAAGGTGGGTCGCGTCCGCGACCTGGCGTGACGCGTTGCCGGTTGCCGCCGCTGAATGCGCGCGGCTACGCCGCACCGAAGTGGTCGAGCACCGAGACGTCGCCCCGGCCGGGCCGGTAGCCGCCGCGCAGCGCACGCGCGACATAGTCGGCGGCCGCGGCGCAGGCTTCGCGTGGCGCGAGGCCGCGGCAGAGGTTCGCGGCGATCGCCGATGCCAGCGTGCAACCCGTGCCGTGGCCTTCCACCGCGACGCGCGGATGCAGGAAGCGGCGTTCACCCACCGGGTCGGCGTAGCGGTCGATCACGTCGCCGCCTTCGTCCAGGTGCCCGCCCTTGAGCAGGACGGCGCCGGTGCGGGCCGAGATCGCGCGCAGCTCGCACAGGGCCGCATCGGCCGCTGCGCTGTCGCCGATGGCGTGGCCGAGCAGCAGTTCCGCCTCCGGGATGTTCGGCGTGAGCACCGTGGCCATCGGCAACAGGCGCGTGCGCATCGCATCGAGGGCGTCGTCGGCGAGCAGCTTCGCGCCCGAGGTCGCGACCATCACCGGGTCCAGCACGACGTGCGGCGGGCGCCAGTGTTCCAGCGCGTCGGCAACGGCGTGGATGACCTCGGCGGTCGCGAGCATGCCGAGCTTCACCGCACCGACCGCGAAGTCGTCGAAGCAGGCGTCGATCTGCGCGCGCAGGAACGCAGGCGGCGGTACGTGAACCGCGGTCACGCCGCGCGTGTTCTGCGCGGTGAGGGCGGCGATCGCGGACAAGCCGTGCACGCCATGTGCGGCGAAGGTCTTCAGGTCGGCCTGGATGCCGGCGCCGCCGCCCGAGTCGGAACCGGCGATGGTGAGGGCGCTGGGGATGCGCGTCATGGCGTCACGGGGGCGGGTGGGGAGGCTACTGTACAAAGCTGCGCCGGACAGCAGTATCATACCGCCCTATTGATGTTTCAAACATCATTAGGCAAGTGTCAGGCAGGAGCATCCCATGATCACTGCGCCGCAGATGCGGGCCGCGCGTGCCCTGCTCGGACTCGACCAGCGCGGCCTCGCGGAGCGCTCCGGGCTGTCGCTGCCGACGATACAGCGCATGGAGGCCAGCGACGGCCAGGTGCGCGGCACGGTCGATTCGCTGGTCAAGGTCGTGCAGGCGCTGGAAGCGTCCGGCATCGAGCTGCTCGGCGAAGGCGCGCCCAGCCGCGCCACCGGCCGCGGCGTGCGGCTGAAACAAGAAGGAGGCGCGCGATGATCGCCGTCGTCGAAGCCTGGCGCGCCGGCCTGTTCGGCCGCCGGCACTGGGCGACCAACCTCATTGCCGGCCTCATCGTGGGCGTCGTTGCGCTGCCGCTGGCGATGGCGTTCGCGATCGCCTCCGGCGTCAAGCCCGAGCAGGGCCTGTACACCTCCATCGTCGCCGGCACTGCGGTCGCGTTGTTCGGCGGCTCGCGGATCCAGATCGCGGGGCCGACGGGCGCCTTCATCGTGATCCTCGCTGGCGTGGTCGCGCAGTTCGGCGTCGATGGCCTGCTCGTCGCCACGCTGATGGCCGGCGTGATGCTGGTGGCGATGGGCCTGGCACGCCTGGGCGCGGTGATCCGTTTCATCCCCGACCCGGTGATCGTCGGCTTCACCGCCGGCATCGCCGTGATCATCTGGGTGGGGCAATGGCAGTACTTCTTCGGCCTGCCGGCGCCGGGCGGCGAGGCGTTCTACCTCAAGGCGTGGGTGCTGCTGCAGTCGCTGCCGGCACTGCATCCGGCGACGACGATCATCGCGTTCGGCAGCCTCGTGCTGGCGCTGTGGGGGCCGCGCATCCCGGGCCTGGCGAAGGTGCCGGGGCCGCTGCTGGCGATGATTGCGGCCACGGTCGCGGTGGCGGTGTGGAAGCCGGCTGGCGTGGCGACGATCGCCTCGACCTTCGGCGACATCCCGCGCACGCTGCCGACGCTGAAGGTGCCGGCGCTGTCGTTCGACCTGCTGGTGACGCTGCTGCCCTCGGCGTTCACCATCGCCATGCTCGGCGCGATCGAGTCGCTCCTGTCGGCGGTGGTGGCCGACGGCATGGCCGGCACGAAGCACGATTCCAACCAGGAACTGGTGGGGCAGGGCGTGGCCAACATCCTGTCGCCGCTGTTCGGCGGCATCGCCGCGACCGGCGCGATCGCGCGCACCGCCACCAGCATCCGCAACGGCGCGACCAGTCCGCTCGCCGGCCTCGTGCATTCGGCATTGCTGGTGCTGGTGCTGCTGTTCGTCGCCCCGTACGCGGGCCAGGTGCCGCTGGCGGCGCTCGCCGCGATCCTGTGGGTGGTCGCCTGGAACATGAGCGAGGCGCGCCGCTTCCTGCGCATGGTGCGCAAGGCGCCGCGCGCCGACGTCGCCATCCTGTTGATCACCTTCGTGCTGACGATCGTCACCGACCTCGTGGTGGCGGTGAACATCGGCGTGATCCTGGCCATGTTCCAGTTCATGCGGCGCATGGCCGCCGCCGTGGAAGTGGTCGCGCACGATCCGGCCAGCGTCCGCCACGAGCTCGCCGCGGCGGGACTGGCGGAGCTGCCGCGCGGCGTCGCGGTGTACTCGATCGACGGCCCGTTCTTCTTCGGCTCGGTCGATTCGCTGGAACGCGCGTTGTCGTGGTCGCGCGAAGCGCCGACGACGGTGGTGCTGCGGCTGGACCGCGTGCCCTTCATCGATGCGACGGGCCTGAAGCGGCTCGAGTCGACGATGGCGGCGATGGGCCGGCGCGACGTGCGCGTGCTGCTGGCCGGCGCCAACCTGCGCGTGCTGCGCAAGCTGGTGCGCTCCGGCATCGTCGCGCGCGAGGGCGCGACCAACTATTTCGGAGACCTGGCCGGCGCGCTCGCCTGGCTGCAGCGCGAAGCGGCCTGACCGTCGTCGCGGGGCAGCGCGCGATGCGCCCCCGCGCCCTCAGAGCACCTCGGACGCGTGGTCGGCCAGGCGCGAGCGCTCGCCGCGGCGCAGGGTGACGTGCGCGCTGTGCGCCCAGTCCTTGAACCGGTCCACCGCGTAGGTGAGGCCCGATGTCGTCTCCGTGAGGTAGGGCGTGTCGATCTGCTCGACGTTGCCGAGGCAGATGATCTTGGTGCCCGGGCCGGCGCGGGTGATCAGCGTCTTCATCTGTTTCGGCGTCAGGTTCTGCGCCTCGTCGAGGATGAGGTAGCGCGACAGGAACGTGCGCCCGCGCATGAAGTTCAGCGAGCGGATCTTGATGCGCGAGGCGAGCAGGTCGTTGGTCGCCGCGCGGCCCCACGAGCCGCCTTCCTGGTTGTGCGTGAGCACTTCCAGGTTGTCGGTGAGCGCGCCCATCCACGGCGTCATCTTCTCTTCCTCGGTGCCGGGCAGGAAGCCGATGTCCTCGCCCACGCTGACCGTGGCGCGGGTCATGATGATCTCGCGGTAGCGCTGCGCGTCCATCGTCTGCGCCAGGCCCGCGGCCAGCGCGAGCAGGGTCTTGCCGGTGCCGGCGGTGCCGAGCAGGGACACGAAGTCGATGTCCGGATCCATCAGCGCGTTGAGCGCGAAGTTCTGCTCGCGGTTGCGCGCGGTGATGCCCCATACCGCATGCTGCGCGGTGCGGTAGTCGTCGACGATCTGCAGCGTGACCTTGTCGTCGGTGACCTTCGCGACCTTGAGTTCGGCTTCCTCGTCGCCCGGCAGGTACAGGAACTGGTTCGGATACCAGCTGTCGTCCCCGGGTTCCTTGCCGGCGATGCGCGAGATCTCGTAATACGTGCGGCCCTTGTCGGTCCAGGACCGCAGGTCCTTGCCGTGGCGCTGCCAGAAGTCCTCGGGCAGGGCGGTCGCGCCGGTATAGAGCAGGCTGAAGTCGTCGAGCGCGCGGTCGTTCTCGTAGTCCTCGTTGACGATCCCCGCGATCGACGCCTTGATGCGCAGGTTGATGTCCTTCGACACGAACACGACGTTCGCGTCGGGCTCGGCCTCCTTGAGGACGAGGATCGCGCCGAGGATGTGGTTGTCGGGGATGACGGCGCCGAAGCGCTTGCCGGAGTCGAAGCTGCCGGTCTGGAAGCGCAGCCGGCCCACGCTCGCCGCGCCGCGCAACTGCAGCCCCTTCGGCCGCTGCAGGGGCAGGCCGTCGGTGATGTCGTGGTTGGGATCGGCCTCGATCAGCTCGTTGAGGAAGCGGCTGACCTGGCGCGCGTTGCGGCTGGCTTCGGACGTGCCCTTCTTGGCGTTGTCGAGCTCCTCCATCACCTGCATCGGCAGGTAGACGTCGTGTTCCTCGAACTTGAACAGCGCCGTCGGGTCGTGCATCAGCACGTTGGTGTCGAGGACGTAGATCCGCTTGCCGTGCGTCATTGAGTGGCTTGTTCCTGGTTGGATAAGCAATGCCCGAGGGCTTCGAGGACCGCTTCGGCATGGCCCGGGACTTTCACCCCGCGCCATTCCCGCCGGAGCACGCCGTCGGGGCCGATGAGGAAGGTGCTGCGCACGATGCCGATGAATTCGCGGCCATAGAGCTTCTTGGGCTGGATCACGCCGAAGGCCCGGCACAGCGCCTCGTCGGGATCGCTGGCGAGCGGGAAGCGGAAGCCCTGCTTCGCACGGAAGTTGTCGTGCGACTTCACCGAATCGCGCGACGCGCCCAGCACCTCGGCGCCGAGCTTGCGGAATTTCGGCAACAGCGCGTTGAAGTCCAGGCCCTCGGTGGTGCAGCCGGGCGTGGAATCCTTCGGGTAGAAGTACAGGACCAGCCACTTGCCCGCGTAATCGGCGAGCGCCGCGGTCGTTCCGCCGGAAAGCGCCAGCGGCAGCTTCAGCACCGTCTTCGGCAGCGTCTTCCCGATGGCGACCATGTCAGTGCTTCATGCTCCTGCGCCTGGAAACTTCATTCCTCAGAACTTCATCGGATCCATGATGGCGTCGAGGTTCAGGTGGTCGCAGAACTCGAGGAAGTCGTCGCGCAAGGCGGCGATGTGCATGTCGGCCGGGATCCCGATCGTGACCTGCGCGGTGAACATCTCGGCGCCGGTCTGCATCGCGCGGTAGCGCGAGCAGTGCAGGCTCTCGATCGTGATCGACTGGCGGTCGAAGAAATCGGCGAGCTGGAACAGGATGCCGGGCTTGTCCGCCGCAACCACTTCGATGACGTAGGGCAGCAGGTTCGACTGCACCGGCTTCGGGCCGGTGCGGTACC
>CAMLSB010000116.1 GCA_946482565.1 uncultured Lysobacteraceae bacterium | reverse complement strand
GATCATGCCCACCGAATCCCTGCCCAGCTTCCAGGTTTCGCGCAGTGCGGCCGGAACGGCGGCCAGCGGCGGCTCGCGCAGCGTCGCGTCGTAGGGCGGCAGCGGGGCCGAGGCCGGAAGGATTCCCAGGGCCCAGTAGCTGCCCGCTTTCGGGTCGCGCGGATCCTTGAGGCGGCGCGGGGTGATTTCGAGCGCCAGCCGCTGCCCCTCGCGGTCGACCTCGACCATGGCGGTGCGGCCGCCGATGGCCTGGACCAGCGGGCTGACCTGGTCGTGGGTCTGCACCGGCATGCCGTCGATGGCGGTGATCCGGTCGCCTTCGGCAAGCACGCCCCAGGCGGCGGACCCCGGCTCGACGCTGCCGACGACCGCGGGCAGCAGCTGGAAGCGCGGGACCAGGCCGATGGCCCGCATCGCCTCGCCCTGGTCGCCGCCGGCTGGCAGGCGCGACAGCGGCAGGCGCCGGTCGGCGAGTGCGCCGTCCGCGGTGCGCACGTGCACCGCGATGTCGCGGCGGTCCATCGCGGCATTGGCCACCGCCATCGCGGCCTCGGTCCAGGTCGGCGTCTCGCGGCCGTCCACCGACAGCAGCGTGTCCCCGCGCGCCAGCCCGGCCTGCGCCGACAGGCCCTGCGCCTGTCCGACCACCGGCTGGAAATCGGGGCGGCCGATCACGAACATGCCCCACAGCAGCGCGACGCACAGCAGCAGGTTGGCGATCGGCCCCGCGGCGACGATCGCGATGCGCTTGCCCACGGATTTGTTGTTGAACGCCTCGGCCGCCTGTTCCGGCGGCACGTCGCCTTCGCGCTCGTCGAGCATGCGCACGTAGCCGCCGAGCGGGATCGCGGCGATCGCGTATTCGGTGCCGTCGCGGCCGCGGCGCATCCACAGCGGCTTGCCGAAGCCCACGGAGAAGCGCAGCACGCGCACGCCGCAGCGGCGCGCGACCCAGTAGTGGCCGAATTCGTGGAAAGTCACCAGCACGCCGAGGCTGACGATCATCCACCACACGGAACCGAGGAAGCTGCTCATGGCGCTCATGCGGAATAGGCACTCGTGGCGATGCGTGCGCCGGCCAGCGCGCGGGCGGCGGCGTCGGCGGCGAGCAGCGCGTCCAGCGACGCGGCGGGCGCCGCAGGCAGCGTGGCGAGGCAATCCTCGACCAGTGCGGGAATGGACAGGAAGCCGATGCGGCCCTGCAGGAAGGATGACACCGCGACTTCGTTCGCGGCGTTGAGCACCGCCGGCGCGGTACCGCCCGCCTGCAGCGCGGCGTAGGCCAGGCGCAGGCAGGGGAACGCGTCGACGTCCGGCGCTTCGAAATCGAGGCGGCCGTGCGCGAGCAGGTCGAGTCCCGCGACGCCCGAGGCGATGCGCTCCGGCCAGCCCAGGCCGACGGCGAGCGCGGTGCGCATGTCGGGCAGGCCCAGTTGCGCGAGCGTCGAACCGTCGGTGAATTCCACCAGCGAATGCACGAGGCTCTGCGGATGCACGAGCACGTCGATGCGATCGCCCGGCAGGCCGAACAGGTGGTGCGCCTCGATGACTTCCAGGCCCTTGTTCATGAGCGTGGCCGAGTCCACCGAGATCTTCGGCCCCATCGACCATTTCGGATGCGCCACCGCCTGCGCCGGCGTCACGCCGCCCAGCTGCCCACGGTTCCATCCGCGGAACGGCCCCCCGGACGCGGTCAACACGATGCGCGCCACGTCCGCGTTCCCTGTTCCCTGTTCCCTGTTCCCCGCTCCAAGGCACTGGAAGATCGCGTTGTGTTCGCTGTCGACCGGCACCACTAGCGCGCCGGCCGCGCGCGCCGCGTCGACCAGCAGTTCGCCGGCGAGCACCAGCGATTCCTTGTTGGCGAGCAGCAGGCGCTTGCCGGCGCGCGCGGCGGCGAGCGTCGACGGCAGGCCGGCGGCGCCCACGATGGCGGCGACCACGGTGTCGCAATCGTCGCCCGACACCAGCGCGTCGAGCGCGGCGTGGCCGGCGTGCGCCTGCGTGTCGAGGCCGGCGTCGCGCAGGCCGTCGCGCAAGGCGGGATAGAGCGCTTCGTCGCCGATCACCGCGTGCAGCGGCTTGTGCGTGCGGCACAGCGCGAGCAGCGCGTCGACGCGGCTGCCCGCGGCGAGCACCGTCGCGCGCAGCCGTCGTGGATGGCGCGCGACCACGTCGAGCGTGGACGTGCCGATCGAGCCGGTCGCGCCGAGGACGGCGACCTTGCGGATGCCTGCGTCGACGTCCACCTCAGAAGCCCATCAGCGCCTTGCCGAGCGCGAACACCGGCAGCGCGGCGACGACGCCGTCGATGCGGTCGAGGATGCCGCCGTGGCCCGGGATCAGGTCGCCGGAATCCTTGGCGCCGACGTGGCGCTTGAGCAGGCTCTCGAACAGGTCGCCGACCACCGAGAACAGCACGGCCACGACCGCCACCAGCGCCACCGCGGGCAACTCCCGCAGCGACGCGCCCGCGAAGGGCGCGAACGCGAGCGCGACCAGCAGGCCGCAGGCGACGCCGCCGATGACGCCTTCGATGGTCTTGTTCGGGCTGATGCGCGGCGCGAGCTTGCGCTTGCCGAAATGGCGGCCGGCGAAATACGCGCCGGAATCGGCGGCCCACACGATCATCAGCGCCACGAACAGCCAGCGGTGGCCGTTCGGGTCGCTGCCGTGCAGCACCGCCAGCGCGCACCAGGCCGGCACGATCGCCAGCGTGCCCGCCGCGAGCTTGAACACGCGCGCATGCGTCTCGTGGTTGGAGGCGAAATCGAAATGCCGCAGCCACAGCATCGCCAGCAGCCACCACGCCACGCCGACCACGATCATGATCTGCAGCAGCACGTAACTCAGCCCGCCGCTGGTGCGCGAACCCCAGACGATCGCGACCATCAGCGCCATGTTCACCACGAGCAGCACGGTGCGGGCGAGGGTGTCGTCGATGTCGGCGAGCTTGAACCACTCCCACAGCCCGGCGAGGAACACGATCGCGGCCAGCGCGACCAGCCACGGGGTGGGCAGGAGCAGGATCGCCGCGATCGCGATCGGGGTCATGGCGAGCGCCGCGATCACGCGGGTGCGGGTCATGCGGGGGTCATCCCGTTGTGCGCGCCCGCGACCTGGGCGCCGGTGAGGCCGAAGCGGCGTTCGCGGCTGGCGAAATCGTCCAGGGCGCGCTGCAGTGTGGCGGCATCCAGCGCCGGCCACAACGTCTCGGTGAACCAGAGCTCGGTGTAGGCCAGCTGCCAGAGCAGGAAGTTGCTGACCCGATGGTCGCCGCCGGTACGGATGAACAGGTCGGGCGGCGGCAGGCCGGCGAGGGCGGTGCGGCTGTCGAACAGGGCCTCGTCGATGTCCCCGGGCTGCAGCCGGCCCGCGGCCACGTCTTCGGCCAGGCTGCGCGCGGCAGCGGCGATGTCCTGGCGCCCGCCGTAGCTCGCGGCGATGTTGAGCGCGAGCCGGTCGTTGCCGGCAGTGCGCGCTTCGGCCTCGTCCATGCGCGCCCGGATCGCATCGGCGAAGCGGCCGCGCTCGCCGATGAAACGGATGCGCACGCCGCGGCGCTGCAACTCGTCGACTTCGCGGTCCAGCGCGTTCATGAAGAGCTTCATCAGCGCGCCGACCTCGTCGGCCGGCCGCCCCCAGTTCTCGCTCGAGAACGCGAACAGGGTGAGCGCGGCGATGCCCTTGTCGAGGCAGAAGTCGATGCAGAGGTTGACCGCGCGCGCGCCGGCGCGATGGCCGATGGCGCGGGGACGGTGGCGCTGCTGCGCCCAGCGCCCGTTGCCGTCCATGATGACGGCGAGGTGGCGCGGAACCTTCGCGAGCGCGTCGACGGGCGGCATCAGACCGCCATCAACTCCTGTTCCTTGCCCTTGACCACGTCGTCCACGTCCTTGATGGCCTTGTCGGTCATCTTCTGGATGTCGGCCTCGCTGCGCGAAACCTCGTCCTCGGTCGCCTGCTTGTCCTTCAGCAATTCCTTGACCTGCTGGTTGGCGTCGCGGCGGATGTTGCGGATGGCGACCTTGGTGTCCTCGCCTTCGCCGTGCACGACCTTCGACAGTTCCTTGCGGCGCTCCTCGGTGAGGGCGGGCAGGTTGAGGCGGATCACGGTGCCGGCGGTGTTCGGGGTCAGGCCGAGGTCGGACCCCAGGATCGCCTTCTCGACCGCGCCCACGATCTGCTTCTCCCACGGGGTGATGACCAGCGAGCGCGCATCGGCGACGGCCACGCTGGCGACCTGCGACAGCGGCACGTCGGAACCGTAGTAATTGACCTTGATGTGCTCGACCAGCGCGGTCGAGGCGCGGCCCGTCCGGACCTTGACCAGCGTGTGGCGCAGGGCGTCGATGCTCTTGGCCATGCGGGCCTGGGCGTCCTTGTGGATGTCGTTGATCATTGGGGGCTCCGGGCCTGCAACTTAGCCTCGGGAGTATAGCGAAGGGCCGCGGCTGCGGCCCGCGGCCCCGCGCGGCGGGTCCCGCGGCGCACGCCCTCAGTGCGCGTGCGGCGCCCGGTCGTGCCGGTCGTGGCCGCAGTCGGAGCCGAATTCCACCTGCAGGGTCGGGTGGTTGATGCCGAATTCGTGGTCCAGCGCGTGGTGCACGCGGTCGAGGAAGGCGTCGTGGTCCTCGCCCGTTGCCCGCACGAGGTGCGCGGTCATGGCGATCTCGCCCGCACCCAGCGACCAGATGTGGAGGTGATGGACCGCGCGGACGCCGTCCTGGGCGAGCAGCCAGTCGCGGACGCGCGCCTGGTCCAGGCGCGAAGGCACCGCATCCATCGCCGCGTTGAAGGCGTCGCGCAGCAGCCCGAACGCGCCGATCGCGACCACCACGCCGACCAGCAGGCCGGTGGCCGGATCCAGCCAGCGCCATCCGAAGCGGAGCATGCCGACGCCCGCCAGCACCGCCGCCAGCGAGACGCCCGCGTCGGCGAGCAGGTGCAGGAAGGCGCCGCGCCGGTTGAGGTCGTGCGCGTGGCTGTGGCCGTGGCCGTCGCGCAGCAACCATGCGCCGCCCAGGTTCACCGCGATGCCGATCGCGGCGACGACGATGACGGGCATCGCCGGCACCTGCGGCGGCGCGCCGAAGCGGCGCAACGCCTCCCACGACAGCGCGCCGGCGAAGCCCACCAGCAGCACCGCGTTCGCGAGCGGCGACAGCAGCGTCGCGCGGCGCCAGCCGTAGGTGTGGCGATCGGTGGGCGCGCGCCGCGCGATGACCGCGGCGCCCCAGGCCAGGCCGAGGCCGAGCACGTCGCCGAGGTTGTGCAGCGCGTCCGACAACAGCGCCAGCGAATCGGTCGAGAAGCCGTAACCGGCCTCGACCAGCGTGTAGGCGAGGTTGGCGAGCGTGACGATGGCGAACGCGCGCGTCGCGCTGCCGGCGCCGGTCCCGTGGGCGTGGTGGGGGTCGTGGTGGCCTTGCATGGCGGGATTCTCGCGCCGCGCCGGCGCGGACACTATTGCGCGGAGCGCCCGCTCACGAGGGTACCGATGTCCTCGCCGCGCAGGATGCGCAACAGGGTGCCCGGCTGGGACATGTCGAACACGCGCAGCGGCAGGTCGCTGTCGCGGGCCAGCGCGAACGCGGCGGTGTCCATCACCTGCAGGTCGCGCGCCAGCACCTCGTCGTAGGTCAGCTTCGAATAGCGCTTCGCGTCCGGGTGCTTCTTCGGATCCTTGTCGTACACGCCGTCGACCTTGGTCGCCTTCAGCAGCAGGTCGGCGCCGATCTCGATCGCGCGCAGCGCGGCGCCCGAATCGGTGGTGAAGAACGGGTTGCCGGTGCCCGCGGCGAAGATCACCAGCCGGCCCTTCTCGAGATGGCGGATCGCGCGGCGGCGGATGTAGTCCTCGCACACGTCGTTGATCTTGAGCGCGCTCATCACCCGCGCCTTCGCGCCGAGCTTCTCCAGCGCGTCCTGCATCGCCAGCGCGTTGATCACGGTGGCGAGCATGCCCATCTGGTCGCCGGTCACCCGGTCCATGCCGCCGGCGGCCAGGCCGGCGCCGCGGAAGATGTTGCCGCCGCCGATCACCAGCGCAACCTCGGCGCCGGCGTCGCGCGCTTCCATGACCTCGCGGGCGAGGCGCCCGATCAGCTTCGGGTCGATGCCGTAGTCCT
>CAMLSB010000115.1 GCA_946482565.1 uncultured Lysobacteraceae bacterium | reverse complement strand
GCCCCCCGCGGCCGCGGCGGCGGGCGCCCCCCCCCCCCCGCCGCGCGGCCCCCCGCCCCCCCCGCCCCGCGCCATGTCGGCCGTGGCGACCGGCGCGGCCGCGCGGCGTTCCGCGCGCTCGCGTTCGCGACGCTCCAGCCGCAGCGCGCGCGCGCGATGGCGCTCGCGCGCTGCGAGCGCAGCCGTGCGCCCGGCGCGGGCCGACTCGATGCGCGCGCGGCAATCGGGCGCGCATTCCGCGCACGCAACCGGCGGCGCGTCGTCGCCATCGAGCAGCCCGAGCGTCATCGCCCGGTCGAGGTCGTCGTCGCGCAGCGCGGCGGCGATCGCGTGCGCGCGTTCGCCGCCTGCCGCGCGGCAACCGCAGCACGGGCAGCCGGCTTCGCTCAACGCCCGTGGAATTCCGGCTTGCGCCGCGCGAGGAACGCGCCGGTGCCTTCGCGCATGTCCTCGGTGGCGAACATCAGGCCGAACTGCGCGGCTTCGTACGCCAGGCCTTCGCCGATCGCGCACTCGCCGCCGAAATTCACGCAGTCCAGCACGCCGCGCAGCGCGAGCGGCGCCGACGCGGCGAGCTGGTCGGCCAGCGCCATCGCCTGCGCTTCCAGTTCGGCCGCCGGCACCACGCGGTTGACGATGCCCAGCTGCAGCGCGCGCGCCGCGTCGACGGGCGCGCCGGTCAGGCACAGTTCCAGCGTGGCCGCGCGGCCGGCCAGCCGCAGCAGGCGCTGGCTGCCGCCGAAGCCGGGGATCAGGCCGAGATTGACCTCGGGCTGGCCGAGCTTCGCGCTGTCGGCGGCGATGCGCAGGTGGCAGCACATCGCCAGCTCGAGGCCACCGCCGAGCGCGAATCCGTTCACCATCGCGATCACCGGCTTGGGCAGCGTCTCGATCGTGCGCATCATCCGCTGGCCGCGGAGGGCGAAATCGCGCCCCTGCGCTGGCGTGAGGGTGTTCATCTGGGCGATGTCGGCCCCTGCCACGAAGGCCTTCGGGCCCGCGCCGGTCAGCACGACCACGCGCACCGCCTCGTCCGCCGCGACGGCGTCGAAGGCGGCCTGGAGCGCGTCCAGGGTGGCCAGGTCCAGCGCGTTCAGCTTGTCCGGGCGGTTGACGGTGAGCACCCGGACCGCGCCGCGGTCGGTGCTGGTGAGGACGGGCTCGGTCATCGGCTTCGGGGATTCCAGCAAGTGGGGCGGGCCGGCGTGGAACTCGGCGCCGCGGCCGCGGTCGGAGTGGGGTCGTCAGTGGTAGTTAAGCCCTGCGACCGCTATCCTAGCGCGCCCCATGCCAGCCATGGGGCGACTGCCCACCCCGGAGGTTCCACCGAATGAAGTTGCGCTTTATGCAGTCGCGCCTGTTGGCGGCCACCGCCCTCGCGGCACTCACCCTGTCCGCCACCGGCCTTGCCAGCGCGCAGGACACCACCTCCGCAAAGGGCAAGCTCAGCTACGCCCTGGGCTACCAGCTCGGTCGCGAAACCGTCGAGAGCGGTGAAGCACTCGACCTGGCCACGATGACCAAGGCCCTGCAGGACGGCTACGCCAAGAAGGATCCGGCGGTTCCCGTCGACCAGATGCGCGACGCCTACCAGGCCATGCAGCAGCGCCTGCAGGCCAAGGCCAAGGCTGCGTTCGAGAAGGCCGCCGCCGAGAACAAGACCAAGAGCGACGGCTACCTGGCGCAGAACAAGGCCAAGGCCGGCGTCAAGACGCTGCCCGACGGCGTGCAGTACCGCGTGATCGAAACCGGCAACGGCGCCAAGCCGACGCCGGCCAGCTCGATCGAGCTGGAAGTGTCCGGCCCGTATCCGTGGGGCCAGCAGCCGACGCCGGCGCCCGCCGCGCAGAAGATGGCTTCGACCAAGCTCAGCGAGATCGAGATGCCCGCGATCCGCGAAGTGCTGGCGATGATGCCGCAGGGTTCGAAGTGGGAAATCGTGCTGCCGCCGGAAAAGGCGTTCGGCAACGACCCGCGCAGCCCGTTCCCGCCGAACGTCGCCGTGCAGTTCGAGATCAAGCTCGTCAGCGTCAAGTAAGCGACGCCGCCGACGCCGAGCGGTACCGCAACGCCGGCCTCGTGCCGGCGTTGCTATATTCCCCGCATGGTTTCCCCCGCCTATCCCCTGCAGAGCGTCGTGTTGAGCCCCTGCGTGGGCGTGTGCGAGCTTCGCGCCGACGGGCTGTGCGCGGGCTGCGGGCGCAGCGTGGCCGAGATCGCGGCGTGGTCGACGATGGACGATGCCGCGCGCCTGCGGGTCATGGAGCGCCTGGACGCGCGCGGCGACGCGTGACGGCGGCGAACGCCATGCCTCCTCCGTTCGAGACGCCTGCATCCGGCACGCAGGCCTCGCACACGCCCACTTCCGACACGTTGCGCCGCGTGGCCGCGGCCTTGCATCCGCTCGCGCGCGTCCCCGCCGGCCCGGCCTGGAACCTCGATGAAGTCGTCGACCTGTTGCCGGCCTCCGCGCCGGTGCCGGCAGCGGTGCTCGTCGGGCTGGTGCCGCGACCGGATGGCGTGCAGGTGCTGCTGACGCGACGCACCGATGCATTGCGCCAGCATGCCGGGCAGGTGAGTTTCCCCGGCGGACGCATCGAACCTGCCGATCGCGATGCCGCGGCCGCCGCGATCCGCGAAACCGGCGAGGAAATCGGCGTGGCGCCGGCGGCGCTTGCGCCGCTGGGCTGGCTCGACCCGCTGGCGACGGTGACCGGCTTCGCCGTGTTGCCGCTCGTCGCCACCATCGCCGCCGACTACCGCGCGCGCCCGGATCCGCGCGAAGTCGACGAAGTGTTCGAGGTGCCGCTCGACTTCCTCATGGCCGAAGCGAACCTGCGCCGCGTCTCGTTGCAATGGCAGGGGCGCGAGCGCACGGTGCTCGAATTCGTCGATCGCGGCCAGCCGCGCCTGCGCATCTGGGGCGCGACCGCGTCGATCCTGCTCAACCTGCGGCAACGCCTGGAGCGTGCGTGATGGAGGGTTGGAACACCCTGGTGCAGCCCGAGGACCTGGCGGCGCGGCTCGCCGATGCCGGCGCGGCCGAGGACGGCTCGACGCGCGGAGGCCTGGTCGTCGCCGACTGCCGCGTCTCGCTGGCCGATCGTGAGGCGGGGCCGCGGCTGTACGCGGAATCGCACATCCCCGGCGCGATCCGCGTCGAACTCGAGGCCGACCTGTCCGATCATCGCAAGACGGGGCAGGGTCGCCACCCCTGGCCCGACGCCGCCGACTTCGTCGCGCGGCTGGGTGCATGGGGCATCGCGCGCGACACGCAGGTCGTCGCGTACGACGACGGCGACGGCGCATTCGCCGCGCGGCTGTGGTTCATGCTGCGCGCGCTGGGGCACGAACGCGTCGCCGTGCTCGACGGTGGCTGGGCGCGCTGGACGCAACTCGGCCTACCGGTGGACGCGCGCGTGCCACGAACGGTGGCGGTGGAATACGCGACGGACGGTTTCGATGCCGCGCGCTTGCTCGACGCGGCAGGCGTGCAGTCGCGGCTGGACGCCGGCGACCTGTTGCTCGACGCGCGCGCCGCGCCGCGCTTCCGTGGCGAGGTCGAACCGCTCGATCGCGTCGCGGGCCACGTGCCCGGCGCGCGCAACCGCCCGTATTCCGAAAACCTCGGCGACGGCCGGTTCAAGTCGCCCGGCGTGCTGCGCCGCGAATTCGAAGCCGCGCTCGAAGGCCGCGATCCCGCGCGCCTCGTCGCGATGTGCGGCAGCGGCGTGACCGCGTGCCACCACCTGCTCGCGCTGGAACACGCCGGCCTGCACGGTGCGAAGCTGTTCACCGGTTCCTGGAGCGGCTGGATCAGCGATCCGTCGCGCCCCGTCGCCACCGGCCCCTGACCTTTCGGATCGGCCCGGATCGGCTGGGGATCTGCATCGGATCGGGTCGCCGCGGAATGCGCAGGCCCGTCCGGGACACGGCGTGAATCCATCCATGGAGCCTCTTCGGCGACATCCATGTCGCCGACGGTCCCGGACGGGCCTGCGCATTCCACGGCAACCACCCCAAGCGCGTCCCACGTCTTCGGGAAGATTGGGCTCGTTCTTCCGCTCTTGATTCGAAGCGGCAGGGACTCGCTTGGGGTGGGCGGCGCGAGTGCGTGTGTGTGGGCCGAGCGGGCCATGGATGGCCCGCGCCCGCGGAGTGAGTCCTGGACGACTCGTCGACGCGGCGGACCACACACACGCATTCGCGTCGCCCAGCCCCGAAGCGACAAAGCGACGGGCGCGACGAAGCTATTTGCCGAGGCGGGAGAGCAGGGCGCGCAACGCGGCCTGCGTGTCGTCGGAGTACCAGCCGTCGATGAAGCGGTCGAGCCCGATGCGCTCCGGCTCGAGCGCCGCCACGAGGTCCGCGCGCGCGATGCGCCGCGTCTCCAGCATCGGCCCGCGCGGCAGCGCCAGCAGGTGCGTGAGCCACGCCACGGCCCGCACCGGCACGCCGTCGACATCGACGACTTCGTCGACCAGGCCCATCGCCAACGCCGCCTCGGATTGCACGAGTTCGCCCGCGACCAGCAGGCGCTCCGCGCGATAGGCGCCGACGACGCGGCGCATCAGGTGCTGGATGCCTTCCGGCGCGACCAGGCCGACCTGCGTCTCGTTCAGGCCGATCGCATACGGGCCGCTCGCCATGATCCGGTAGTCGCAGCACAGCGCCAGCACGCAGCCGCCGGCGGGCGCGTGCCCGGCCATGGCGGCGACCACCGGCATCGGTGCGTTCGCGAGCGCGCGCGCCGCGGAGAAGAACGCCTCCCACGCCGCGCGCAGGGCCACGCGGTCGGCGCCGAGCGACGCGAGATAGGGCACGTCGAGGCCGGCGGAGAAGACCTTCGGGCCGCCGGACAGCACCAACCCGCGCACGCCCTCGGCGGCGGCGCGCGCGACCGCATCGGCGATCGCCCGTGACAGCGCGGGGTCCAGCGCGTTCACCGGCGGGCGCGCCAGCCGCAATTCGCGCACCGCGCCGTGGTCGATGATCGAGACGAGGTCGCTCATGGCGGGCTCCGCGGGCGGGTGGGGCTACAATTATGCGCATGAACCGGCTTTCGTACCCGCGCCTGCGCTCCCGTCCGAATCGCTTGCGTGGCGCGCTGGCCGCGCTGGCGCTGATGGCGTCCGGCGCCGCGGCTGCCAATGGCTGCCTGCCGACGGTCGAAGGCGCCTGGATCCGCATGCCGCCCGCCGGCCTGCCGATGATGGCGGGCTACGCGCGCATCTCCAATCCGTGCAAGGCGCCGCTCGCGATCGTGGCCGCGCACAGCGATGCGTTCGCCGACACCAGCCTGCACGAAACCCGCGTCGAAGGCGGCATCAGCCGCATGCGCGCGACGCCTGCGTTGCGCCTGGCGCCCGGCGGCAGCGCCACGCTCGCGCCGGGCGGCTTCCACCTGATGCTGATGCGGCCGGTGAAGCCGCTGCACGCGGGCGATCGCGTCACCATCGAGTTCACGCTCGAAGACGGCCGCCGCTTCAGCGTTCCGTTCGAAGCCAGGCCCATCGCGAGCGGTTAACCGGCCGACGCGGCGACTTCGCGGACGGCGTCGGGCAGCGGCACGGGCTTGCCGCTCGCGCGGTCGATCCACACCATCACGACGTCGCCATCGGCGTGCAGGGCCTTGCCGTCGGCCGACACGATGCGGTGGCCGATGGTGATGCTGGTGTTGCCGATGCGCGAAGCGAACAACTCGACCGCGATCGCCGACGGATACTCGATCGGCAGGCGGTAGTTGATGTGCACGGCGGCCAGCAGCGGCGCGATCGCTTCCGTCACCCACTCGCGGCCCAGCGTGCGGAACCACTGGATCCGGGATTCCTCGAGGTAGGTGAGGAAGTTGGAGTTGTTGACGTGGCCGAACGCGTCGAGGTCGCGCCAGCGCGGCTCGATCGCGTGGCGGAACAGCACGACGGGAGCTGGCGTGCCGGCAGAAGGCGAACCGGACGTCGTCGCGGCGGTGTCGTTGGCGTTGCTCATGCGGCCGCTGCTCCTGCCGGGGATTTCCTTTTCGCCGGCTTGCCTTCCATCCCCAGCGTCTTCGCCAGGAAGCGCCCGGTGTGCGATTGCTGGATCTTCGCGACCTCTTCCGGCGTGCCCTGCGCGATGATCTGCCCGCCGCGATGCCCGCCCTCCGGCC
>CAMLSB010000114.1 GCA_946482565.1 uncultured Lysobacteraceae bacterium | reverse complement strand
CTGCCGGTGCCGAGGCCGAGGCTGGCGAGCTTGCCGTCGAACTCGACGTCGCCGCCGTACACGTCCGAGGTCAGCTTCACTGGCTGGCCCAGGCGCAGCTTCTCGAGCTGGGTTTCCTTGAAGTTGGCTTCGACCCAGGCCTGCTCGAGCGGGATCACCGTCATCAGCGTGGTGCCGGGCGCGACGCGCTGGCCGAGCTGCACGCTGCGCTGCGCGACGTAGCCGGTCACCGGCGCGACGATCGCCGCGCGCTGCAGGTTGAGGTAGGCGGCGCGCACGGCGGCGGCCGCGGCCTGCACCTGCGGCTGGCTGGCGACGCTGGTGGCGTCGACCAGCGCGCGGTTGCGCGAGAGGTCCTCATGCGAGGCGGAGACCGCGGCCTCCGCTGCGGCGAGCGCGTCGCGCGCGTGCGACAGCTCTTCGGCCGAAACGGCGCCGCTGGCGACCAGACCCTGGCGGCGCGCGACGTCCGCGCGCGCCTTCTGCAAGGCGACGTTGCGTGCGCGCAGGTCGGCCTGGCCGGCCTCGACGGCGTTGTACAGGCCGCGGACCTGGCGCACGGTGCCGGCGAGATTCGCCTTCGCCTGCTCCAGCGCGACGCGCGCATCGTTCGGGTCGAGCTGCACCAGCACCTGGCCGGCCACGACCTTCATGCCGTCCTCGGCGCCGATCGAGACGACGGTGCCGCCGGCCTGCGGCGTGATCTCGACGACGTTGCCCTGCACGTACGCATCGTCGGTGTCGACGTGCCAGCGGCCGATGAAGACGTACCACAGCAGCCACGCGACCAGGGCGATCACGACGATGGCGGCCACGGCCAGCAGCGCACGCTTGCGCTTGCCGTTGCCGGCGGCGGGGGTCGGCGCCGCCTGGGCGTTGGGATTGATTTCGGTGGTCATGGCGTGGAGGCCTTGGCGATGTTGGCGGTGGAGTCGGAAGCGGAGTCGGAAGCGATGCCGGCGTCGGGCGCGTCGAGGGCGAGGCCGCCGCCGAGCGCGCGGTCGAGTTCGACCGCGGCCTGCAGGCGCGCGGCGCGCAGCGCGGCGAGTTGCTGGTCCAGGCGCAGCAGCGGCTGCTGCGCAACCAGCGCGTCGATGCGATTGCCGATGCCGGCGCGCTGCCGGCTCACGGCGACGTCCCACGCGGCCGAAGCGGCATCGCGCGCGCGTTGCGCATCGGCGAGCTGCGCGTCGAGCGAGCGCAGTGCCTGCACGGCGTCGGCGACTTCGCGCAGCGCGCCGACGAGCGACTGGTTGTAGGCGGCGACGGCGAGGTCGTAGTCGGCGTCGCTCTTCGCCAGGCGCGAACGCAGGGCGCCGCCGTCGAAGATCGGCAGGCTCAGCGCCGGCCCGCCGAAGCCGAGCACGGCCTTGCTGCCGAACAGGTCGTCGAAGTGCGGCGCGGTGAGGCCGACGATCGCGCTGAGGTTCACGCTCGGCTTGAACGATGCCTTGCTCGCGTCGATGCCGCGTGCCGCGGCTTCGACGCGCCAGCGCGCCGCGACGACGTCGGCGCGGTGGCCCAGCAACTCGCTCGGCAGCACGGACGGCACGGCCGGCGTCGCGGCGCGCAGCTGCGGGCGTTCGATCGAGAGGCCGCGGTCCGGTCCCTTGCCGAGCAATGCAGCGAGCGCATTGCGCAGCGCGTCCACCTGCTGCCGTGCCGCGCCGGCCTGCTGCGCGGCGGCGGCGGTCGCGCTGCGGCCGGCTTCCATCTGCATGTGGTTGTCGATGCCGGCCTCGACGCGCTGCCGCCCGAGCGCGGCCAGTTGCGTCGCGCGCTCGCGCTCGTGGTTGGCGACGTCGAGCGTGGCGTAGGCCTGGTCCAGCGCGATGTAGGCGTTGGCGACGTTGCTGGCGAGCGTCACGCGCGCGGCCTGCGCTTCGACTTCGGCGGCGCGCGCCTGGCCGACGGCGGCCTGGTACGCGGCACGCTTGCCGCCCCACAGGTCCGGCGCGTACTTGAAATCGAGCATCAGCACCGGGCTGAACTTGAGGTCGCCGCCCATCGGCGGATCGATGAAGGTTTCGGGGATCTGGATGCCGGTGTACTGCGCGCTCGTACCGAGCGTCGGCTTGCGCGCGGCGTCGGCCAGGCCGGCCTGCGCCTGCGCCTGGCGCACGCGTGCATCGGCGGCCTGCAACGATGGCGCATCGGCAATTGCTTCGGAGACGAGCGCGTCGAGCTGCGGGTCGCCGAACGCGCGCCACCACTGCAGCTCGGGGAACGTTGCGGAGGGCGCGCCGCCAGCGAAGCTATGCGATGCGGCGAGCGTGCCAGCATCCGTCGGGGCCATCGCGGGCGCGAGCCCGTGGGTGCTCGCGCAGCCGGCGAGGAGCGCCGCCGCGAGCAGCGACGCCACGAACAGGGCAGGCACCGGGATCGGCTTCGCGGCCCGCCGGACGAGACGTCGCGGCGAGCCAGTCTTCTTCGAGGTCATGGGCGTGGGGTCGCTGTGGTGAGGTTGTCGCGGACGCGGACGAGGAGGTCGGTCAACTGCTGGCGTTCGGCGTCGTCCATGCCTTCCATGGCGAATTCGCGTACCCGCATGCCGCACTGGTTGATGTCCTGCCAGATGATGGTGCCCGCCTCGGTCAGGCGGATGTCGAGCGCACGCCGGTCGCTGGGGACGGCGAAGCGTTCGATGAGGCCGCGCGCCTCGAGCTTGTCCAGCAGGCGCGTCATCGCGCCCGGGTTCACTTCGGCGGCGCGGGCGAGGTCGGTGACGCTGGCATTGCCGGCGGCGAGCTTCTTCAGGGTGATGTACTGGCTGAAGGTGAGGTCGTGGCCGAGCTTGTCGAGCTCCACGGCCATGCGTGCCCACATCGCATCACGCGTCTGGCGCAGCAGGATGCCCAGCGCGGAGGCCGTACAGGGCTCGGCGGGGAGGTCCCAGAGGGGGGCGGGCGTCTTCATGGGGGCGCATATTGCTACCCATGGCAATATTTGTCAATGCAACTATTCCGCATGCATTAAAAGCCCAGGCACTAAAAGCCCAGGCACTAAAAGCCCGGGCATCGACCTCAAGCTACCCGGTGCAGGACCAGCTCCAGGACCGCCTTGCTGCCGAAGAAGGCCAGGACCAGCAGGATCATGGCCGCCAGGGTCCAGCGCACCGCGATCCGGCCGCGCCAACCGCGCCGCCAGCGGCCCAGCAGCAGCCCGCCGAACAGCAGCCACGACAGCACGCTCAGCACGGTCTTGTGGACCAGGTGCTGGGCGAACAGGTCCTGCACGAACAGGACGCCGGTGAGCAGGGTCGCGGTCAGCAGCACGAAGCCGGCGCCCACGGTGCGGAACAGCAGCGTTTCCAGGTCGACCAGCGGCGGCAGCGCATGCAGCCAGGGGCCGATGCGATGCCGGCGCAGGGCGCGTTCCTGAAGCCACAGCATCAGCGCGAGCAGCGCCGCCACCGCCAGAGTGGCGTAGGCGAGCAGGGCGCACCAGGCGTGCAGCTGCAACCGCCAGTCCATCGGTTCGGCGAGGTGGCGGCCGTAAACGGCATACGCGGCCAGCACCAGCCCGGCAATGGGGTAGGCGACCACGCCGAGCGCGGCCATGCGCCCGCTGGCGCCGAAGCAGGCGGTCAGCGCGGCCATGCCGAGGCCGACCAGGGACAGCGCCGCGAAGAAATGCATGTCGGCGACCCCGCTCGAGCGCCACGCCAGCACATGCACGCCGGCATGCAGCAGTACGGCCGCAGCGGCGACGGACAGCCAGGTGGCTGGCGCGCGTTCGGCGCGACGCAGGTCGACGACCAGCAGCGTCGCCGCCGCGAGGTAAGCCGCCACCGAAAGCCATGCGATCGCCATGCGCGAAGTGTCGCATGCACGCCCGCCCCGCGGAGGCCCGGCCGGCGGCTGCCGTGCGGGCGGCGGCTATAATCGGCGGCCATCTCCATCCGGCGGGCTTCCCGCCCGAGCGCCCATGTTCGAATCCCTCACCCAGCGCCTGTCGGGCACCGTCGAGCGCCTGCGCGGCCGCGGCCGGCTGACCGAATCCAACATCGCCGAGGCCCTGCGCGAGGTGCGCGTGGCGCTGCTCGAGGCCGACGTCGCGCTGCCCGTGGTGCAGGCGCTGATCCAGCGCATCAAGGTGCGCGCGGTCGGCCAGGAAGTACTGAAGTCGCTGACGCCGGGCCAGGCGCTGATCAAGGTCGTGCGCGACGAACTCACGCTGGTGATGGGCGCGCAGGCGAGCGAGCTGAACCTCAACGTGCCGGCGCCGGCGGTGGTGCTGATGGCGGGCCTGCAGGGCGCGGGCAAGACCACGACGGTCGCCAAGCTCGGCAAGCACCTCAGGGAACGCCGCAAGAAAAAGGTGATGGTCGTGTCGGCCGACGTGTATCGTCCCGCGGCGATCGAGCAGCTGAAGACGCTCGCGCAGCAGGTCGGCGTCGCGTTCTTCCCGTCGGATGCGTCGCAGAAGCCCGAGGCGATCGTGCGCGCGGCGATCGACGAGGCGCGCAAGACCTTCGTCGACGTCCTCATCGTCGACACCGCCGGCCGCACCAGCATCGACGACGCGATGATGGCCGAGATCAAGGCGCTGCACGCCGCCGTGAAACCAGTGGAGACGCTGTTCGTCGTCGATTCGATGACCGGCCAGGATGCCGCCGTCACCGCGAAGCACTTCGGCGAGGCGCTGCCGCTCACCGGCGTCGTGCTGACCAAGACCGACGGCGACGCGCGCGGCGGCGCGGCGCTCAGCGTGCGCTACGTCACCGGCAAGCCGGTCAAGTTCGTCGGCACCGGCGAGAAGCCGGAAGGCCTCGACGTGTTCCACCCGGATCGCGTCGCCAGCCGCATCCTCGACATGGGCGACGTGCTGTCGCTGGTCGAGCAGGTCGAGCAGCAGGTCGACAAGGACAAGGCGCAGAAGCTCGCCGAGAAGGTCGCCAAGGGCAGCAAGTTCGACTTGAACGACATGCGCGACCAGCTCGAGCAGATGCAGAACATGGGTGGCCTCGCCGGGCTGATGGACAAGCTGCCGGGCGTGGGCCAGATCCCCGATCACGTCAAGGCGCAGGTCACCGGCCGCGAAGTGCCGCGCATGGTCGCGATCATCAACTCGATGACCAAGCGCGAGCGCCGCAACCCGGCGCTGCTGAACGGCTCGCGCCGCGCGCGCATCGCGAAGGGCGCGGGCCTCACGCCGGCCGACGTCAACAAGCTGATGAAGCAGTACCAGCAGATGGAAAAGATGATGTCGAAGATGGGCCGCGGCGGCATGAAGGGCCTGATGCGCGGCATGCAGGGCATGATGGGTGGCGGGGGCGGCGGAATGCCGTTCCGTCGCTGACATGAAGCGCGGACCGCATCGCGAACGCCACCGCGGCGGCCGCGCCGGCTGGTTGCGTGCCGCGGTGCTCGGTGCGAACGACGGCATCGTCTCCACGGCCTCGTTGCTGGTGGGCATGGCGGCCGCGGGTGCGGCGCACGGATCGGTACTGGTCGCCGGCGTGGCGGGCCTGGTCGGCGGCGCGATGTCGATGGCCGCGGGCGAATACGTGTCGGTGAGCTCGCAGGCCGACGCCGAGCACGCGGACCTCGAGAAGGAACGGCGCGAGCTGCAGGACTTCCCGGAAGGCGAACATCGCGAGCTGGTCGGGATCTACGTGCGGCGCGGCCTTGACCACGCGCTTGCGGAACAGGTGGCGACGCAGCTCGCGGCGCACGACGCGCTGGGCGCGCATGCGCGCGACGAACTGGGCATCACCGACGCCCTGCGTGCACGGCCGCTGCAGGCGGCATTGGCTTCCGCGGCGGCGTTCGCGGTCGGTGCGGCACTGCCGATCGCGGTGGTGCTCGCCGCGCCGCAAGCGGGCGCGGAAACCTGGATCACTGGAGTTTCGCTGGTGTGCCTGGGCGCGCTGGGCGCGGTCGCAGCCCGGGTCGGCGGGGCATCGGCGTGGCGTGGGGCACTGCGGGTGCTTGCCTGGAGCGCCCTGGCGATGGCGTTCACGGCGGCCGTGGGCCACCTGTTCGGGGTGGCGACGGCGGGCTGAGTACCGCGGCCCCGGTCGATGGGCTGGAAGCGGCCCGGGCCCATGGGCTAGAATAGTCGGCTTACCCTGCCATTCCGGCAGCTGGGCAACACCGAAGAAACGACCATGGTCAAGATCCGCCTCACCCGTGGCGGCGCGAAGAAGCGCCCCTTCTACCACATCATCGTCACCGACAGCCGCAGCGCCCGCGACG
>CAMLSB010000113.1 GCA_946482565.1 uncultured Lysobacteraceae bacterium | reverse complement strand
CCAGCCGCTGGAACCCGCGCATCACCGATGCGCTGGTCGCCGGCGCGCGCAAGGCCTTCGCCGACAACGGCGTCGCCGAGGACGCGATCGACGTGGTCCGCGTGCCCGGCGCGTGGGAATTGCCGCTGGCCGCCGCACGCCTTGGCGCGGCGCGCGGCCATGCCGCGATCGTCGCGCTCGGCTGCGTAGTCCGCGGCGACACGCGGCACTACGAGCAGGTGGCCGACGGCTGCGCCGACGGCCTGATGCGCGTGGCGCTCGATCATGCGCTGCCGGTGTGCAACGGCGTGCTCGCGGTCGAGAACCACGCCGATGCCGTCGCACGCGCGGGCGGCAGCCATGGCAACAAGGGCGAGGAGTGCGCTTTGGTCGCGATCGAAATGGCGCACCTGCTGCAGGCGCTGCCGGCTGCGCCGGCGGGAGCGGTCCGATGAACCGGCACCGCGGCGACGGCATCGACCCGGTCACGCGTTCGCGCGCGCGCCGGCGGGCGTTGCAGGCGATCTACGCGTGGCAGGTATCGGGCGGCAGCGTGCGCGACGTGATCGCGCAGTTCGCGCACGAGCAGGCGCGCGAGATCGCGGACCTGGCCTATTTCGAAGACCTGGTGCGCGGCGTCATCGCCGGAAGCGCGGAACTCGACGCGGCGCTGGCCGCGCACCTCGACCGCGAGGTCGCGCAGGTCGACCAGATCGAGCGCGCGGTGCTGCGCATCGCCACCTACGAGTTGCTGCATCGCCTCGACGTGCCGTATCGCGTCGTGCTCAACGAGGCGATCGACACCACCAAGCGCTTCGGTTCCGAACACGGCCATGCCTACGTCAACGGCGTGCTCGACAAGGCGGCCGCCGACTGGCGCGCGCCCGAGGTTGCCGCGGGCCGCCGCGCGCCGTAGCGCGAAGCGGCCGCGCCGGCGACATGGAATTCGAATTGATCGAGCGCATCCGCCGTCGCGCCGCCGGTCGCGACGACGTGGTGCTGGGCATCGGCGACGATGCGGCGCTGCTCCTGCCACCGCCCGGCATGTTGCTCGCGGTCGCCACCGACACGCTCAACATCGACGTGCATTTCCCCGGCGAAACCGCCGCCGCCGACATCGGCTGGAAGGCGCTCGCCGTGAACCTCTCCGACCTGGCGGCCATGGGCGCGCAACCGGCGTGGGCGACGCTGTCGCTTTCGCTGCCGCATGCCGACGTCGCGTGGGTGGATGCGTTCCTCGATGGTTTCCTCGAACTCGCGGCGCGCCACGGGCTCGCGCTGGTCGGCGGCGACACCACGCGCGGACCGTTGTCCGTCTGCGTGACGGTGCATGGCTTCGTCGCGCCGCAGGCCGCGCTGCGCCGCGGCGGTGCGCGTGCCGGCGATGACGTCTGGGTCACCGGAAGCCTCGGCGATGCCGCGGCGGCGCTGGTGCAGTGGCGCGCGGGGGGTGCCGCGGACGCGCCGCTGCGCGCGCGGCTCGACCGGCCGGTGCCGCGCATCAATGCCGGACTCGCGCTCGCGGCGGGCATCGCGAGCGCCGCGATCGACGTTTCCGATGGCCTGCTCGCGGACCTCGGTCACGTCTGCGACGCCAGCAACGTGGGCGCTGAGATCGACCTGGCGGCGTTGCCCGCGTCCACCGCGCTTGCGTCCCGCTTCGATGCGGAGGCGCGGCGCGCCGTGCAGGCGACGGGTGGCGACGATTACGAACTCTGCTTCACCGCACCGTCCGGGCAGCGCGACGCCATCGCCGTGCTCGCCGCGCGTTGCGCGACGCCGATGACTCGCGTCGGGCGCATCGTCGCCGGCGAAGGCGTGCGCGCGCTGCTGCGCGACGGCAGCGAGTGGAGCGCGCCGCGCGCCGGGCACGTGCACTTCGAATGAGCCGCGTTACATCGGCGGCAGCAGTTTTCCCGGATTGAGGATTCCGTCCGGGTCGAACACCGCCTTGACCTGCCGCATCAGCGCCAGCGCGCCCGGGTCCACCGCCTGCGCCATGAAATCGCGCTTGGCCAGGCCGATACCGTGTTCGCCGGACAGCGTGCCGCCGAGCCCGATGGCGAGCGCGAAGACACGCGCGAGCGCGCCCGTCGCCGCCGCCGATTGCGCCGCATCCGCGGGGTCGTACAGGATGTTGACGTGCAGGTTGCCGTTGCCGGCGTGCCCGAACGTGACCAGCGGCAAGCCGCATTCGCGCGAGATCGCGCCGACGCCGTCGACGAGTTCCGGGATGCGCGACACCGGCACCACCACGTCCTCGTTGATCTTGCCCGGCGCGAGCGTGCGCAGCGCCGGCGACAGCGCCTTGCGCGCGGACCACAGCCGCTCGCGCGCGGCCTCGTCGACGGCTTCGTCGATCGCCAGCAGGCCATCGGCGTTGCCTTCGCCCGCCGCTGCCTTTGAAAGCGCGCGTATCGCAACGGGCAGGGTATCGGGCTCGCCGTCCGCCTCGATCATCAGCAGCGCGCCGGCGGACGCGGGCAGGTCCGCGCCGCCGGCCTCGCGGGCGAGGCGGACGCAGTCGCCATCCATGAACTCCAGCATCGACGGCGTGACCGGCTGCGCCATCAGCCGCGCCACGGCGGCCGCGGCCGCGCCGACGTCGCGATAGACCGCGCGCAGCGAGCGCCGTGCCGATGGCAGCGGCACCAGGCGCAGCGTCGCCTCGACGATCACGGCGAGCGTGCCTTCGCTGCCGACGAGCAGGCGCTGCAGGTCGTAACCCGATGAGCCTTTGGTGGTCGCCGTACCGCAGCGCACGAGTTCGCCCGCGCCGGTGACCGCGGCGAGCGCGAGCACGTTGTCGCGGCTCGCGCCGTACTTCACCGCGCGCGGCCCGCCGGCGTTGCAGGCGAGGTTGCCGCCGATCGTCGAGAAGTCCGCGCTGGTCGGATCCGGCGGCCACGACAGGCCATGCGGCGCCAGCGCGCGCTGCAGGTCGCCATTGAGCACGCCGGGTTCGACGACCGCGCAGCGATCGCCCGGGCGGATGTCGAGGATGCGCGCCATGCGTTCGAACGACGCGACCACGCCGCCGGACGAGGGCACGCTCGCGCCGGTGGTGTTGGTGCCGCGCCCGCGCGCGACCAGCGGCACGTGGTGCGCGCGGCAGGCCCGCACCAGCGCCACGACCTGCGCGGCGTCGGTCGGCAGCGCGACCGCATCGGGCAGGGCGAGCCGACGCGAATTGTCGTAGCCATAGGCCAGGCGTTCGGAGCCGCCATCGAGCCAGCCCTCGCCGGCGCCGAACAGCGCGGCCATTTCGCGGCGGAAGCCTTCGGGCAGCGTCATGCCGGCGACGTCATGCAGGCAGCGTCACGTCATTCGCCCGCGCGGAACGCGTCGCGGATCCAGTGCAGGCGCGGCGCATCGGCGGCCCCGTCGGCCTCGACCACGTCGAAGCGGCAGTGCGCTTCGTCGAGGCCGCGCCGGTGCAGGAACAGCATCGCCGCGCGCTCCAGCCGCCGGCGCTTGCCGAAGTCGATCGATTCGGCGCCGCCGCCGTGGCGCGCGTCGCCGCGATAGCGCACTTCGACGAACACGACGACATCGCCGTCGCGATCGCGGTCGAGCATCACGAGGTCGAGTTCGCCGCCGCGGAACGCAACGTTGGCGGCGAGGGGCCGCAGTCCGGCCGCGGCGAGTTCGCGTTGCGCCAGCGCTTCCACGCCAGCGCCGCGCGCGCGCCGATCGATGCGGCCCCGCGGACTGCCCGCAGGCAGCCCGCCAGCGGCCGTCCCGTGCCCGGAAACCGTGCCGTCAGCCGCCCGCATCGCCGAGCGTCATCGCGACGTCGCCGATCCATGCGGTCCACGCCGGCGTGCGCACCACATTGCCGAAGCCGTCCAGCCGCAACTGCCCGGTGGCACCGGGCACATGCGCGTTTGGATCGGCGGCGAGCCGGTCGAGATACGCGACGAGCAGCCACGCGTCGTGGCCGAATGCGAACAGGCGCTGCGCCGGCCCGCGCGCGCTGGCGAGCAGCGATGCGGCGCTGTCGGCGGATGGCAGCCCGGGGATGTTGCGCACGGTCCAGGCATCGCTGGGGAACGCGATGCCGTCGAGCGCGTGGTCCGCGGTGTCTTTCGCAGTCGCCGCGCCGAGTTGCGATGTCGCGACGCGCACCTTGCCGCCCAGGCCCGCCGCGGCGAGCTGCGGCGCAAGCGCGCGGGCCTGCGAGGCGCGCACGGCGAGGAACACGGCATCCACCGCGTTCGATTCGGTGCCGCCGGTGGATTGCGCGGCGGTCGCCAGCGCGGCGCCCATGTCGGCGGGCGTCGGCGCCACGGCGAGTTCGGCGACGACCTGCCCGCCGCGCTGCTGGTACTGCTCGCGGAACGCGGCGACGGCGCGGCGCATGCTTTCGTCGCCGTCGGCGAGCACGAGCGTGCGCATTGCCTTGCGCGCGACGAGATATTCGGCGGCGGCGATGCCGTCGTCTTCCGGCGCGAGCGAGAAACTGGCGCTGCCGGCCGGCGGCGCGACGCTGCCGCGATTGAGCGCGAGCACCGGCACGTCGAGCTGGCCCGGCCCGAACAGCCGCCCGACCTCGTCGCGACCCAGCGGCCCGACCATGAAGTCGGCACCGGCCGCCACCGCGCGGGAATATGCCGAACTGACGCCGCCGGCGGTGTCGTAGAAGGCGATGTCCGGGCGCCGGCGACGTTCGGCGTAGTAGCCGGCAAGCAGGCCGTCGCGCACCGGCACCGCGGCCGTCGCGAGCGGGCCGGTCAGCGGCAGCAGCACGGCGAGATGCAGCGGCGGGCGGTAACCGTCGGATTCGGCCGGCGGGCGCGTGGCGGAGGCCCCTCGGTTGCGGTCGAACGGGCGCGGCAGCGGCAGGCCGCGCGTGATCAGCGCACGCCCGGCGAAGTCGTAGAGCGGGTCGCCCGCCGGCAAGGCGGCAGCTTCGCGCGCGAGCGTGGCGTCGTCCAGGCGCGCGACGAGGCGATCGATGCGCGCCGCGTTCGCCTTGCGTTCGGCGCTCGGCATCGTGGCCAGCCCGGCGGCAAGCGCGTGGGCTTCGGCGAAGGCAGGATCCGGTCGCACCACGACCGGCGCGCGCACCGCGGTGGTCGCGCAGCCGGCAAGGGCCAGCGTGGCCAGCAGCAGCGCCATCAACAGCGGCGTCGCCAGCCAGGTGGAGCGGAACGGCGTCTTCTGCATCGCGGCGGGCTTTCCCTGCGGACCGGTTACGATTCTACCCACTGCGCGAAAGCGCGCGCGCCGGAGCGCGAATGGCAGTCAGCAACCCCGCCGGTGTCCTTCACGTGGTCGCGACGCCGATCGGCAATCTCGGCGACCTGTCGTCGCGAGCGCTGGAGGTGCTGCGCTCGGTCGCCGCCATCTGCGCGGAGGACACCCGGCACACGCGCCAGCTGCTCGCCCACTTCGGCATCGAGCGCCCGCTGCTGGCCCTGCACCAGCACAACGAGGAGGCCGCGGCCGCGCCCCTGGTCGCGCGCCTGCTCGCGGGCGAGGACCTCGCGCTGGTGTCCGACGCCGGCACGCCGCTGGTCAGCGACCCCGGCTTCCGCCTCGTCCGCGCCGCGCGCGCCGCCGGGGTGAAGGTGAGCCCCGTGCCCGGCGCCTGCGCCTTCGTCGCCGCGCTGAGCGTCGCCGGCCTGCCCAGCGACCGCTTCGTGTTCGAAGGCTTCCTTCCCGCGAAAACGGGTGCGCGCCGCGAACGCCTCGCCGCGCTGGCGGGCGAACCGCGCACGCTCGCATTCTACGAAGCGGCGCACCGCATCCAGGAAACGCTGGAGGACATGCGCGCCGCCTTCGGTGGCGACCGCCCCGCGGTGCTGGCGCGCGAACTCACCAAACTGTTCGAAACCGTGCTCGACGGCGACCTGGCCTCGTTGTGCGAGCGAGTGGCCAACGATGCCGACCAGCGCCGCGGCGAATTCGTCGTGCTCGTGCAGGGCATGGGCGAGGACGCCGATGCGCGCGTGGCCGAGGGCCGCCGCATCTACGCCACGCTCAGCGCCCACCTCCCGCCTTCCACGGCGGCACGGGTGGCGGCCGAACTCAGCGGCGCGCCCCGCAAGGCGCTCTACGGCGGGAATGGCGGCGAAAGCAGCGGCGAAAGCGCGGGATAGGCCATTGCAGCGTAGAATCCGCGGCGGCGGAGCCGGCCAGACAGCCGCGTCATGCATTTCGGTGCATGCCGAGGAAAGTCCGGGCTCCACAGGGCACGGTGCCAGGTAACGCCTGGGCGGCGCGAGCCGACGGAAAGTGCAACAGAAAGATACCGCCGAACGG
>CAMLSB010000112.1 GCA_946482565.1 uncultured Lysobacteraceae bacterium | reverse complement strand
GCCCGAGCACTGCGCGCAGGCTGCGCAGGTGCGCGCCCATGCGGCGCTCGAAGTTCGGCCCGTAACCTTCGCCGGCGCGGCGCACGGCTTCGTCCAGGGTGGCTTCGATGCGCTCGAGTTCGAGCAGCAGTTCGTCGGCGGCAATGTCCATGCGGGTGGCGGTATCCATGTGGGCAGCGTGGGCAGCGTGGGCCGTACGGGTCGCAGGGGATGAGAGGCCGCGCGGCGCCGGCGATGGTGCCGGTCCGCGAGGTCGGGGAATGATCCGGGGCGGATCGTGACTGTCGGGTGTACGGGAGAACCGGGGGGAGCGGTCCCCGTTCAGTTATCCCCGCCGCGCGTCCAGCCTTCGCCGCTGCCGCGCGTATACACGCGGTCGGCGTCCAGCACCGCGTCCGCCGGCAGCGAATCGCCGTGGGCCAGGCGCGCGTACATCGGCGCGAAGTCGCGCGACGTCTCCTCCATCAACTGCTCGAAGCTGTCGATGACGAAATAGGTCTGCTGGTAGGTGTCGATGCGATAGCGGGTGCGCATCACCCGCTCCACGTCGAAGCCGATGCGGTTGGGCGCGGCGCTGTCGAGGCTGTGCACGCTTTCGCCGCTCGACGACACGATGCCGCTGCCGTAGATGCGCAGGCCGGCCGGTTCCCGGATCAGGCCGAATTCGACCGTGTACCAGTACAGCCGCGCCAGGTGCTGCATCGCCGCCGCGCCGAGGCCCTGCGCCTTGATGCCGCCGCGCCCGTACGCCTCCATGTAGTCGGCGAACACCGGGTTCATCAGCAGCGGCACGTGGCCGAACAGGTCGTGGAAGAGGTCCGGTTCTTCGATGTAATCGAACTGGTCCGGGCGCCGGATCCACCAGGTCACCGGGAAGCGGCGGTTGGCCAGATGGGTGAAGAAGTCGAGCTCGGGCAGCAGGCCCTCGACGCCGACCAGCTGCCAGCCGGTCGCTTCGCCGAGCACCTTGTTGAGGTCGTCGAAGCGCGGGATGCGGTCGGGCGTGAGGCCCATCTCCGCCTGCGCGCGCAGGAAGGCCTCGCTGGCGCGGCCGACCAGCAACTCGCGCTGGCGCGCGTACAGCCGCTTCCAGACGTCGTGGTCGGTCTCGGTATAGCCGTCCCACGGCTGGGTGACCACGCCGGTCGCGTAGACCGGGATCTTGCCGCGGTCGGTCTGGACGTTCTCGAGGCGGCGCGGCTGGCTCATGCCTTCGACTTTAGCGGCCCGGCGGCGCAACGGGGTTGCAAAATTGCAGGAATCGGGCCTTTATACGCAACAGGATTGCGGGGATTTGCCTGGGAGCGCACGGAATGGAGGCATCCGACCTCGATCGCATCGATCTGTTGCTGCTGGCCGAGCTGCAGCGCGACGGGCGTGTCCCGAACGCCGAGCTGGCAGAGCGCGTCCACCTTTCGGCTTCGGCCTGCCTGCGCCGGGTCCAGCGCCTCGAACGCGACGGCGTGATCGCCGGCTACCGGGCCGAGCTCGATTCCGCGCACCTCGGGCTGGGCCTGCAAGCCTTCGTGCGGGTGCAGCTGCGCCAGCACGATTCGCAGACCGTCGAGGCCTTCGCCCGCAGCGTCAACGAGTGGGATGAAGTGGTCGCTTGCAACGCGCTCACCGGCGACATGGATTACCTGCTGCAGGTGATGGTGCGCGACCTCGACCATTTCTCGCGCTTCCTGCTCGACCGGCTGCTCGGCCAGGCCGGGGTCGAGGACGTGAACTCGAGCTTCGTGCTGCGCACGGTCAAGCCGATGCGCGGGCTGCCGCTGCCGCAGGCCTAGGACGCGTCGCGCGCGCGGGCGATGGGTTCGGGCACTACGGCCTGCTCCAGGAGGGCATCGTCCTCGCCGGGGGCCGCCTCCAGTTCCCAGCTGTAGCGCTTGCGTGGCGGCAGCGGGTCGCTGCGACGGAACAGCCAAGCCGCGACAAGGCCCGCCACCGCACCGCCGAGGTGCGCCTGCCACGACACGCCGGGCTCGTGCGGCAACACCGTCAGCAACATGCCGCCGTAGAACATGAAGGCGATCATGCCCGCCGCCACCGCGGCACGGTCGCGGCGCAGCAGGCCGAGCCCGAAGATCAGGAAGCCGAGCCCGTGCGCGACGCCGCTCGCGCCCAGGTGCAGGCTGCCCGGCGTGCCCAGCAGCCATGCGCCCAGCCCCGAGCCGACCCAGAGCAGCGGCAGCGCGCGCACCGACGCGCGCGGATAGACGGTACCGGCGAGCGTGCCGAGCACCAGCAGCGAAATCGCGTTGGCGGCAACATGGCCCGGCGAGCCGTGCAGCAGCGGCGCGGCGAGCAGGCCCCACAGGCCGTGCGCCTGCAGGGGCGCGATCGCGAGCGGGCGCCAGTCGAAATTCTGCTGCGCGACGAAGGCCACCAGCACCAGCAGCACCGCGGCGAGGCTTGCATTGAGCGCGCGGCGGATCCGCGCGGCATCGGCGCGACGCTGGCCGGGGCTGTCGGGGGGCGTTTCGTGGGTCGGCAGGTCCATGTCCCAGAGGTGGCGCCGCCGTGCGGGTTTGCAAGGCCTGCGGCGGAGACGCGCCGTGGAAGCCCCGCGACGCCGGGACGGCGATAATGGCGGGATGAACACCGCCGCGAACAACCCGATCGTCCGCCTGCGCAATCCCTGGCGCTCCACCCATCCCTGGGTTTTCCAGAAGGTCGTGGACAAGCCCGCGCAGAAGCCGAAGCCCGGCAGCCTGGTGGACATCGTCGGCGTGGATGGCGAATGGATCGGGCGCGGCTTCTACAACGGCCATTCGCGGATCGCGCTGCGCATCCTGGAAACCGACCAGGACGTGGCGGTCGACGCGGCGTGGTTCGCGCGGAAGATCGCGGAGGCCGTCGCGCTGCGCCGCGAGGCGCTGCAGCTCGACGGCATCAGCGATGCGTGGCGCGTCGTGCATTCCGAAGGCGATGGGCTGTCGGGCCTGGTCGTCGACCGTTACGCCGACCTGCTGGTGGTCGAGTTCTTCAGCGCGGGCATGTTCCGCCATCGCGAATGGATCTACGAGGCGCTGCGCGCGGAGTTCCCGGGCTGCCGCTTCCACTCGTTCGCGGACGAACACGTGCAGAAGCAGGAGTCGTTCGACTTCCGCGGCAGCGAGCCGGCGGCACCGGCGATCGTGACCGAGCACGGCATCCGCTTCCGCGCCGACCCCGCGGGCGCGCACAAGACCGGCTTCTTCGCCGACCAGCGCGACAACCGGCAGTGGCTGTCGCAGCACGTCGCCGGGCGCAGCATGCTCGACCTGTGCTGCAACACCGGCGGCTTCGGCGTGTACGCGGCGGTGCGCGGCGCGCGTGAAGTGGTCGGCATCGACATCGACGAGGACGTGCTGGAGATCGCGCGCGGCAACGCGAAGCTCAATGCGGCCGCGGGCGGGGTGAAGCCGCGCTTCGTGCAGGCCGACATCTTCCCGTGGCTGCGCGATGCGGCCGCGCGCGGCGAAAGGTACGACGTGGTCGTGCTCGATCCGGCGAAGATGACGCGCGACCGCGACCAGGTGATCCCGGCGCTGAAGAAATACCTCGACATGAACAAGCTCGCGCTGGGCGTGGTCGCGCCGGGCGGGCTGTTCGCGACGTTCTCGTGCACCGGGCTGGTGAGCGAGGAGGAATTCCTCGGCATGCTGCGGCGCGCGGCGTTCTATTCGGGCCGCACGATCCAGGTGCTCAAGGTCGCGGGCGCGGGGCCAGACCATCCGTTCCTGGCCAGTGTGCCGGAATCGCGTTACCTCAAGGCGGTGTTCTGCCGCGTGCCCTGAGTCGCGTTGCCCGGCGCGGCGCCGACGTTGCCGCGGTCCGCGGCGCGCTTCCGTCGCCGCGAGTCGTACGCGCCCCGGAGCGCGGCAGGCGAAGCGTCCTGGTCCAGCCGCGTTGCATAGCGATGGCCGACGCGCCGGCTGATGTAGGTGCTCAGCCCGGCGCCGTCCCGCGCAAGCTGCTTCATGCGCCGCACGTGCGCAGTGCCCGGGCAATCGCGGTCGTAGAGGTAGATCGCACCGTCGACGAAGCGCACCGCGATGCCGTTGCCCACCAGCGCATATCCCGCGACACCCGAGCGGCCGCTGTGGTTGCCGTAGCGATGGAACAGCGGAAGCGCGCGGTCGTGGACGGTGTCCATGCGGCCGATCCTAGGAATTCCGTGGTATGCGCACGATGACGGCCGCGCGAAGGCGGCGTGCACGCCAGTGACTGCGCCGGATCGCATTCGGCCCGGCTCCGCGACCCGGGTCTCATCCCGGGCGACGCGCGCGGATACACTGGCCCCATGTCCGGAACACTGCTCCTCTGGTTGCTGGCCGCCGCGGTCCTGGCGCTCGTCGTGCTGTCGGTCCTGGCCGCGCGCTGGCACCGCGATTCGTCCGAGCTGGGCGCCGAACGTGCCGCGCGGCAGGCCCTCGCCGCCGAGGCCGGCCAGTTGCAGGGTCGCCTCGGCGCGATCGAAGGCGAACTGAAGGCCAGCCAGGCCGCCAGGGCGGAGATGGCCGTGGAACTGGCGCGGGCGCGCACGGAACACGCACAGGCCGCGGCGCACGTGGAGCACCTCGCCGCCGCGCAGGAAAAGATGCAGCAGTTCGTCGACGCGGCGCAGGCGAAGCTTACCGATGCCTTCGCGCTGAAAGCCGCGGAAGTCCTGGAGCAGAAGGGCAAGCTGTTCGCGGAAGGGGTGCAGCAGGCGAACGATCGCGGACGCAACGACCTCGGCGCCTTGCTCAAGCCCTTCGCCGACAACCTGGGCAAGTTCCAGGAACAGGTGACGGGCCTTTACGCGAACGAAGCGAAGGAGCGGTCCGAGCTGACCGGCGCGGTCAAGGAGCTCCGGACCTTGAACGAGGACATGGCGACGAAGGCCGCCGAACTCGCGCGTGCGCTGCGCG
This sequence comes from uncultured Lysobacteraceae bacterium, assembly GCA_946482565.1. The sequence continues at coordinate 1,387 of CAMLSB010000112.1, read as the reverse complement.
GCAACGCGAAGATCCGCGGCGACTGGGGCGAGCTGATGCTCGAGAGCGTGCTGCGCGGCTCCGGGCTCGAGGAGGGCAGGCATTACGAACGGCAGCAATCATCGACGGACGAGGAAGGCCGTCGCCTGCGGCCCGACGTGGTGGTGAACCTGCCGGACGACCGCCAGGTGGTGGTCGACAGCAAGGTCAACCTCGTCGCGTGGCAGGACGCGATGAACGCCGTCGACGACCCCGACCTGCACTCGATGTCGCTGCAGCGTCACAGCGAGGGCCTGCGGAGGCACGTCAAGGACCTGGTCGACCGGAACTATCCGCGCGCGCTCGGCGAACGCGCGCTCGACATCACCATCGCGTTCGTGCCCATCGAGGGCGCGCTGTCCGCGGCGCTCGGAGCGGATCCGTCCCTGCAGAACTATGCGTTCGAGCGCGGCGTGGTGTTCGCGTCGCCGAACACGCTGATGGCGATGCTGCGCGTCGTCGACCGCCTGTGGGTGCGCGACACGATGCAGAAGCGCGCGATGGAAATCGGCGAGGCGGGCGGCAAGGTGCTCGATGCGCTGCAGGGATTCCTCGCCGACTTCGAGGCGATCGGCAAGAAGCTGGGCGATGCGGACAACGCGTTCAAGTCCGCGCAGAACCGCCTGGTCGATTCGAAGCAGAGCGCGATCGCGCGCGCGCAGCGGCTGGTCGAGCTCGGCGTGAAGGCGAAGAAGTCGCTGCACGCCAGCCTGAAGGCAGAAGCCGTGCTGCCTGCGTTGCCCGATGCCGAGGCACCGGGCGAAGACACCTAGGCCTTACTTGCCGCCTGGCGGGAGTACCGGCATCGCATCGGCCGGCACGCTCGGGTTCGCTTCGTCGTCCTGCAGGTATTCCGGCAGCGAATCGTCCCGCGCCTTGGTGTCGCCGAAGATCTGGTACTTGCGGCGCTGCGTCCAGCCGTCGCGCACCAGCGCGTAATCGTCCGCGGCGCCCTCGCGCATGCTGTCGACGGCGAACAGCTGGGTACGCACGTCCACCATCTGCAGGCCCTGCAGGAACACGCGGGTCGGATCGTCCCCGATCTGGCGGATCGGCGACAGCGGCGCATCGCCGACCAGGCCGAACACGTCGCGCACGGTGCGCGGGCCGAACAGCGGCAGCTCGACGTAGCGCGAGCGCTTCCAGCCCCATTTGCCGAGGGTCTGGCCGAAGTCCTCGTCGTGGTAGGGCAGGTGCGCGTCGCTCGCCGGATCGAAGATGCCGCCGATGCCGAGCGTGGTGTTCATCAGGAAGCGCGCGAGCGACTTGCCGGCTTCCAGCGGCCGGCCCTGCAGCAACGAGTTCAGCGCGTTGACCGGCTGGCCGAGGTTGTTGAAGAAGTTGCCGACGCCCAGCCGCACCGGGCGCG
>CAMLSB010000111.1 GCA_946482565.1 uncultured Lysobacteraceae bacterium | reverse complement strand
GCGTTTCCTTGCGCGAGCGGTCGCCCTTGTACATCGCGCCGATCTGCGGGACGGTGACGTGCGATTCGTCGACCACCAGCAGCGCGTCGGCCGGCAGGTAGTCGAACAGGCACGGCGGCGGCTCGCCCGGCATGTAGCCGGTGAGGTGGCGCGAATAGTTCTCGATGCCGTTGCAGTAGCCGACCTCGGCCATCATCTCCAGGTCGAACTGCGTGCGCTGGGCGAGGCGCTGCGCTTCCACCAGCTTGTTCTGCGAGTACAGCCATTCCAGCCGCTCGCGCAGCTCGGCCTTGATCGTGTCGACCGCGTCGAGCACTGTGCGGCGGCTGGTGACGTAATGCGACCCCGGATAGATCGTGTAGCGCGGCAGCTTGCGCAGCGTCTCGCCGGTGAGCGGGTCGAACATGCTGAGGCTTTCGATCTCGCCGTCGAACAGCTCGATGCGCAGCGCCTCGGCGTCGAGTTCGGCCGGATGCACGTCGATGACCTCGCCGCGCACGCGGTAGGTGCCGCGCGACAGTTCGGTCTCGTTGCGGTCGTACTGCATTTCGGTGAGGCGGCGGATCAGCTCGCGCTGGTCGATGCGCTCGCCGCGGACCATGTGCAGCACCATCTTGTGGTACTCGCCCGGGTCGCCGAGGCCGTAGATCGCGGACACGGTGCAGACGATGATCGAGTCGCGCCGCTCCAGCAGCGCCTTGGTCGCGGACAGCCGCATCTGCTCGATGTGTTCGTTCACCGAGCTGTCCTTCTCGATGAAGGTGTCCGAGGACGGGACGTAGGCTTCCGGCTGGTAGTAGTCGTAGTAGCTGACGAAGTACTCGACCGCGTTGTGCGGGAAGAAGGCCTTGAACTCGCCGTACAGCTGCGCGGCGAGCGTCTTGTTCGGCGCCATCACCAGGGTCGGCTTCTGCACCTGCTGGATGACGTTGGCGATGGTGTAGGTCTTGCCCGAGCCGGTGACGCCGAGCAGGGTCTGCCGCGCCAGGCCGTTCTCGAAACCGGCGACGAGCTTGTCGATCGCCTGCGGCTGGTCGCCGGCGGGCGCATAGGGCGCGACCAGCTCGAAGCGGCCATCGTCGCGGGCGGGGGTATCGGCGCGGGTGTCGGTCATCGGACCGGTCAGTCTACTGCCCGCGGCCGTCGCGGGATTCCCCGACGTGGCGACGGGGACTGGCCCGATTCAGCCAGGCGACGCCGTGCGGGAAGGTGGCGGTCTCTTCCGGAGATCCACCATGCGCCACCTGCTCCGCCGCACCGCCGGCTTCACGCTTGTCGAAGCGATGATCACGCTCCTCGTCGCGTCGCTGCTGCTGGGCCTCGCGGTCCCGGCGTGGAGCAACGCCAGCGAAGCCGCACGGGCGGTCGCGGCCCGCGGGGCGATGCAGGACACGCTCGACGAGGCGATGCGCCACGCCTCGGTCGCCGGCACCGAGGTGGTCGTGTGTCCCGGCACGGACGCGTGCCGGGACACCTGGGACTGGAGCGGCGGATGGCTGGCGTGGGCGGACGCCAACGGCAACCGCCATCGCGATGCCGGCGAACGCCTGCTGGTCCAGGCGCCCGCCCTGCCCGGCCGCGTCCACCTGCGCAGCACCCGCGGCCGCCGGCGCCTGGTGTTGCATCCGCACGGCGGCGCGGCGGCCGGCACCAATGTCACCTTCACGCTGTGCGACGGGCGCGGCCCATCTCGCACCGTGGCGTTGGTGCTGGCCAACAGTGGCCGCCTGCGCGATGCGCGGCCGGGCGCCGCCGCGGTGGCGGAATGCCTCGGCCCCGCCTGAGCGCGGCGTTCGGCGCGGTTGCGCCACGCCGGGGCCGACGGCACAATATGCGGCCCCGCCCGAATAGCTCAGCCGGTTAGAGCACTTGACTGTTAATCAGGGGGTCGTTGGTTCGAGTCCAACTTCGGGCGCCAAAGAATTCAAAGGCTTGCGTGACGAACGCAGGCCTTTTTTCTTTTGCCTCCTGAAAAATGCTCCTGAAAAATAATCTCTGTGCTTTCGAGACGATTTACCACACCGAAAGTAGCGAATCGATCTCACGCTTCGACAGTACTTCGCTGTTCTCAATCACATGCCGGGCATGTCGACGCAACTTCGCGCATACGACGCCCAGCAAGACATTACTGTCCTTTTGATACAGGTCTTCTAAGTCACTCGCCGTGTGGCCACCTAAAAGCTGGCTCGTATCCAAGATCGAATCGTGGTGCAGAAAGCTATTTTCTCCCGCATTGGCTGGGAGTTGATGCACGGCGAGCGCCGGCTGCGCAAGCTGAAATGGAGCCGCATTCGAATTAATCAGAAAATAGCGCGGCCGGGGCTCGACAAGAGCCACAACGAAAAATTTGAATTTTGGCGGGCGGCATATCGCGCACCAGAGACGGAAAACTTGTCCGACTTTGATTTCAAGCATCGTCCCTGACGCGCCTTCTTCAGCCGACAGCAGATTCGAACTCGTGACTCGCCTCGCCTGGGTGCGGATCTTCGAGATACTCGATTAATGCTGCCGAGTCAGGAAGACTAGCGGCGATTGAATCGAGATCCATCGAAATTGACCCGATGCCGCGCGCCTCAGCTTTTTCCCAAGCTGCTTTCCATGCTGCATCGTGCGACGCCTTCCATATCGCGCCGAATTGGCCGCGCCGATAAAGGGACACCGTCTCATTGAGCGCGCTCAGGTCGCTCTTGCTAAAAACGTCGAGATCAGGCGGCGAAACCAACTCAAAATTGTTGCCAATCATGCGCAAACGGGAACGCGCATCCGGCAGCGCATCAAAATACGATCGCTGACCACGGATGTACTTGCACATGTTGTAAGACCGCTCAGGCAAAGGACCCTTTTCCATCGCGGTGTATTCGTCGCCGGTAATAGTCCGACCGAACTTTCCGAGATGCGTCCTGTCTGCCAGGTACACCATCTTCATTACGGCATACAGATCTGCACCTGACTGTTCCACCAGGTATGCGATCGCGGCGATCGCCTTTTCGGCATCGAACGTTTGCGCCCGTTCGGTCGCGTGGCTCACGGCCATCTCCATCGGCATCCGTATATCCCCCTCGCGGACGCAACTCACCAGTTTCCCCCTGCCAACCAAGCCCGATGAGCGGAGCCAAGTTGCTTAAAGAAACGTGCCCTCGACTGAGGCCCAGACCACGTTCTCAGCTTGAAGAATAACACGGCAGCTGGTGATAAATCTGTGGATAACTTATGGATAAGTAGCCGTTCATCGGGCTGGTTCCCGCCTCCCAGAAGCAGCGTATCCGACCCTGCCGCAGGAGGGCTGGACACCTGTGCCAGGACGTCGCCGTAGGGAATTTGGCCGTCTCACCCATGTTGAGATGCGCCCTGCGACGCATGTGGCCCGCCTTTTACCCTTAGGCCATTTTAAGTCGGTGTATGGCATAGTTCACTCGCCAAACGGCTTGGAGGGCGAAGATGCGAAACGACGGTTACGACCACATCTAATGAGTCCTTTGATACGACTACCCGCCACTTGGCGGGTAGTCTCGTTCTGGGGGAGCCAATCGCGAGGGGGGATATATGTTGCAGGCAATCTTCGATGCCATTAGCACCACCTTCTTCAGAAACACAATGATGCTGGTTGCCATCATTGTTGCGGTGCTTTCGATTACGAGCGCAAGGGCCACAGCAAGACGAAAGCAGAGTTCCGACCTTGTTTTCGGTATGCGTGGCGATAAGCACTTTCAGAGAGGCATCAGCTGCCTCGCTAAGATCGAGAAAGACCATAAATCTTCCCGTGAACTCGCCTTTCTCGATCAACCCACTGATGAGTACGACTGCGTCGTTTACCTGCTGAATTATTTTGAATCGTTGGCAGTGGGAATTCAGGAAGGCATCCTGAATGAAGACATTTTGAAGAAAAACTATTGCAGCTCTGTCCTTCGGGCCCACGAGCGCGCGCTTCCCCTGATTAAGGGCATCCGCGAGCGGCATTCTCGCCCAACGACCTACCAAGAATTCTGCTGGCTTGCTGAGCGATGGGCCGTGGACCCGATTAAGCCACGCACGAAGCTAAGACCATGGTGGCTTCCCCGATTTCGACTTGGCTGAGCTATGCCCACACTCAAACCACCTCCTGAAAATTCCGAGGGAACGCCAGCAACAGCGCGAGTTCCAGCCTCGCGCCTCCTGAAAATTCGCCACCCCATCTAATTGATTTATCGATAAACTTTTCCGTCCTGTTAATCAGGGGGTCGTTGGTTCGAGTCCAACTTCGGGCGCCATCCGCATCTCCTGTCTGAAGCTCGCAGCAATGCGGGCTTTTTTCATTTCCGGCCCCCGGATTCCCCGCCGCCGCGAAAACGTGACCTTCGACACCCCCTGCCCCGTGCGCGCAGGGGCTAGAGTCGCCGGACGCCATGTTCCTGGCCAAGGGCGCGGCGCGCCTTTCCCTCCGCACTACGCTTCCCAACCTTTTTCCGGGGACCCAAGAATGACCCACGCCATGCTCAAGCCGGCGACACTCGCCGTCGCCCTCGCCGCCACGCTCGCCCTCGGGGCCTGCAAGCCGGCTGCCGCGCCCGCTGCCGATACGGCCGCCAAGGCCGCGCCTGCCACGCCTGCCTACACGCTCGATGAAAGCAAGCTGCCACCGGTCATCCGTTTCCAGCCGTCCGACCTCGACACCGCCGGCAACGCGTGCAAGGACTTCGGCCAGTACGTCAACGGCAAGTGGCTCGCCGCCAACGAGATCCCGGGCGACCGTTCGTCGTGGGGCGCGTTCGACATGCTCGCCGAGCGCTCGCTCGCGGTCCGCCACCAGCTCGCGGAACAGGCGGCCGCGAACACCGCCGCGACGGGCATCGACAAGATCGTCGGCGACTTCTACGCGACGGGCATGGACCAGGCGAAGATCGACGCGCAGGGCATTGCGCCGCTGAAGGGCGAGCTCGACGCGATCGCCGCCATCCCCGACCAGGCCGGCCTCGCCGACTACCTGCGCACGTCCGCCGCGAAGGGCGAGAACGTGCTGTTCGACTTCGGTCCCGAGGCGGACTTCAAGAACTCGTCGATGAACATCGCCTACGCGACGCAAGGCGGCCTCGGCCTGCCCGACCGTGGCTACTACTTCGACAAGGACAAGAAGGACAAGCTCGACGCGTATCGCGCGCACGTCGCCAAGGTGCTGGAGCTTTCGGGCACCGACGCCGCGACCGCCGCGAAGCAGGCCGATGCCGTCGTCGCGTTCGAGACGCGCCTGGCGAAGGCCTCGAAGTCGAACGAGGAAATGTCCCGCGACGTGTCGCTGTACTACAACCCGGTGTCGCCGGCGGACGCCGACAGGCTGACGCCGAACTTCCCGTGGACGAAGTTCTTCGAGTCGCAGGGCGTCGCCGTGCCGGCGATGTTCTCGCTGGCGATGCCGGCCTTCCACGAGGAAGTCAGCAAGATGCTCGCCGATGTTCCGCTCGACGACTGGAAGGCCTACCTGCGCTTCCACGCCGTCGATGCAGCCTCGCCCTACCTGAGCGAACCGTTCGTGCAGGAAGGCTTCGAGTTCTACAGCAAGACGATGCGCGGGCAGAAGGAGCAGAAGGCACGCTGGAAGCGGGTGCTCGGCGCGATCGAGGGCAATGCCGGCGAAGCGTTCGGCCAGATCTACGTGAAGGCCGCCTTCCCCGCCGAGTCCAAGGCGCGGATGGAAAAGCTCGTGCAGAACCTGCGCACCGCGCTCAAGGGCCGCATCGAGAAACTCGACTGGATGAGCGACGAGACCAAGGCCAAGGCGATCGCCAAGTGGGAAAGCTTCACGCCCAAGATCGGTTATCCCGACAAGTGGCGCGACTGGGCTGGCCTGCAGACGTCGCGCGACAGCTACCTCGGCAACGTGCTGGCGGCCGACGCGTTCAACTACAAGTGGATGATGGGCAAGATCGGCAAGCCGGTCGACAAGACCGAATGGGGCATGAGCCCGCAGACCGTCAACGCCTACTACAACCCCTCGCAGAACGAGATCGTGTTCCCGGCGGCGATCCTGCAGCCGCCGTTCTTCGACCCGAAGGCGGACGACGCGACCAACTACGGCGGCATCGGCGCCGTGATCGGCCACGAGATGACCCATGGCTACGACGACCAGGGCAGCCGCTTCGGGCCGACCGGCAACTTCGAGAACTGGTGGACGGACGCCGACGCCAAGGGTTTTGCCGCGCGCACCGACAAGCTGGTGGACCAGTTCAACGGCTACGAGGCGCTGCCGGGCATGAAGGTCAACGGCAAGCTGACGCTGGGCGAGAACATCGCCGACCTCGGCGGCCTGAATACCGCCTACGACGCGATGAAGGCGGCCACCGCCGGCACGCCGGACCCGATGACCGACGGCCTGAGCCGCGACCAGCGCTTCTTCATCAACTGGGAAA
>CAMLSB010000110.1 GCA_946482565.1 uncultured Lysobacteraceae bacterium | reverse complement strand
CGTGGATCCTGCTGGGCATCGGCCAGGCCCGCGCCCAGTCCGCGCCGGACATCACCATCCGCACGCCCGCCATCCAGGCGATCCAGTCCCGCATGGAAGCGCGCTTCGACAGCTCGCTGCGCGCGGGCTTCGACGCCGGCGCGCTGGGCTTCAGCAGCGACGGCCTGGTCGTCGTGCGCGACGCTTCGAAACTGGACCTGAAGGACCGCGTCGCGACCAACCAGGCCGTGGCCGACGACAACCGCGACCGCAAGGCGGTCTACCGCGAGGTCGCGGTCGCCAACGGCCACCCCGAGTGGGAAGCGCAGATCCGCGACGTCTTCGCCAGGCAGTGGATCGCCAGTGCCCGCAGCGGCTGGTGGTACCAGTCCGGCGGCGCCTGGAAACAGAAGTAACCAAAAAAGGGGACGGAGGTAGTTAATTATGGGACAGGGCCGCGCCCTGTCCCATAATTAACTACCTCCGTCCCCTTTTTTCGCCGTTGGCCCGCATCGACCAGACCCCCTTCGAGCTCGAGATCCTCGACCTCAGCCATGACGGCCGCGGCGTCGCCCGCCGGCCCGAGGGCGCATCCGCTGCCGGCGCCAGCTCCGCCCAGCCAGCCGGCCAAGCGACCGGCAAGGCCGTGTTTGTTTCGGGCGCGCTGCCGGGCGAGCGCGTGCGCGTGCAGCAGACCTCGCGCAGCCGCAGCTTCGACGAGGCGAAGACGCTCGAGGTGCTGCAGGCCTCGCCCGATCGCGTCGCCGCGCGCTGCCCGCACTTCGGCACCTGCGGCGGCTGCGCGCTGCAGCACCTGGAAGAATCGAAGCAGATCCACGCCAAGCAGCGCGTGCTGCTCGAGAACCTCGAGCGGATCGGCCACGTCGCGTCCGCGACGGTGCTGCCGCCGCTGACCGACACCGCCTGGGGCTATCGGCGCAAGGGCCGCTTCTCGGTGCGGCGCGTGGAGAAGAAGGACAAGACGCTCGTCGGCTTCCGCGAGCAGGATCCGCGTTTCGTCGCAGACATCGGCGAATGCCATACCGTGATCCCGCAGATCGGCGAGCGCATCGGCGCGCTGTCCGCGCTGATCGACGGCCTGCAGGCGCGCCGCGACATTCCGCAGGTCGAGTTCATCGCCGGCGATCCCACGCCGGAATTCGGCGGCGTCGCGCTGGTGTTCCGCCACCTGCAGCCGCTGCCCGAAGCCGACCGCGCCGCGCTCGAAGCCTTCGGCCGCGCGCACGGCTTCGCGATCTTCCTGCAGCCCGGCGGCATCGATTCGGTGCATCCGCTGTGGCCGGCGAACCCGGCGCTCGCGTTCCGCCTGCCGTCGTGGGACATCGAACTCGAGTTCCGCCCGCTCGATTTCATCCAGGTCAACGCCGGCCTCAACGAGAAGATGATCGCGCGCGCGTTCGAACTGCTCGACGCGCAAGCCGGCGACCGCGTGCTCGACCTGTTCTGCGGCCTCGGCAATTTCACCCTGCCGCTGGCGCGCATCGTGCGGGAGGTCGTCGGCGTCGAGGGCGACGGCGGCCTCGTCGCGCGCGCCCGCGCCAACGCCGCGCGCAACGGCCTGGCCAACGCGCAGTTCCATGCCGCCGACCTCGCGCAGGACCTGCGCAGCCAGCCGTGGATGCGCGAAGGGTTCGACCGCCTGCTGCTCGACCCCCCGCGCTCCGGCGCCGACGCGGTCCTCAAGCAGCTGCCGCTCAAGGGCCTGCGCCGCATCGTCTACGTGAGTTGCCACCCCGGCTCGCTGGCCCGCGACGCCGGTTATCTGGTCAACGAACGCGGCTGGAAGCTCGAGGCTGCCGGCGTCATGGACATGTTTCCCCACACCGCCCACGTAGAATCGATCGCGCTGTTCACGCCGCGCAGCGAATAGAGGATTTCCAGAATGCTCGTAATCGGCATCGCCGGACACGAACTCACCGCGCAGGAACGCGACTGGCTGCAGCACGACACCTGCGCCGGCGTGATCCTGTTCGCGCGCAACTTCGCCTCGAAGGCACAGGTCGCCGAACTCTCGCAGGCGATCCGCGAAGCCGCGCCGCGCCCGCAGCTCGTCTGCGTCGACCAGGAAGGCGGCCGCGTCCAGCGCTTCCGCGACGGCTACAGCGCGCTGCCCTCGCTCGAAGGCTTCGGCCGGCGCTACGCGCAGGACCGCGACGGTGCGCTGCGGGACGCGCGCGAACACGCCTGGCTCATGGCCAGCGAAGTGCGCGCCAGCGGCGTCGACCTGAGCTTCGCGCCCGTCGTCGATCTCGGCCGCGGCAACCGCGCGATCGGCGATCGCGCGTTCTCCGCCGATCCGGACGTCGTCGCCGCGTTCACCCGCGCCTACGTGCAGGGCATGCACGACGCCGGCATGGCAGCCACGCTCAAGCATTTCCCCGGCCACGGCTCGGTGCTGGAAGACACGCACGTCGACGACGCGATCGACGACCGCCCGCTCGATGAAATCCGCAGGCTCGACCTCGTCCCGTTCGAAGCCGGCATCGCCGCCGGCGCCGACGCGGTGATGATGGCGCACGTCGTCTATCCGCAGGTCGACAAGGATCCCGCTGGCTATTCGGCGCGCTGGATCGGCGACATCCTCCGCGACGAAATGAAGTTCCGCGGCGTCGTGTTCTCCGACGACATCGGCATGGCTGCCGCGTTCTCCGCCGGCGGGATCCGGTCGCGCATCGACGCGCACCTCGACGCCGGCTGCGACGTCGTCCTCGTCTGCCATCCCGAGCTCGTGCCCGAATCGCTTGCCGCCGTGGAGGGCAGGGCACTCAACACCGCCGCCATCACCGGCCTCATCGGCCGCGGCCCGATGGCCTGGGACGGACTGCTCGCCGACGCGCGCTACACCGCGTCGCGCACGCGCATCGAAGGCCTCGCATGAGTCTCCCGGCATGAACCAAGACCACACCCCCGGCCTCGCTGCCGTCCTCCCCGCCGCCGAGCTGATCCACGATCGCGCGACCATCGAGGCCGCCATCGCGCGCATGGCGCAACGCATCGCCGCCGATTACGCCGGCGAGCGCCCGGTCTACCTCACGGTGATGCACGGCGCACTCCCGTTCGCCGGCCAGCTCGCGCTCGACATCGGCGCGCACGGGACGGACCTGGAGTTCGACTACCTGCACGCCACCCGGTACCGCGGCGCGACCAGCGGCGGCGAGCTGGCGTGGAAGCACCGCCCGGCGACGCCGCTGCGCGGCCGCCGCGTGCTGCTGGTCGACGACATCGTCGACGAAGGCCACACCCTCGACGCGGTACGCGCGTGGTGCATCGCCGAGGGCGCGCGCGAAGTGCGCATCGCGGCGATGGTGGTGAAGCGCCACGACCGCTGCGTCGCCGGCCTGTGCGCCGACTACGCCGGTCTCGATGTTCCGGACCGCTACGTGTTCGGCTACGGCATGGACTACCACGAGCAGGGCCGCAACCTGCCCGCGATCTACGCGCTGGCGGACGCGTGAGCGCCCTCGACCTCGCCGTCATCGGCGGCACCGGCGTCTACGCGCTCGCCGAACTCGCCGACGTCGAGACCTTCGAGCCGCAGACCCGCTACGGCGCCGCGTCCGGCCCGGTCCGCATCGGCACGTTCGCCGGCCGCCGCATCGGCTTCCTCGCCCGCCACGGCGAAGGCCATGGCGTGCCGCCGCACCTCGTGAACTACCGCGCCAACCTCGCCGCGCTGCAGCTCGCCGGCGCGCGCCGCGTGCTCGCGCTCAACACCGTCGGCGGCATCGACGCGCGTTACCCGCCCGGTGCCCTCGGCTGCCCCGACCAGCTGATCGACTACACCTGGGGCCGCATCTCCACCCTGTGCGAGGAGCCCGGAACCGAAGTGCTGCACGTCGACTTCGGCGAGCCCTACACCCGCGCCCTGCGCGACGAAGTCCTCGCCGCCGCCCGCCAGTCCGGCGTCGCCGTGGTGGACGGCGGCTGCTACGGCGCCACCCAGGGCCCGCGCCTGGAAACCCGCGCCGAAATCGCCCGCATGCGCCGCGACGGCTGCGACCTCGTCGGCATGACCGGCATGCCCGAAGCCGGCCTCGCCCGCGAGCTCGGGCTGGACTACGCCTGCCTCGCCATCGTCGCCAACTGGGCGGCCGGCGCCGGCCCCGACCCGGACGAAGCGATCACCCTCGAGGAGGTGCTGGCCAACGTCCGCGCCGCCACCGGCGGCGTCTCGAAACTGCTGGGCGCGCTCCTCGCCGCGTAGCCGGCGGCGGCCCGTCCCTCGGGGGCGATTGCAAGCGCCCCGGCAGCTTTTGCATACTCGGCGCCGTGCGCCCGGCTGCCCCACGCGCCAGCGCACCCACCGCAATCCAGACCGAGGTCAGCAGCGCTATGCAGTACGGCACCGTGAAGTGGTTCAACGACGCCAAGGGGTTCGGCTTCATCGCCCCCGAGGACGGCAGCGCCGACGTGTTCGTGCATTACTCCGCCATCGCCTCCAAGGGCTTCCGCAGCCTGCAGGAAGGCCAGCGCGTCAGCTACGAAGTCGTCCAGGGCCCCAAGGGCGCCCAGGCATCGGGCGTGCAGCCGGTGGCCTGAGCCGCCTGGCCAGCGCGAACCGCAGGACAGTTTCGAAGCCCCGCCCATTGGCGGGGTTTTTTTTTAACGCGGCCAGAGGCCGACGAGGCGGAACCCGACCCACGCCGCCGCCAGCCCGAGCACCACGCTGCCCCCGGCATAGAGCAGGGCGGTCGCCGTTTCGCCGCGGCGCAGCAGGAACAGCCCGTCCAGGCCGAATGCCGAGAACGTGGTGAAGCCGCCCAGCAGCCCGGTGAACACCAGCAGCCGCGCGTCGGGAGTGAAGAAGTCGTGCTCCTCGGCCAGGCCCGCGAGCAGACCCGCCAGCAGGCAGCCGAATACGTTGATCGCGAAGGTGCTCCAGGGGAAGCGTTCCTGCGCGGTGAGGTGCAGCACCAGGCCGCCGAGCTTGTAGCGCGCGATCGAGCCGGCGAAGCCGCCGAGGCCGACGAGGAGCATGCCTTTCATGCCGGGGTTCCCGGGGAAAGCGAGAACAGTACCGCATCGGCCGGCCGGCCCCCGAACACGATGCGGCCGGGCACGATGCCTTCGCGCACCGCGCCGAGCTTGCCGGCCACGCGCTGGCTGGCGGCGTTGTCCGGCAGCACGATGATCTCGATGCGCGCCAGCCCGAGCTCGCGGAAGCCGAACGCCGCGGTCCACGCCGCCGCCTCCGCGGCGATGCCGCGGCCGCGATACGCTTCGCTGGTCCAGTAGCCGAGGTTGGCGCTGCGCGCCGCGCGGTCGAGGCGATTGAGGCCGACGCAGCCGAGCAGCCGTTCGCCGCCGCCATGCCCCGCGCCGCCATCGTGCGCGAAGATGCCGAACGGATACTCGCTGCCGTCGCGCCATGCGGCGATGCACGCTGCCACCCGCGCTTCCGCGTCGGCGAGCGCGTAGTCCGCGCTGCACCACGGGAACAGCCGCGACAGCGACGCGATCGAGTCGCGCACCGCCGCATGCAGCGCCGGCGCGTCGCCCGTCGCGAACGGCCGGATCTCCATGTCGTCCTTCATCCGCCGGCCACCAGCCCGCCTGCGACGTGGAACGCCACGTTCGCCAGCGCGTGACCCGCGATCGGGACCAGCAGGCTCTTCGTCCTGAAGCGCAGCCAGCCGCCCGGCAGGCTGCCGAGGAACGGGAACAGCCCCGACATCAGGTCGAAACCAAAGCGGCCGTCCGCGTAGCTCAACGCGTGCCACAGCCCGAACAGCACCGACGTCGCGACGATCACCGCCCACGGGATCCCGTCGACGTGCGGCTTGCGCGGCCACAGCGACAGCAGCAGCGCGGGCGCGATGCCGCGATACGCGATCTCCTCCGCGAGGCCGGGCATCGTCGCCTGGAACGCGAGCGTTTCCGCATCCGGCACGCCCGGCTTGAACAGCAGGCCCAGGCACGCGCCCCAGACGATGAACAATCCGATCGCGATCCAGCCCGTGCGCGCATGTTCCTGCCGCAGCCGCAGCCCTACCGCCTCGGGCGACATGCGCAACGCGACGATGACGAGTGCCGAGAACGCCAGGCTCAGCAGCTTGCCCGACCAGTTCCACTCGCCCGGCAGGAAGTGCAGCGCCGGCACGAGATGCGGCAGCCCGGTGGCCAAGTCGTCGAGGGCGAGATAGGCGGCGAACAGCAGCGCCCCGGCGATCGCGATGCGCCGGTCGAAGGCCTTGGCGAGCAGCGCGGCCAGGAGCGCGCAGCCGGCGAACGCAAGCGAAAAGACCAGCGTGTTCACGAGTCGGAGTCCCGCAGGTCGGAGTCCCGCATTCGATTCACATCCCTTCCGGCGGTTCCCAGAGTTCGACCTTGTTGCCCTCCGGATCGACCACCCAGCCGAACTTGCCGAAGTCCGATTCGTCGACCTTGTCGA
>CAMLSB010000109.1 GCA_946482565.1 uncultured Lysobacteraceae bacterium | reverse complement strand
CGATCCGCGCGCGCGCGGCTGGACGCTTGCCGCCGCGGGCGCGTGCCTGTTGCCGCTGCTGCTGCAATTGCCATGGACGCTCGCGCTGGGCATCTTCGCGGCGGCGGCCGCGTGCGCAGCGCTGTCGTGGCGGCGCCCGATGCCGGGCTGGTCGCGCCTGCTGCTCGCGATCGCGCTCGCCGGCGCAGTGCTCGCCGCGGCGCGCTTCCACTTCGGCCGCGACACCGCCTGCGCGTTGCTCGCCGCGATGCTAGCGATCAAGCCCGCGGAAACCGCGGGCGTGCGCGACGCCCGCAGCCTGCTCGGGTTCGCGCTGTTCGCGCCATTCGCCACCTTCCTGCTCGACCAGGGGCCGCTGGCGCTGGTGCTCGGCCTGGTCGGCGCGACGCTCGCGCTCGCCGCACTGCTGCGGATCGCGGAACTCGACTCCGGCGACGCGCGCCCGCTGCCGCCGCTGCGCCGGCTGGGCCGCATCGGCCGCCTGGCCGCCGTCGGCTTGCCGCTGGCGCTGGCGGCCTTCTGGCTGTTCCCGCGCGTCGCCAGCCCGATGTGGGGCGTGCCCGAACGCGCGATGGCGCGGCCCGGCCTCTCGGGCGACATGGCGCCGGGCGAATGGCTCGACCTGATGAACGACGACACCACCGCGCTGCGCGTGCAGTTCCTCGGCCCCGCGCCGCGGACCTCGCAGATGTACTGGCGCGGACCGGTGCTGTGGAACTACGACGGCCGGCGCTGGACCCAATCGCGCTGGCTGCGCGACATCCCGCCGCCGGCGATCGAACCCGGCCCGTCGCACTGGAACTACCAGATGGAAGTCGAGCCGACCGACGACCGCCAGCTGGTCGCGCTCGAACTGCCGAGCCTCGCGCCCGCGGGCACGCGGCTGTCGCTCGACTATTCGCTCTACAGCGCGCGGCCGCTCACCACGCTCACCCGCTGGCGGATGCGATCCGCCCCGCCGGCGCGCTTCCAGCCGAAGCTCGGCAACGTGCTGCGCCAGGCTGCGCTGGAACTGCCTGCGGGCTTCAACCCGCGCACCCTCGCGATGGGGCGGCAATGGCGCGCCGACGCCGGCGCTTCCTCGGCCGCCGCCGACATGGCCATCGCGCAGCGCGCGCTGCGCCTGTTCCGCGCGAGCTTCGGCTACACGCTCGAAACGCCGCTGCCCGGACGCAACGCGGTGGACGAGTTCCTGTTCGACACGCGCGCCGGCTTCTGCGAGCACTTCGCCTCCGCGTTCGTCGTGCTCATGCGCGCCGCGGGCGTACCCGCGCGCGTAGTCACCGGCTACGCGGGCGGCTATCGCAACCCGATCGGCGGCTACTGGCTCGTGCGCAATTCCGACGCGCATGCCTGGGCCGAAATCTGGCTGGACGACCGCGGCTGGGTGCGCATGGACCCGACCGCGGCGGTGGCGCCCGAACGCATCTACGACACCCTCGCCGACCGCGCCCCCGGCGCGAACGCGCTCGGTGGCCTCGGCGGGATCACGCCGATGCTGGACGTCGGCGACTGGCTGCGGCGCGGCTGGAACGACTTCGTGCTCGGCTTCGACGCCGCGCGGCAGCGCCGCATGCTGCGCCCGCTCGGCCTGGACGATCTCGCGCCGTCGCGGCTGGTGCTGCTGTTCACCGCGGCGGCGGTGCTGGCACTGGCCTGGATGGCGTGGTTCAGCGCCCGCGCCGGCCGCGAGGCCGACCCGGTCCTGCGCGCCTGGCGGCGCCTGGGGCAGCGCTACGCCCGCGTCGGGCTGGGCCGCGCGGCCCATGAACCGGCCAGTGCCTGGGCCGCGCGCATCGCGCCGAACCTGTCCGATGGCGGAACGACGCTGCGCCCGCTCACCCTGCGTTTCGACAACTGGCGCTACGCTGCGCAGCAAGGGGGACGACTGGCCGCGAGCGCGCTGGTGCGCGCATTGCGCCGGCACCGTCCCGAAACATCCGCTTCCCGGAGATCCACATGAATTCCGCCCTCCGCACCGCCCTGCCCCTGGCCGCCGCCTGCCTGCTCGCCGCCTGCGCGACGCCGGCGCCGCTGAAGGGCACCTATTCGCCGATCACTCCCGAACAGGCGAGCGCCACCGACGCCACCGGCACGGTCGTCCGCTGGGGCGGCCGCGTCGTGTCGGTGCAGCCCCAGGCGCAGCGCACCTGCTTCGAGATGATCGGCATCCGCCTCGACGGCGACGGCCAGCCGCGCAGTTCCAGCGACGAGACCGGCGGCCGCTTCATCGCCTGCCGCACCGGCTTCTACGACCCGGCGCTGTTCGAGAAGAACCGCGAAGTGACCTTCACCGGCCGCATCGAAGGCTACGAGACGCGCAAGATCGGTGAGTACGACTACCGCTTCCCGAAGCTCGCCGCGGACGTGGTCTACCTGTGGCCGGTGCGCCGGCAGGTGGACGTGATCCGCGAGCCGGTGCTGAGCCCGTACGTGGGCTGGGGTTCGCGCGGCTGGGGTTGGGGCATGGGCTGGGGCTGGCGCATCCACTGATTCATGACGCCGCGTCGAGCGCGTCGGACAAGCAAGCGACCGCGACGACTTCCATGTCCTTGTAGGGCTGGCCCTTCGGCGCGTTCGCCCTGGGCACGATCGCGCGCCTGAACCCGTGCGTGGCCGCTTCGCGCAAGCGCTCCTCGCCGTTGGGCACCGGGCGGATCTCGCCCGAAAGGCCGACTTCGCCGAACGCGATGGTCTTCTCCGGCAACGGCCGGTCGCGCAGCGACGACAGCACCGCCAGCAGCACCGGCAGGTCCGCGGCGGTTTCCTGCAGGCGGATGCCGCCGACGACGTTGACGAACACGTCCTGGTCGGACACGCCGATCCCGCCGTGGCGATGCAGCACCGCGAGCAGCATCGCCAGCCGGTTCTGCTCCAGGCCGACGGCGACGCGACGCGGGTTAGACAGCGGCGACGCGTCCACCAGCGCCTGCACTTCCACCAGCAGCGGCCGCGTGCCCTCGCGCGTCACGGTGACGCAGCTGCCGGGCTGCTGCAGGCTGCCGCCGGACAGGAAGATCGCGGACGGATTCGGCACTTCCTTCAGGCCCTGCTCGCCCATCGCGAACACGCCCAGTTCGTTGACCGCGCCGAAGCGGTTCTTGAACGCGCGCAGCACGCGGAAGCGCGAGCCGGATTCGCCCTCGAAGTACAGCACCGCATCGACCATGTGCTCGAGCACGCGCGGGCCGGCGATGCCGCCTTCCTTGGTGACGTGGCCGACGAGGAACACGGCGGTGCCGGTTTCCTTCGCGTAGCGCACCAGGCGCGCGGCGGATTCGCGCACCTGGCTGACCGAGCCCGGCGCGGCGGTGAGCGATTCGGTCCACAGCGTCTGCACCGAATCGGCGACGATCATGCGCGGGCGCATGGCCGCGGCGTGCTCGAGGATGCGCTCGACGCCGGTTTCCGCGAGCGCGTGCACGCCCTCGATGCCCAGGCCGAGGCGCGCGGCGCGCCCGGCGACCTGCGCCAGCGATTCCTCGCCGGTGACGTACAGGCTGGTGAAGGGCGTGCTGCTGCCGGGCGCGCCATTGGAGGCCGCCGCGCCGCCGGCCATCTTCGCCACCGCCTGCAATAGCAGCGTCGACTTGCCGATGCCGGGATCGCCGCCCACCAGCACCACCGCGCCCTCGACCAGCCCGCCGCCGAGCACGCGGTCGAACTCGCCGATGCCGGTGGAGACGCGCGAATCCTCATGGTGGCGCACGTCCGCCAGCGCGGTGACCTTGGGCGCGTCCACCTTGCCGGCCCAGCCGTCGCGCCGCGCCGGCGATTTCGCCGCGGCCGCGCTCGCCGGTTCCAGCACGATTTCCGACAGCGTGTTCCAGGCGCCGCATTCGCCGCACTGGCCCTGCCACTTGTTGTGCTCGCCGCCGCATTCGCCGCAGACGTAGGCGGTCTTCGCCTTCGATGCCACCTTGGCCATGAATTTCGATCCGATGCCGGGTCCACATGAAAACCGGTACCCGTCGCAACAAAAGCGACAGGTTCGGCGGGAAAGATCAGGCCGCCTTCGCGAATTTCCTGATCTGGAAATCGAGGCGCCGGCCCAGCACGCGGAACGCTTCCGCGATCGTGTCGATCTTGGTCGCATGTCCCAGGTCGATCACCCGCTGTACCGTTTGCGGACTGACCTCCATCCGCCGCGCCAGTTCGGAAGGTGAAACATCCTGCAGGATCATCTCGTTCAGCAGCAGGATCTTCGCACTCAGCGAAGCCGGCAACTCGACGGCATCCTGCCCGGGAAGCATCCTGCCCGGCATCGGCACGGTGCGGCGATCCTCGAAATAGAACTCGATGGCCGTCTCGAGGGCGTCGCGCGCCATCTCGCGCGCTTCCCGCTTCGTCGAGGCCGAAGTCAGAGCCTCGGGAAAATCCGGGAAGCGGACAAAATAGCCCGAGCCGTCGCGCTCAAAGACCACGGGATAGACAAGCATGGAAACTCCATAATCCGGCTCGCCTTCGGCAGGCTTTCCCGGAACGTCACTCCAGGTGCAGCTGCTTGAGGATCGCCTTGCGCAATTTTTCCGATATCTCGTGGCTGGGATGCCTCGGCATCACGCATTGCCTGCCGTCGAGATACACCTTGAGGTGGCGCCTACCGTCCTTGAACACCGCGCCACGACCCGACAGCCACCGCTTGAATTCGCTCTGCTTCATGTCTGAAAATTTCCCAGTTGTTCGCGCGAAACGCGCCGGGGTAGTTGTTCTTCGACATGTCGAGTAGCTCCGTTCAGGATGGTTGCATCGGTTCGCGCCTTCTGTGGACGCCTCTGGAAAATACACATTTTTGTTTAATTCGACAAGTCCTCTCTCTTGGATGGGAATGGAGCCGGGCTTCCGAAACAAGGGCTTGACGCCCTGTCAACAAAAAGGCCGCCCGCAGGCGGCCTTTCGTTGACTCAGAGTGGCGCGACCGGCATTGCCGAGTCAGGCGGCGGGCGGGCGCCCTTCGCAAGACGCCGGCTCGACGCGCACCCATTCCAGGTACGCCTCGTACAGCGCGCTGAGCAGCACGAGTCCGCCGGCGAAGCGGAACCACGGCATCGCGACCGCATCGGCGCGGGGCAGCACGAACATCGCGAACGGCGTGTGGTCGAGGAACGCCGTCATCGGCGCCGCATGCGCGAGCAGCATCAGGCCCAGGCCGAAGCCGGTGACGAGGCCAGCGCGCCGGCTCCAGCGACGCCAGCCGCCCTGCACCGCCACCGCGAGCGGAACGGCGATGTACGCGAGCAGCCAGCCGATCGTCGCCGTGCGCTGCCAGCTGTGCAGGAAGGCGTCGGTCAGCGCGAGTCCGCCGCCCACGCCATGGCCGAAGGTCGCGGTGTCCCAGTAACCCTGCGGCGAGAGGTACAGGCACAACGGGAACACGATCAGCCCCGCCGCGGCGAGCAACGCCTGCCAGCGCGGCGCGCGCGCGGGCTTCGGCTGCTGGCGCGGCTTCCAGGCGAAGTTGCCCTCCGGCCGGCGCCGGCGGAACCAGGCGATCGCCATGAACACCAACGCCAGGCAGGCGAACCATTCCACGATGTCGAGTTCCAGGTGATCGTCGGACATGCCGATCACCACGAGGCCGACGATCATCCAGATCGCGAAGTCGTGGTTGTCCTCCGGGTCGATCAGCGGCTTGCGCGGCTCGTAGCGCGCCGCGGCTTCCGCGGGGCGGCCGAAGCCGGCCAGCAGCGCCATCGCCATCGCGTGGTCCGGTGCGCGGCCGGCGGCTTCGGCCTTCGCCGCCAGTTCTTCCTGCAGCAGCGCGCGCAATTCCAGTGCCACGTCCTCGCGCCGCTTGTGCGGCAGGAGGCGCGCGACATCGCGCACGTAGGATTCGATCACATCGTTCGCGGTCATCATTGCCCGTTGTCCCCCTTGAGAAATCCATCGATCGCCGCGGCCTGGGCACGCCAGGCAGCGGACAGGTCCGCGAAGGCGCGTTCGCCTTCGGGACTGAGCCGGTAGTAGCGCCGCGGCGGCGCGGTGGCGGTGTCCCACTCGCTAAGCAGCAGGCCCTGGGCTTCGAGCCGCCGGAGGAGCGGATAAAGCGTGCCCTCCTCGATCGGCAGGCCGCCCTCCGCCAGCGCCTGCCGCAGCGAGTAGCCGTACTGGCGCTCGCGCAACCGGCTGAGCGTGGCCAGCACCAGCGCGCCGCGCCGGAGCTCGACCAGGCCGATGTCCTTGCTGTCCTTCGCCATCATTGCGGCTCACCCGTTACTGTTTCATGCACAGTACAAGGTGTCGCATACTATGTCAAGCACAGTATCCGGCCCGCATCGCGGCCGGGCGCGCCGGGATCCCGGATCCGGGAACGCAACAAAAAACGCCCCGGGCATCGCTGCCCGGGGCGCTGGATATCGCGATCTGGTGCCGGAAATAGGAATCGAACCTACGACCTACGCATTACGAATGCGCCGCTC
>CAMLSB010000108.1 GCA_946482565.1 uncultured Lysobacteraceae bacterium | reverse complement strand
CGGCGCCCGCCTTCTGCTGGGCGAAGAACGCGCCGAGGTCGCGCATGTCCTGCGCCGACAGCGGGGTGGCCATCGGCACCATCACCGCGGCCATGCCGCCGGTGCGCTCGCCGCTCTTGAACAGCGCGAGCTGCGTGGCGACGTAGCGCTCGGGCATGCCGGCCAGGCGCGGGTACTGCGCATCGCTCGGGTTGCCGTCGAGGCCGTGGCAGGCGGCGCAGGCGCCGGCCTTGGTGGCGCCGGCCTTGGCGTCGCCCCAGTGGGCCTTGGCCAGTTCGGCGACGGCATCGATCGCGCTCGCCTGCACCGGCGCGTTGTCGGGCAGCGCGGTCGTGGTGGTCGCGGCGGGCGTCGCCGGTGCGTCGGTGGCGGGCGCCGCGGGAGCGGCAGCTGGCGCCGGCGTGGCGGCCTGCGGCGGCGGGGTCTGCTGGGCATACGCGGCGGCGGCCACGGCAAGAGTAGCGATGGCAGCGATGGCGTAGGCGCGGGACTTGCGCATGCGAGGCTCCGGACACAGGGGGCGGTGCGCCGCATGGCGACCGCAAAGTGCATGAATTATCGGACCCGGGGCCGCGCACGGTCAAACAGCGACCGCGCGGGCGGCATCGGGGCATGGGTGCCGTGCGAAGCTATGCCCATGGCTGCCCCCAATCCCTTCGTCCGCGCCACCTACCGGCTGGCCGCCCACGAACCGCGCCAGCTGCCGCCCGACCTGGGCCGCGAAGTCGCGTTTGCCGGCCGCTCCAACGCCGGCAAGTCCAGCGCGCTCAATGCCTTGTGCCAACAGAACGCGCTGGCGCGGGTCTCCAAGACGCCCGGCCGGACCCAGCAACTGGTCTTCTTCGACGTCGCCCCGCCGGTGCCGCCGGGCGCGCCGCCGCCCGCGCCGGAGGCCGCGCGCTGGCTCGTCGACCTGCCCGGTTACGGCTACGCCAAGGTGCCGCAGGACCTGCAGGCGCACTGGCAGGCCTTCATCGAGCGCTATTTCGAGACGCGCCAGGCGCTGCGCGGGCTGGTGGTGGTGATGGACATCCGCCATCCGCTCAAGGACTACGACCGGCAGATGCTCGGCTACGCGGTGCGCCGCGGCCTGCCGGCGCATGCGCTGCTCACCAAGGCCGACAAGCTCGGCCGCGGCGCCCAGGGCAACACGCTGCTGGCGGTGCGGCGCGAATTGGCGTCCGCATGGGGCGACACGGTCAGCGTGCAGGCGTTCTCGGGCGAGTCGCGCCAGGGCGTCGACGAGCTGCGCGCGGTCGTCGCCGGCTGGCTGGAGCTGTAAAGCCGACCCATGGTCGGCTCCCCCCGCTAAAATCCATGGTTTGACGCAGCCGACCATGGGTCGGCTCTACCGAGGTCATTCGATGTCGAGTCCGAGCAGCGTCGCCGAGTCACCGGTCACCGATCGCCGCGAACTGGTCGAGTACATGGCCAGCGGCGCGCGGGCGCGCGAAGACTGGCGGATCGGCACGGAGCACGAGAAGTTCGGTTTCCGCCTCGACGACCTGCGCCCGCCGACCTTCGAGGGCGAGCGCGGCATCGAGGCGATGCTCACCGGCATGCAACGTTTCGGTTGGGATCCGGTGCAGGAATCGGTCGACGGCATGCCGGCGCGCACGATCGCGCTGCTGCGCGATGGTGCTTCGGTGACGCTGGAGCCGGCGGGGCAGCTCGAACTGTCGGGCGCGCAGCTGGAGACGATCCACCAGACCTGCTGCGAAGTCGAATCGCACCTGCGCGAAGTGCGCAGCGTCGCCGACGAGATCGGCCTGGGCTTCCTCGGCATGGGCTTCCAGCCGAAGTGGCGCCGCGACGAGATGCCGTGGATGCCGAAGGGCCGCTACCGGATCATGCGCGACTACATGCCCAAGGTCGGCTCGCTCGGCCTCGACATGATGACGCGCACCTGCACCGTGCAGGTCAACCTCGATGTCGCCGGCGAAGCCGACATGGTGAAGAAGTTCCGCGTGTCGCTGGCGCTGCAGCCGGTGGCGACGGCGTTGTTCGCCGATTCGCCTTTCACCGAGGGCAAGCCGAACGGTTACCTCTCGTACCGCTCGCATATCTGGACCGACACCGATCCGGGCCGCACCGGCATGCTCGACTTCGTGTTCGAGGACGGCTTCGGCTACGAGCGCTACGTCGACTACCTGCTCGACGTGCCGATGTATTTCTCGTACCGCGAAGGCAAGTACATCGACCTGAGCGGCAAGTCGTTCCGCGCCTTCATGGACGGCGGGCTCGACACGCTGCCCGGCGTGCGCCCGACGCTGCGCGACTGGTCCGACCACATGACCACGGCGTTCCCCGAGGTGCGGCTGAAGAAGTACCTGGAAATGCGTGGTGCCGACGGCGGCCCCTGGAACCGGCTGTGCGCGCTGCCGGCGTTCTGGGTCGGGCTGCTCTACGACGACGCGGCGCTGGATGCCGCCTGGGACCTGGTGAAGGATTTCACGATGGCGGAGCGCAACGCGCTGCGCGACGGCGTGCCGAAGCATGCGCTGAAGCTGGCCGCGCCCGCGTCGCTGGGCGCCGGCGCGACCGTGCGCGACCTGGCGCGGCGCGCGCTGGAGATTTCCGCCGCCGGCCTGCAGCGCCGCGCGCGCAACAACCGCAACGGCGCCGACGAACGCATCTTCCTCGCGCCGCTGATCGAATACGCCGAGTCGAACCAGACGCCCGCCGAGCGCAAGCTCGAGCTGTTCCATGGGGAGTGGAACGGCAGCGTCGATCCGGTCTTCCGCGAGTTCGCGTATTAGGGTAGGGGAATGGGGAAAGGGGAACGGGGACGCGGAATTCCTCCCTTCCCCATTCCCCTTTCCCTTCTTCCTATACTGGCGGGCCCGTCGTTCCGGAGCCCGCCATGAAATCACGCGCCGCCGTCGCCTTCGGGCCCGGGCAACGGTTGCAGGTCGTCGAGATCGACGTCGCACCGCCGCGCGCGGGAGAGGTGCTGGTGCGGATCACGCACACCGGCGTCTGCCACACCGATGCGTTCACGCTGTCGGGCGACGATCCGGAAGGCCTGTTCCCGGTCGTGCTCGGCCACGAAGGCGCGGGCGTGGTCGTCGAGGTCGGCGAAGGCGTGACCAGCGTGAAGCCGGGCGACCACGTCATTCCGCTGTACACCGCCGAGTGCGGCGAGTGCCTGTTCTGCAAGTCGGGCAAGACCAATCTGTGCACGTCGGTGCGCGCGACTCAGGGCAAGGGCGTGATGCCGGACGGCACGTCGCGGTTCTCGTACGAAGGCAAGGCGCTGTACCACTACATGGGTTGCTCGACCTTCAGCGAATACACGGTGGTTGCGGAAGTGTCGCTGGCGAAGGTGAATCCGGAGGCGAATCCGGAGCACGTGTGCCTGCTCGGCTGCGGCGTCACCACCGGCATCGGCGCGGTCCACAACACGGCGAAGGTGCAGCCGGGCGACAGCGTGGCGGTATTCGGGCTCGGCGGCATCGGCCTGGCGGTGATCCAGGGCGCGCGCCAGGCGAAGGCGGGCCGGATCATCGCGATCGACACCAACGCGGGCAAGTTCGAACTGGCGCGGGCGATGGGCGCGACCGATTGCGTGAATCCGAAGGACCACGCCGAGCCGATCCAGCAGGTGATCGTCGGCATGACCGGCTGGGGCGTGGACCATTCGTTCGAATGCATCGGCAACGTCAACGTGATGCGCGCGGCGCTGGAATGCGCGCACCGTGGCTGGGGCCAGTCGGTGATCATCGGCGTGGCCGGATCGGGCCAGGAAATCTCGACGCGCCCGTTCCAGCTGGTGACGGGGCGCAAGTGGATGGGCACCGCGTTCGGCGGCGTCAAGGGGCGCTCGCAGCTGCCGGGCATGGTTGAGGACGCGATGCGCGGCGACATCGAGCTCGCGCCGTTCGTCACCCACACGATGCCGCTGGACGAGATCAACGAGGCATTCGAACTGATGCATGCCGGCAAGTCAATCCGCAGCGTGGTGCATTTCTGAGCATGGACGCGCTGCAGGGCGATTTCGCCGGCATCGAGGCGCCAGGCACGCAGCGGCTCGAGCGCCATGCCTGCTTCGGCGGCTGGCAGGACGTCTACCGGCATCGTTCCGATGCGCTCGACTGCGAGATGGCGGTGGGCGTGTATTTCCCGCCGCAGGCTGCACGCGGACCGTGCCCGGTGCTGTATTGGCTTTCCGGGCTGACCTGCACCGAGCAGAACTTCATCACCAAGGCCGGCGCGCAGCGTCATGCGGCGGAGCATGGCCTCATCCTGGTGGCGCCGGACACGAGCCCGCGCGGCGATGACGTGGCCGACGCGCCGGAGCGCTACGACCTGGGCAAGGGCGCGGGCTTCTACGTGGATGCGACGCAGGCGCCGTGGTCGCGGCACTACCGCATGCACGAATACGTCGTGCGCGAATTGCCGGCCTGGCTCGAAGCGCATCCGGCGGTGGCCGGCGACGGCGCGCGCGCGATTGCCGGGCATTCGATGGGCGGGCACGGCGCGCTGGTCGCGGCGCTGCGCAATCCGGGGCGCTATCGCAGCGTGTCGGCGTTCTCGCCGATCGTCGCGCCGTCGCGCGTGCCATGGGGCGAGCAGGCCTTCGGCGCCTATCTCGGCGCCGACCACGCGGCGTGGGCACGGTGGGATGCGTGCGAACTCGTCGCGGCGGCGGCGGCGGCCGCGGGCGAGCGGCTGCCGCTGTTCGTCGACCAGGGCGAGGCCGACGAGTTCCTCGCGACCCAGCTGCGCCCGGAGCTGCTGCGCGAGGCCTGCGCGGTGGCGGGCCATCCGCTCACGCTGCGCCTGCATCCGGGCTACGACCACAGCTACTACTTCATCTCGAGCTTCATCGGCGAGCACATCGCCTGGCACGCCGCCGCGCTGCAAAAAGGGGACGGAGGTCGTTAATTTCGGGACAGGGCATTCGGAAAATGTCCTGTCCCGAAATTAGCGACCTCCGTCCCCGATCTTGAAATCGGTGTAGGCGAAGCGTTCGTCGCGCAACACGGTTTCGCCGCGCGCCAGCCGCAGCGGCGCCGCGAACATCGGGCCCGCATGCACGCAGGTGTGGAACTCGCCGTTCTCGCCGCAGGGGTCGATGCCCGCCGGCAGGTCGCGTACCAGCGCCGCGTCGAAGTCGCGGCCCGCGAAGCCCGCGTCGAGCCGGGTGGTGTCCACGCAGCACAACGCGGCACGCAGGCCACCGGCCTGCATCTCGCGCGCCAGCGCCGCGGTGTCGCTGCCGAACAGCGGCGTGACGACGTCCCAGCCGATGCGCGCGAGGTTCGCGACGCGCCAGGCACGAAGATCCTCGAGGAACAGGTCGCCGAACGCCACGGCGCGCACGTCCGGCCAGCGCCCCGCCGCCTCCGCCAGCGCGGCGGCCATCGCCGCTTCGTAGACGTCGTTCGCGCAGTTCGCCGGGATTTCCGCCTCGAGCAGCGGCAGCCGCGTGGCTAGCGCCTGCGCATGCAGCACGCTGCGGCGGATGCCCTGCATCGAGACACGGGCATGTTCGCGCGTGACCGTGGTCAGCAAGCCGACGACCTCGATGTCGCCGCGCTGGCGCAGCGCATGCAGGGTCCAGGCGGCATCCTTGCCGCCGCTCCAGGACAGGAGGGCTTTCATGGGAGGCACTCGTCCACGACGCAGCTTGCGCCGCTCCGGCGCTCAGGCAGCCGCGACGTCGCGCAGCTCCCAGCCATGCCCGGCCAGCAGGCGCAGGCGGTGCCGCAGCACCGCGCCGGGGATCGAGGTCACCGCGATCAGGTCGAAGTGCAGGTCGTGCTGTTCGCCGGCCACCGTTGCGGACGGGTCGGTCGCGCCCAGCGCCGGATCGACGTCGTCCGGATCGTCCTGCGCGCCGCGCCAGCGCTGGAACAGCGCGTCGCTGCGCAATGCAGACTGCAGCTCTTCCGCGAGCGCGCCGGCGCCATGGCCGCGGAACGCGTAGTCGGCATCGCTGCCGCGCGCGGCTTCGGGGTTGCGCAGGGTGATGTGGTAGCGGATCGGCATCGTTGCTCCCTTGTCAGTGCCAGATGCCGAGGATCATGCCGTAAACGGCGAACTGCAGGGTGTGATAACCGCCGTCGATGAGCCACAGCTTCAGGCTGCGGCCGGCGAACGCGTAGTTGATGCCGAAGCTGGTCGCGGCGATGCCCAGGCCCGCGAGCACGCCGCGGCGCACTGCGTACTCCAGTTCCGGCGCCGGTCCGATCCACCACGCGAACGCCGCGGCGCCTGCCAACGCCGCGACGAACGCGGTGCCGAAGACCTTCGCCGGATGGCGCTGCTTCGGGCCGGCGCCGGCGCCGGCGGCGTGCAGGTCGATGCCCGCCTCGCGGCACCACGCGTTCTTGAACAGCGGCCCGTACCAGAGCCCACCGATCACAAAGGCGGACACCGCCGCCGCGACCACCGCCAGCCAGTTCGGTTGCATGAACATCGT
>CAMLSB010000107.1 GCA_946482565.1 uncultured Lysobacteraceae bacterium | reverse complement strand
GCGCCGGGGAACGGCGCGATCGCGGTCGGATGGTTGTGGGTTTCGACCTTGATGCAGAACGCGCTGTCGGCGAGCGCTTCCGCGCGGTATTCGCCGCTGTCCGGGTCCGGCCGGTAGCGGCGCGCGCCGAAACCGGCGACGACCGCCGCGTTGTCGCTGTACGCCGACAGCGTGTTCGCCGGCGTCGTCGCGTGCGTGTGCCGGATCATGCCGAACAGCGACACCGGCTTGCCGCCGTTGCCGGACTGCTCGACGCCGTCGATGGTCCAGCTGGCGTTGAAGATCTTGTGCCGGCAATGTTCCGAATTCGCCTGCGCGAACATCATCAGCTCGACGTCGCTCGGGTCGCGGCCGAGCTCGCCGAAGCGCGCGCGCAGGTAATCGATTTCGTCGTCGGCCAGCGCGAGCCCGAGGCGCGCGTTCGCCGCTTCCAGCGATGCGAGCGGGATCCGTTCCAGCGCGCCGCGCGCCGGCGCGCCGAACAGCGCGGCGCCGTCCTCGCGGGTCGCGGCGAGCGACTGGGTCATGGGGTCGTGCAGCAGTTTCGCCACGGCCGCCTGCCGTGCGGGGTCCGTCGGCCAGCCGGCCAGGTCGATGCGGGTGCCGCGCTCCACGCGCTTCACCGGCAGGCGCGCGCCATGCAGCAGTTCGGTCGCCTTGCTCGCCCACGGCGAAATCGTGCCGAGCCGCGGCAGGACGAAGCGCGAGACCGCGCCCGGCTCGAGCGGGGCGAACGTGGCATCCGCTTGCAGGATGCGCTGCAGCGCGACCGGGTCCGGCGCGGCGCCGGCTTCGGGTTCGATCCAGTAGGCATGCCAGGCGCCGAGCACGCGCAGGCCGGGGGCGATGGCCTGGAGCCTGGCTTGCAGCCGCTCGCGGCGGAACGGCGAGAGGGCCGGGAGGCCCTCGAGGACGATCACGACCATGTCCAGCGGGTGTCCAGCGGGCACCGTGTCAACCGTACGGAACGGGGCCCTTTATTGTAACCCGACCGCCCCGCTGGCCGTGGGCTTGCCACCGGCGGCGAGCGCGTCCAGGGCGGCACGCAGCTGCTCCGGGGCCAGGTAGCCGCCGAGCTGGGTGCCGTCGGCCGCCAGCACCATCGGGGTACCGGTCAGGCCGGCGCGGCGGCCGAGCTGGTATTCCATCGTCACCGGGTTGGTGCAGTTGCCGGCGGCGACGTTGCGATCGTTCTTCGCATCGGTCAGCGCCTTGCGCCGGTCCGGCGCGCACCAAACCGCCACCATCTTGCGGAAATCCTCGCTGCCCAGGCCCATGCGCGGGAACGCGAGGTATTCCACCGCGATCCCGAGCTTGTTGTATTCGGCGATCTGCGAGTGGAACTTGCGGCAGTAGCCGCACTCCACGTCGGTGAACACGGTGACGGTGTACTTCGGGTCCTTCGGCGCGAACACGATGCGGTCCGCGACCGGCACGCTGCGCAGCAGCTCGACGCGCAGCCGCTTCATCGCGTCCTGGCCGAGGTCGCGGCGCGCGCCGACGTCGTACAGGCTGCCCTGGATCAGGTACTTGCCGTCGTTGCTGACATAGAGCACCTGCCCGCCGACGATCACGGCCTGGAACCCCGGGATCGGCGCGGGGGACACCTGCTCGATGGCGATGTTCGGGTCGATCGAACGCACCGCATCGCGGGCGCGGGCGGCAGCGGTACCCGGCGCGATGGTCGGGCCGGCGGCGGCCTTCGCCGCAGCGGCAGGCTTCGCAGCGGCTGCGGCAGCGGCCGGCGACGGCTCCTGGGCGCAGGCGGAGAGGCTGGCGGTGGCCAGGAGCAGCGCGAGGATCGTTTTCATGCCCGGATTGTCGCATACCCCCGCCGCCGTCCAGCCCGGATTCCAGGCATCGCGGGCGACCGGTTCAGCCGCGCGGGTGGTGCTGCGCGTGCAGGCGCTTGAGGTGCTCGCGGGCGACGAGGGTGTAGATCTGCGTGGTCGACAGCGAACTGTGGCCGAGCAGCATCTGCAGCACGCGCAGGTCGGCGCCGTGGTTCAGCAGGTGCGTGGCGAAGCTGTGGCGCAGCCCGTGCGGGCTGACCCGCGCCGGATCGATGCCGGCAGCGGCGGCGTGGCGCTTCACCAGCGCCCAGAAGGCCTGCCGGCTCAGCGCCTCGCCCGCCGGCACCAGGAACAGCGGCGTGGGCGAGCGCTTGCCCGCGAACAGCGGCCGCGTTTCGTCGAGGTAGCGCTGCAGCCAGTGGCGCGCTTCCTCGCCGAGCGGCACCAGGCGTTCGCGGCTGCCCTTGCCGGTGACGCGCAGCACGCCCTGGCGCAGGTTCACCGCCGTCGCCGGCAGGTCGACGAGCTCGCTCACGCGCAGGCCGCAGGCATACATCAGTTCGAGCATCGCGCGATCGCGCACGCCGATCGGCGCATTCGTGTCCGGCGCCGCGAGCAGCGCTTCCACCTGGCTCTCGGCGAGCGCCTTCGGCAACAGGCGCGGCAGGCGCGGGGGATCGAGCTGCGCGCACGGATCGTCGCTGCGCTGCCCGCGCCGCAACGCGTGCGCGAAGAACGCGCGCAGCGCCGACAGCAGCCTCGCATTGCTGCGTGGTGAATAGCCGGCGCCGGTGCGATAGGCGAGGTAATCGAACAGGGCCGCGCGATCCGCGCCGGCGAGGCCGCCGCCGGCGCCGTCGCGCCAGCGCGCGAAACCTTCGAGATCGCGCCGGTACCCGGCGAGGCTCTGCCGCGCGAGGCCCGACTCGGCCCAGGTCGCATCGAGGAAGGCCTCGATCGCCGCCGCATCCGCGTCGCCCAGCGGCGGCAAGGCCTGCGCGTCGCGGCGCCGGTCCGCGGGCGAGTTGCGTTCCTGCGCTCCGCGCACGGGCGTCATGCCGGCCACGTCGTCGCAGGCACGTCAGCCGCCGCGCGACCGCTTGGGCAGGCGCTGCAACCGCGTGCCGCTGGCGCGGTCGTGCCAGGCCAGCGCATCGCGGTCGAACCACGCCCACCAGAATCCGAGCCCGGCCGCGAGCAGCGACAACGTGCCCACCGCATACCGGATCGCCAGGGCGCGCCAGCCAGGCGCGCTGCCATCCGCCGTCGCCAGGCGCAGGCGCCACGGCCGCATCCCCAGCGTCTGCCCGCCGCCGCGCCAGCTCGCGATCGCATACGCGCCCGACGCGAGCCAGCACGCCAGCCACAGCAACCACGCGAGCAGCGAGAACGGGGGGATGTTCTGGTGAGCGTCGTGATGGCCGAGGAACGTGTAGCCCAGCGTGAACACCGCCGACACGAGCATCCACAGTGCGAGCGCCGGCAGCGCGTCATACGCGAGCGCCAGCATCCGCCAGCCCACCAGCGCCCTCGCCTTCCCCTGCGCCGCTTCGCCGTTCGCCTCGTCCATCCCGTAAGCATAGTCGCGCGTCGCGATTTTGGCTCCGCGGCTAGCCGAAGCGAATTGCCTTCGGGGCTGGACGGCGGAAGCGGCCACGCCTTCGGGGCTGGGCATGCCGCAGCTTTTCGCTCTTGCTGGAAGCGGGGAGATTCGCTTGGGGTAGGCGGCGTGACGGCGTGTGTGTGGGCCGAGCGGGCCATGGATGGCCCGCGCCCGCGGAGTCAGGCATGGACGACTGACCGACGCGGCGGACCACACACACGTCGTCGCGTCGCCCAGCCCCGAAGGCAATGACCCCGCGTTATCCGGAGCGTCGCTGGAAGAGGACGGCGGAGGTGCCGAGCATCAGCACCGGCGGCAGCAGGTACGCGATGCGGAAGTCGAAATGGAACACGCCCGCCATCCGCACGAACTGCGTCTGCAGCAACCAGAACCCCAGCGCGAACACGATGCCGACGAACAAGCGCCGGCCAAGGCCGCCGCTGCGCAACGTTCCGAACGCGAACGGCACCGCCGCCAGGCACAGCGCCAGCACGTTGAACGCGTAGAACCAGCGCCCCCAGTACGGCTCCTCGTATTCGCTCGCGTCCAGGCCGTTGCGCTTGCGGTATTCGATGCTGCTGCGCAGGGCCGACGACGGCAACGCCGAGGGCTTGATCACGCTCGCGGCGAGCGCGGTGTCGTCGAGGCGCGAATCCCAGCGTTCCTCGATCGCTTCGGTCTGGGTGACCGACTTCGCCTCGAACCAGGTGCGGCGCACGTCGTGCAGCAGCCAGCCGCCGGCGCGATGTTCGGCCGTCGCCGCGCGCGCGATGGATTCCAGCCGGCCCGCGTCGTCGAATTCGTAGAGGTGCACGTCCTGCAGTTCGAGCCAGGTCTTGCCGTCCTTGCCGCGCTCCTCGCCGCCGCCGGCGTTGAGGAAGGTGTTGCCTTCGCGCGCCCACAGGCCCGAATAGCGCGCGACGATCAGGTCCGGCGAACGCGACGACGCCTTGAGCGCATCGGCCTGGCGCTGGCCCCAGGGCGCGAGCGTCTCGCCGTTGGCCACCATCAGCGCGGTCAGCACCGCGAGCGCCATCGCGACCGCGAGGCCGAGGCGCCGGCGCGACAGCCCCAGCGCGCGCAGCGCGGTCAGTTCGGAGGTCGCGGCGAGCTGGCCGAGACCCATCAGGGTGCCGATCACCGCCGCGGTCGGGAACAGGAAATAGGCGCGGCGCGGCATCGTGTAAAGCACGTAGACCACGGCCGAACCGAAGCCGTAATTGCCCTGGCCGACATCACCGAGTTCGGTCATCAACCCGCCGATGATGAAGTCGAGTCCGAGCAGCACGGCCCAGGTGGCGAGCACCGTGCCGAGCACGACGCGGCCGACGTAGACGTCGTGGACCTTGGGGAACGGCCTCACGCCGAAGCTCCGCGCCGCCGGAAGCCGGAGCGTCCGTCACGGAAGTACATCCACGACGCCAGCGCGAGCAACGGCAGCACCAGCCACCACAGGCCGGCGGGCATCGGCAGCTTGCCGTCGGCCAGCCATTCGGTGCCGAGCACGGTGAGGTTCATGCCGACGAGGTAGGCGAGGAAGCCGAGCACCACGCGCCCGTAGCGCGACTGCCGCGGCGAGCTGCGCGCCAGCGGCACCGCGAGCAGCGCGAACGCGAACGCGAGCAGCGGCGGCGCCAGCCGGTAATGCACCTGCGCCTGCGCTTCCGGCCGTGGATCGCGCAGCAATGCCGGCGTGGTCATCGCCTGCGGATCGCGCGCCGCGTTGCCGTTGGGTTCGCCCTGCGGCAGCAGCACGTCGTTGCTGGCGTAGCGCATCAGGCGGAAATCGCGGCCGACCTCGCGCGGGCCCTCGACGCGGAAGCCGTCGTCCAGGCGCAGGTAACGGCGATCGCCATCGCGGGTGGCGGTAGCGCTGCGTGCCGTGGTGACGTCGAGGCGGTCGCCTGACTGGCGGTAGACGAAGATCCGCTTCATGTGGCGGCCGTCGGTGGACATCTCGCCTACGTAGACCACGCCGCTACCGCCCGGCAGTTCGGTGAAACGGCCCGGCTCGAGTCCGGCCACCAGCACGTTGCGGCTGCTTTCGGCGATCAGCCGCACCGAGGTCGCCTTGGCCAGCGGGCCGAGCCATAGCGAGCAGGCCGCGATCACACCGACCACCGGCAGCGCGAGCAGCAGCAGCGGCCGCAGCAGCCGGCGCGGGCCCACGCCGATCGAGGCCAGCACCGGCATTTCGGCATCGCGGTAGAGGCGGCCGACCGCCAGCAGCAGGCCGATCATCAGGGCCAGCGGCAGGATCAGGGGCAGGTAGCGGATCGTCTGCAGCCCGAGCTGGGCCATCAGCATCCCGGCCGGGACCTTGCCGCCGGCGATCTGGCCCAGCACGTTGGCGAACAGGGCGCCGACGCTGACCATGAGCAGCACGACCGTCGTGGCCAGGGTCGCCTGGGCGAATTCGCGCAGCAGGTAGCGGTCCAGCTTTGGCATCAGGCCTCGGGGGATCGGCGGCGCCTTGGCGCCGCATGGCTTAAAATCACGGGTTCGTCCGCGCGACGGACTTTCCCCCATTGTACGCAAGGCCCCAGGCCGCTCCGGAACCCGCATGCCCCTCGAATTCAGCCTCAGCCAGGAAGCCCCCGCCAGCGCGGCCACCGATTGCGTCGTGGTCGGCGCCTGGGCGGACGCCAGCCTCACCCCCGCCGCGCAGGCCATCGACGCCGCCAGCGGGGGGCGCCTGAAGGCCCTGCTCGAGCGCGAAGACCTCAGCGGCAAGACCGGCAAGGTCTCGATGCTGCACGACCTGGCCGGCGTGAAGGCACCGCGCGTGCTCGTCATCGGCCTCGGCGAACCGGGCAAGTACGGCACCGCCCAGTACCTGAAGGCCATCGGCGACGCCGCGCGCGCGATGAAGACCGGCCCGGTGCGCAAGGCGCTGTGCACGCTGCCGGAAACGGCCGTCGCCGGCCGCGACGCCGCCTGGAACATCCGCCAGGGCGCGATTGCCGCCGACCACGCCTGCTATCGCTACACCGCGACGCTCGGCGCGAAGAACAAGAAGCGCGAGGAGAAGGGCCTGGAGGCCATGGCGTTCA
>CAMLSB010000106.1 GCA_946482565.1 uncultured Lysobacteraceae bacterium | reverse complement strand
CCGCCGGGCGAATACGACCTCGCCGGCTTCTGCGTCGCCGCGGTCGAGAAGTCGGAGCTGCTCGACGGCGCGGGCGTGCGCGCCGGCGACGTGCTGGTCGGCATCGCCTCCAGCGGCCCGCATTCGAACGGCTACTCGCTCGTGCGCCGCATCTACGACCGCGCCGGCCGCCCGGCCGACCTCGACATCGGCGGCGCGAAGCTCGCGGACGCGCTGATGGCGCCGACCCGGATCTACGTGAAGCCCATCCTGTCGCTGCTGCGCGGCGCGCAGCGCGCATCGGTCCATGGCATGGCGCACATCACCGGCGGCGGCCTGACCGAGAACATCATCCGCGTCGTGCCCGACGGCCTCGGCCTCGACATCGAGGCGTCCGCGATCGCGCTGCCGCCGGTGTTCGACTGGCTGCAGCGCGAAGGCGCGGTGTCGCGCGAGGAGATGTGGCGCACGTTCAACTGCGGCGTCGGCTTCGTGCTGGTGCTCGATCCCGCCGACGCCGCGGGCGTGGAGCGCGAGCTCGACGCGCTCGGCCTGGCCCATCGCCGCATCGGCGAAGTCGTCGCCGCGGCCGGTGGCGGCGAGCGCGTGCGCATCGGCTGAAATGGCCGCGCTTCCGCGCATCGCCGTGCTCGCCTCCGGGCGCGGCAGCAACCTGCAGGCGATCCTGGATGCAATCGCCGGCGGCCGGCTCGATGCGGAGGTCGTCGGCGTGTTCGGCGACCGTCCCGATGCGGTCGCATTGACGCGCGTCGCCCCCGAACTGGCCTGGGCGCGCGATGCACGAAGCTACCCGGACCGCGCCGCGTTCGATGCGGACATCGCCGACGCCGTCGCCGCCGCGCGCCCCGACTGGATCGTGCTCGCCGGCTACATGCGCATCGTCGGCGACGCGTTCCTGTCGCGCTTCCGCGGCCGCGTGCTCAACATCCACC
Organism: uncultured Lysobacteraceae bacterium; assembly: GCA_946482565.1. The sequence goes on along the minus strand of CAMLSB010000106.1, from coordinate 5,606 downwards.
CCTCGCTGCTGCCCTCGCATCGCGGCCTGCGCACGCACGCGCGCGCGATTGCCGCCGGCGACGTGGAGCACGGCGCCAGCGTCCATTTCGTCGTGCCGGAACTCGACGCAGGCGCGGTGATCGCGCAGGCCCGCGTGCCCGTGCTCCCGGGCGACACCGCCGACTCGCTGGCCGCGCGCGTGCTGGGGATCGAACATCCGCTGCTCGTCGGCGTGCTGCGCCTGGCCGTCGCGGGCCGCATCGCTGAACGGGACGAGACCGTGGAACTGGACGGTCATGCCCTGTTTACGCCGCTGGCACTAGGCTCCACGCTCGATTGAAGGCCCCCGGATGACCGTGAACTCGATGTTTCGGAACATGACCGCCATCGCCAGGCCCGCCGCCAGCAGGCTGCGCGGCAGGCTCCTCCCGCTCGCCGCGGGTGTCGCCCTTGCCGCCGCGTCGGCGCAGGCCACGCCTGCGCAGCTCAAGCCGTTCACCGCCACCTACGAAGTTTCCTACATGGGCATCGGCGGCATTGGAACGATGACGCTGGCCCCCGCCGGCGGCGATCGCTGGAACTATCGCCTGCAGATCGACAGCGCCGTCGCGACGCTCAGCCAGCGCACCACGTTCGCCGCGAACGGCGGCACGTGGCGTCCGCTGTCCAACGACGACAGCTCGTCGCTGCTGATCAAGAAGAACAGCCGGCAGGCCACGTACGACTGGAACAGCCGCGAAGCGCGCTGGAGCGGCGACGTGAAGCCCGACCGCAGCGGCCCCGTCGCCCTGCGCGACGGCGACCTCGATGCGATGCTGGTGAACCTCGCCATCCCGCGCGACGTCGCCGCGGGCAAGTCGCTCGACTACCGCATGGTCGACAACGGCAGCGCGCGCGACCTGCACTACCGCGTCGTCGGCAAGGAATCCGTCGAGGTCGGCGGCAAGGCGCAGGCGGCCACCAAGGTCGCGCGTTCGGACAACGGCAAGGAACAGATCATCTGGGTCGTGGACGGCCTGCCGGTGCCCGCGCGCATCCTGCAGCGACGCGACGGCAAGGACGAGATGGACCTGAAGCTCAGGTCCATCCGGTAGAGCCGACCCATGGTCGGCTGATCGATGCCTCAGCCGATCCGCCTGATCCGCGCGCCGAGCGCGGACAGCTTCGCCTCGATGTTCTCGTAGCCGCGATCCAGGTGGTAGATGCGGTCGATCGTGGTTTCGCCCTCCGCGACCAGGCCGGCGAGCACCAGCGAGGCCGACGCGCGCAGGTCGGTCGCCATGACCGGCGCGCCGGAGAGGCGCTCGACGCCGCGCACGACCGCGGTGTGGCCATCGATGCGGATATCGGCGCCCAGGCGCTGCAATTCCTGCACGTGCATGAAGCGGTTTTCGAAGATCGTCTCGCTGATGATGCCCACGCCGTCGGCGATGCAGTCCATCGCCATGAATTGCGCCTGCATGTCGGTCGGGAACGCCGGGTGCGGCGCGGTCGTGATGTCCACCGCACGCGGCCGGCGGCCGTGCATGTCGAGCGTGATGCGGTCGCCGTCGCATTCGAGCTCGGCGCCGGCATCGCGCAGCTTGTCGAGCACCGCGTCCATCGTGTCCGGGCGCGCGTGCGTGAGCGTGACGCGGCCGCCCGTCATCGCCGCGGCGACCAGGAACGTGCCCGCCTCGATGCGGTCGGCGACCACGCTGTGCTCGCCGCCGTGCAGGCGCTCGACGCCCTCGACGATGATGCGGCCCGTGCCTGCGCCCTCGATCTTCGCGCCCATCGCCACCAGGCACTCGGCGAGGTCGACGATCTCCGGCTCCATCGCCGCGTTCTCGAGCACCGTGCGGCCTTCGGCGAGCGTCGCGGCCATCAGCACGTTCTCGGTCGCGCCGACGCTGACCATGTCGAACACCACGCGCGCGCCCTTGAGCCGCTTCGCGTGCGCCTTGATGAAACCGCCCTCGACGACCACTTCGGCGCCCAGCGCCTGCATGCCCTTGATGTGCTGGTCCACCGGCCGCGACCCGATCGCGCAACCGCCCGGCAGCGAGACTTCCGCCGCGCCATGTTTCGCGAGCAGCGGGCCGAGCACCAGCACCGAGGCGCGCATGGTCTTGACCAGCTCGTAGGGCGCGACGTGGCTGCGCACCGTGCGAGGATCGATGTGGACGTTGAACGCGTCGTCGAGGTGGATCCCGGCGCCGAGTTCGGCGAGCACGCGGATCGTGGTCTTGACGTCCTGCAGGTTCGGCACGTTGCGCACCAGCAACGGCCCGTCGCCGAGCAGGCCGGCGCACAGGATCGGCAGCACCGCGTTCTTGGCCCCGGATACGCGGACTTCGCCGCGCAGCGCGATGCCGCCTTCGACCACGATCTTCTGCATGCTCAGGCGCCCGCTTCTTCGGGCGCCAGGGTCTTCAGGGCCAGCGCATGGATCTCGCCGCCCATGCGCTCGCCGAGCGTCGCGTAGACCAGGCGGTGGCGCGCCAGCGGCAACTTGCCGCGGAAGGCCTCGCTGACGACGGTGGCCTCGAAATGGACCCCGTCCTCCCCCGAGACGCGCACCCGGGCCCCGGGCAGGCCCTGTTCGATCAGCTGCTGGAGGGTCTCTGCGTTCATGGGCGGTCGCTCATCGTGCGTCGTTCATCGGGGAGTCGCGGGAAAGTCGCGTAAAATCGGCACTCCAGTCTAGCCGAAGCCCGATCGCCCCGATGCCAGCCGCGGCCCAGATTCCAGACGATTTCGATTTCGCCGCCAGCGGCCGCCGCGTGCTGGAGGTGGAGACCCAGGGCCTGGCCGCGCTCGCCGGCCGGATCGACGGTGCGTTCACCGACGCCTGCCGCCTGCTTCTCGCCTGCCGGGGCCGGATCGTCTGCATCGGCATGGGCAAGTCCGGGCACGTCGCCCGCAAGATCGCCGCCACCCTCGCCTCCACCGGCACGCCCGCCTTCTACGTGCATCCGGGCGAAGCCGGCCACGGCGACCTGGGCATGATCACCGACGACGACGCCGTCCTCGCCCTCTCCTACTCGGGCGAGACCGACGAACTGCTGATGCTGCTGCCGGTGTTCAAGCGCCAGGGCAACGCGCTGGTCGCGATGACCGGGCGCCCGGAGTCGACGCTGGCGACGACCGCCGACATCCACCTCGACGTCAGCGTGCCGGCCGAAGCCTGCCCCCTCGACCTCGCGCCGACCACCAGCACCACCGCCGCGCTCGCGCTCGGCGACGCGCTCGCGGTCGCGCTGCTCGAGGCGCGCGGCTTCACCGCCGACGACTTCGCGCGTTCGCACCCCGCCGGCAGCCTCGGCCGCCGCCTGCTGCTGCACATCACCGACGTCATGCATTCCGGCGACGAGATCCCGCGCGTGCATGCCGGCGCGACCCTGAGCGAGGCGCTGGTGGAGATGAGCCGCAAGCGCCTCGGCATGACCGCCGTGGTCGACGACGACGGCCGCCTGCTCGGCCTGTACACCGACGGCGACCTGCGCCGCAGCCTGGACGATGCCGCGGTCGACCTGCGCGGCACGCGCATCGATGCCGTGATGACGCGCACGCCCAAGTCCATCGGCAGCGACGCGCTCGCCGTCGAGGCGGCGCGGATGATGGAAGACCACAAGATCAACGCGCTGCTGGTCGTGGACGATGCGCTGCGCGTGGTCGGCGCGCTGAACATCCACGACCTCCTCCGCGCGCGGGTGGTCTGAACGTGGGTCCCGGCATCGACGGCCAAGGCTTCGACCCCCTCGCCGGCTGCACCGCCGAAGTGCGCGAACGCGCGGCGCTGGTCCGCCTCGCCTGCTTCGACGTGGACGGCACGCTGACCGATGGCCGCCTGTACCTCGACGCGAACGGCGGCGAAACCAAGGCCTTCCATGTCCGCGACGGCCAAGGCCTGGCGTTGCTGCGCCGCGCCGGGATCGCGGTCGCGTTCATCACCGCGCGCCCCGGCGCGGTGGCCGCGCGGCGCGCGGCGGAGCTCGGCGCAGAATGCCATTCGGAAGTCGGCGACAAGCTCGCGTTCGTGCAGGCGCTGGCGCTGGAGCGCAGCCTGCGCATGGCCGAAGTGTCGTTCATGGGCGACGACCTGGCCGATCTCGCCGCGATGCGCGGCGCCGGCCTGGCCGCCGCACCGGCGGACGCGCATCCGCTCGCGCTCGAACAGGCGCACTGGCGCAGTCGCGCCCGCGGCGGCGAGGGCGCGGCGCGCGAATTCTGCGACCTCCTCCTCGCCGCGCAGGATCGCCTCGCGGGATTGCTGCGTTGAACGGCCGCATCGTCGCCACCCTGCTCCTGCTCGTGGCCGCGCTGGCCTCGGGCTGGGCGATCTGGCACAAGTCCGCCGAGGAACTGCCGGTGGTTGCCGGCAACGGCCGCCCCGATTACGTGCTGCACGATTTCGAACTGGTCGCGCTCGACGAGCAGGGCAAGGAATCGTTCACCCTGCGCGCGCCGCAGATGCTGCGCAATCCGGACGAGCGCAGCATGCGCATGGCCACCCCGGTCTTCCTGCTGCCGGACCGCGAGCAGCGCTACTGGCGCGTGAGTTCGCGCCAGGGCTGGATTTCCCCGGACGGGAAGGAACTGCGGCTGGACGGCAACGTCGTGGTCGCCAGCCCGCCCGGCGAGCGCAAGGTGGGCATGGCCACCGAACAGCTGAACGTCTACCCCGACCGCAACCTCGCGGTGTCCCAGGTGCTCGTGACCATTACCCAGCCCGGCTCTATACTGAGCGGTCGCGGGCTGGAAACCGACCTTGCCAGCAAGCGTTACACCCTCAAGTCCCAGGTACGCACCCGCTATGTCCCGCAATGACGCCCGCCGCCGCGCCGCCGTCCCGCTCGCCGGGATGCTGCTGGCTGCCCTCGCCGCCGCGTTTCCCGTGGCCAGCGTGCTTGCGCGCAGCAGCGACCGCCAGAAGCCGATGGACATCGAGGCCGGCCGGCAATCCGGCACGCTCACCGGCGATTCGGTGAACCAGCTCTCGGGTGGCGTCCACATCACCCAGGGCAGCCTCGACATCACTTCCAGCGCCGCGACCATCACGCTGGCCGGCGGCGATCCGACGCGCGCGGTGTTCACCGGGGGCCCGGTGGCGCTGAAGCAGGAACTCGACGACGGCACGCCGATGTCCGCGCGCGCCGACAACGTCGACTACAACCTGAAGACCGAGATCGTCGTCTTCACCGGCAACGTCAGCATCACCAATCCGCGCGGCTCGCTCAGCGGCCAGCGCGTGGTCTACAACCTCAAGACGGGCAACGTCGAGAGCGGTGGCGAAGGCGCGGGCAAGGTGAAGGTGCGGATCCTGCCGAAGTCGGCGCAGGGCGGCGGCGCCTGATGCTGGTCGCCGAGGGCCTCCGCAAGCGCTATCGCTCGCGCGAGGTGGTCCGCGATTTCGGCCTCACCCTCGACGCCGGCGAAGTCGTCGGCCTGCTCGGCCCGAACGGCGCCGGCAAGACCACCTGTTTCTACATGATCGTGGGCCTGGTGCCCGCCGACGCCGGGCGCATCGCGCTCGACGGCGTGGACATCACCGCCGAGCCGATGTACCTGCGCGCCAAGCGCGGCGTCGGCTACCTGCCGCAGGAACCGTCGGTGTTCCGCAAGCTCAGCGTCGCCGACAACC
>CAMLSB010000105.1 GCA_946482565.1 uncultured Lysobacteraceae bacterium | reverse complement strand
TTTCCTCTTCCATGCGCTTGATGACGACGCGGTCGTAAAGCGGCTTGATGTTCATGCCTGTCCTCGCAAGTGATTGATATAACGATAAATAATTCGCGATATTAGCAGTCTTTGTGCCCGACTGCCAGACGCGGGCGGAGCAAAGCCCGCCGGAGCGGGAACGCCGTGGGAAATGGGCGCGTGCTCGGCGCTTTTCAAGGGGCGCGGGCCACCGGCAGGCGGCACCCCGGTTTGCGGACGCTTGCCCGTGACGGTAAAAAGGGATTGTGACGGTCCTGGGGAGGGCCGCCAGCCCCCGGCGTCCAGCCGCCCGCCCGAAGGACCGCCGCTGCCGTCCGGGGCCGGTTCCACCGCAACGCCACAAGGAAAAACATGGCATGAAAGGACTCCTGTTGCCGGCGCTCGCCGGATTGCTGCTGCTCCTTCCCGCCGCTCCCGCCCAGGCCGCGCGGAACTATGCGGACTGCGATGCATTCATCACCCAGCTTCCCGCGGTGATCACCACCCCGGGCACCTGGTGCCTGGCGCGGAACCTCACGACGGAGATGTCGTCCGGGACCGCGATCTCCATCGAGGCCGACGACGTCACGGTCGATTGCAAGGACTTCAAGGTCGGAGGCGGCGGCGTGGGCGGCCGGGCGATCGGCATCGGCGCCTCCGACCGCCGCAACACCGAAATCCGGCACTGCACCGTCCGGCGCTTCTTCACGGGCATCGCCGTGGCCGGGGAGACCTCCGGGAACCTGGTCGAGGACAACCTGCTCGACGAAAACGGCTGGTCCGGGATCATCATCGGCGGCACAGGCAGCGTCGTGCGGAACAACCGGGTGATCGGCACCGGCGGCACGACCGAAACCTTCGGCAACAACTTCAAGGCGATGGGCATCTATGCGTACGAGGGACCCGACGTCACCGCGAACCACGTCGCCGGCGTCCATGCGGGACAGGCGGGCGACGTTGCCGGGATCGCGGTCTACAGCAGCCGGTCCAGCGCCGTCTCCGGCAACATCGTCCTCGGCGTGGAAGCCATGGGCGCAGGCACCGCGCGCGGCATCTTCGTCGACGACCCCCAGCGCGTGACGATCGACGGGAATTACGTCACCGGCTCGGGCGCGGCCGGTTCGAAGGGCATCCAGTGCTGGGCGAGCATCAGCCGCGTCTCCACCGCCGGCAACACCGTGAGCGGCTGGGGAACGGCGGTCGAGGGGTGCCCGCTCGATGGCCAGAACATCCTGCACTGACAAGGAACCCGACATGGAACGGAAACTCCACGCCACGCTGCTCCTGGCAGGCCTGCTGTGCGTCGCGGCCTGTTTGCCCGCGCGCGCCGCCGACGTCCAGGACAATTGCGCGCACACCGTCGAATCGCTGCCGGCGACCCTCGACGCGCAGGGCACCTGGTGCCTCGCCCGCGACCTGTCGACGAATGCCGCGTCCGGCATCGCGATCAACGTCGCGAACAACAACGTGACCCTGGATTGCAACGGCCACGCGATCGACGGCACCGCCGGCGCCGCCACCGCGGCGATCGCGGTCAACGCGAACGGCCGCAGGGCGACGACCATCCGCAACTGCAGGATCCGCGGCTTCCGGTATGGCATCAACCTCGACGGGAACACCGGGGCGAACCTCGTCGAGGACAACGTCCTGGAGGCGAACACCTGGGTCGGCATCGGCTCGGAAGGCAGCGGGGACATCGTGCGACGCAACCGGGTGCTCGATACCGGCGCCTCGACGACAGCGGAGGCGCGCAACCCGACCGCGATCTACGTGCTCGGCAGCGTGCTGGTGCAGGACAACATGATCTCGGGCGTCGTCGCGCCCGTGGGCACCAACGGGTACGCCTACGGCATCTACGTGCGCCAGAGCGAAGACGCCTCGGTGCTCGGCAACCGGGTGAAGGGCCTGGTCCCCGACGGCACCGGCTGGGCGGATGGAATCCTGCTCTACAGCGGTTCGGGCGGCAGCATCGGACGCGTCAACGTGCATGGCAACGCCGTGTTCGGCCAGGGGCTCGCCAACGAAATCGGAATCTGGTGCACGCCCGACAACCAGGCGTCGGTGGCAGGCAACGCCATCGTCGGCTGGGGCCATTCCGCGATCGACGGTTGCGCCTACGACGACGGCGACAACGCCAGGCCCTGATCCACGGCGGGCAATAAAAAAGGGCGCGCATTCCAGGGGAGAATGCGCGCCCGGGTTCGACGCCGCCGGAATGGGTCGCCCAAATAGACCCGAACCGGCTGCTTGTCGCTCGACCGTGGTGGTCGAGACCGACATCCGTGTCGTTGTCGACAGCATCTCCGGACGTGCGCAGGAAGGGAAGAGGCCGTACTCCGGAAAAATGCTATTTTTGCTAGCCCCTTCACCCAGAACCCAGTGCTGGCGCGGTGCTCCCGCTCCACCTTCCGGGGGCAGGCTATCGAATTTAGACCACTGTAGGCTATTTTCCGTATCATCGCTATCATAACTAGCAGCGCTTCCCCAGACAGGTAGATGACCATGAGCCAGGACCTCCAGACTGCCGGCGCGTCCGCCCATCGCATCCGCATTGCGCGCCGCAGCGCGGGGCTCTCGCAGGCCCAGCTGGCGCTCGAGCTCGGGGTGCAGCGAAGCGCCGTCAGCCACTGGGAGGCGCAGCGCGGAAAGCCCAGCATGAACAACCTGCGGCAGCTCGCCTTGCTCACCGGCGTGCAGTTCGAGTGGCTGGCGACCGGGCGCGGGCCGATGACGCCATCGGCGGAGTCGTTGCTCGACTCGGTGGCTGCCGTCGATGCGCTGCTCGTCGACGACCCGCAGGAGCGGCGCCTGCTCAATGCCTTTCGCGACGCGCCGATGGCCGCGCGCCTGCCGTTGCTGGAGCTGGCCGAGCAGCTCGCCTCGCACCGCACCGGGCGCCGCTCGCGCGGCGGCCTGGGCGGCGGCTTCGAGGGCGCCTGATTCCCAAGGCGGACGCGCGGCGTCCGCCGCAGCCTCCCCGCCGCGGCATCCCCGGCACGGATCGCCGACAATATCGTCGGCGCGACGGCCGCGCCCGACCACGGAGCTGACGCATGACCCTGGCGCGCAACGCGCATCGCTGGATCGCCTGGCTCGCCGCCGTGCTGCTGCTTGCGGCGGCGCCGCAGGCGCGCGGCGTCGACGAAGCCGACCTGCTGCCGGTGGACCAGGCGTTCGCGCTCACCGCGACGGCGTCGCAACGCGACCGGATCGAACTGCAATGGAAGATCGCGTCGGGTTACTACCTCTATCGCCACCGGATCTCGGTGCAGGTGGAAGGCGGCGGCTTCGCCGCGGAACCGGTGCAGCTGCCGCACGGCGATCGCCACCACGATGAATTCTTCGGCGACGTCGAAACCTATCGCACGCTGCTGCGGGCGGTGCTGCCGGGTCGTGCCGCGGCCGGCGCGACGCAGGTCGTCCTCAAGCTGAAATACCAGGGCTGTGCCGACGCCGGCGTGTGTTATCCGCCGCAGACGCGCCTGGTCACGGTCGCGTTGCCGGCGGAGGCGACGGCGGGCGCGGCGGCTTCGTCCGGCTTGCCCGCGCTGCGCGGCGGGGCCTTGCGGCTGCCGGGCGCGGGGGTTCCGGGTGCGCTCGATGCCGCCACGCCGCTGCCCGAAGCGCAGGCTTTCGCGCTCGAGGCGATCGCCGACGGCCCCGGCGCCCTGCTGCTGCGCTTCACGCCGGCGCCGGGCTACTACCTCTATCGCGACCGCAGCAGCTTCCGCGTGCGCGGCGCCGACGGCATCGTCGCGGGCAAGCCACGCTGGCCGCGCGGCACCTCGCACCACGACGAGCATTTCGGCGACGTCATCGTGTACTTCGACCAGGTGGAAGTCGCGCTGCCCTTGCAACGTTCGGCAGGCCCTGCGTCGACGATCGAACTCGACGCGACGTTCCAGGGTTGCCAGGCGAACGGGATCTGCTATCCGCCGATGACGCGCAGGATCACTGTGCAGCTGCCGGCTGCGGCGAATGCGACGAGCGCCGCCGCATCCTTGGCCGATCCGCAGGTTGCCGGCGCGCCAGGCGCAAACCTCGCGGCGTCCGCGGGCGCGACCGTGGCGCCTTCGAACAGCGTCGCGACACCATCGAATGCAACCGCGACCGCGACTGGAGCGGCGGACGCGCCGCCGGTGCTGGCCGAAGACAGCCGGATCGCGCAGGCGCTTGCCGGGCACGGCCGCTGGCTCGCGCTGCTCACTTTCTTCGTCCTGGGACTCGGCCTCGCGTTCACGCCCTGCGTGCTGCCGATGATCCCGATCCTGTCGGGGCTGATCGCGGGCCAGGGCACGCGCCTGGGCACCGGCCGCGCGTTGTGGCTGTCGTTCGTGTACGTGTTCGCGAACGCGCTGGTGTTCACCGCGGCGGGCGTCGTCGCCGGGCTGCTCGGCGCGAACCTGCAGGCGGCGTTCCAGAAGCCGTGGATCATCGGCGCCTTCGCGGCGCTGTTCGTCGCGCTCGCGCTGTCCTCGTTCGGCCTGTACGAACTGCAGTTGCCGCGCGGCCTGCGTTCGCGGCTGGGCCTGCTCGGCGACCGGCAGCGCGGCGGCTCGGTGGTCGGCGTCGCGGCGATGGGCGCGTTGTCGGCGCTGATCGTCGGGCCGTGCGTCGCGCCGCCGCTGGCCGCGGCGGTGCTGTACATCGGCCAGAGCCACGATCCGGTGCTCGGCGGCGCCGCGCTGTTCCTGCTCGCGATGGGCATGGGTGCGCCGCTGCTGGTGTTCGGCGCCGCCGCGGGCCGCGGCCTGCCGTCGAACGGGCCGTGGATGATCGCCGTGCAGCGCGTGTTCGGTTTCCTCTTCCTCGGGCTGGCGGTGTGGATGCTGTCGCGCATCGTGCCGGCGACGATCGCACTGGCGCTGTGGGGCCTGCTCGGGCTCGCGGCCGCGGCGTGGGCGTCGACCGCTGCGCCCGCCTCGCCACGCGGCCGCGTCATGGCACGCTTCGCGGCGCTGGTGTTCGTCGTTGCCGGCGCGGCGGAACTGCTCGGCGCATTCGCCGGCGGCAGCGATCCGTTGCGGCCGCTGGCCGGCTTGCGCGGCGGCGAAAGCGCAGCGGCGCAGGCCCCCGCGTTCCGCATCATCAAGTCGTCCGCCGACCTCGACCGCGAGCTCGCCGCCGCGGACGCGGCGAAGCGCCCGGTGCTGTTCGACTTCTATGCCGACTGGTGCGTGAGCTGCAAGGAGATGGAGCGCTACACCTTCACCGACGCGGCGGTGGGTGCCGCGATGCAGGGCTTCGTGCTGCTGAAGGCCGACGTCACCGCGAACGACGACATCGACCAGGCATTGATGCGGCGCTTCGGCATCGTCGGTCCGCCGGGCACGATGTTCTTCGCCAACGGACAGGAACTGCGTGCACTGCGCCTGGTGGGCTTCGAAAAGGCAGGCGCGTTCCGGTCGCGCCTGCAGCGCGCGGCGGCCGGCCACGGCTGAGCCCGGGATCAGCGCATGCGTTCGACGACGAAAGTGGTGCTGGTGGCGATCGCGGCGGGCACGCTCGGCGTGCTCGCCAGCCTGGCGACCTCGGGTCCGGGGCCGCTGATGCGCACCGAACTCGGCCAGCGCCTGCTCGGTAGTGCGTTGTCCGCCAGCGCCCCGCCGCCACCCGCAGGGGTGACGGTGGCAGCACGGGGCGGGCGCATCGCCTCGTTCGCCCTGCCACGCCTGGGCGGCGGCCCGGTCGAGGTCCCCGGCGATTTCGCCGGCAGGCCACTGCTGGTCAACGTCTGGGCCTCCTGGTGCGGCCCTTGCATCGCGGAAATGCCGGAACTGCAGCGCTTCGCCGTCGCCCAGGGCGCGAACGGCGTGCAGGTCCTGGGCATCGCCCTCGATGACGAGGCGAACGTCCGCGAATTCCTGCGCAAGATCCCGGTGTCGTACGCGGTCGCCCTGGATGCGCCCGGCCCGGGCGACGCCGGCGTGCGCCTCGGCAATCCGAAGGGTGTCCTGCCCTATTCGATCCTTGTTTCCGCCGACGGAATCCTGCTGAAACAGCGGATCGGGCCGTTCGCCCACGGGGAAATCGACCGCTGGGCACGACCCTGAGATTCAAACAATCGCTTAAACCACGGCGATCATCGGCGAACTGGACAGCATTGGCCCGACCGCGCAAACTGCGCGTCCCTTTCGCCCAGCAAGCGCATGGCACGACTCCTGCTCCTGCACGGCCCCAACCTCAACCTGCTCGGCAGCCGCGAGCCCGGGGTCTACGGGTCGACCACGCTGGCCGAGATCGACACCGATCTCGCCGCGCGTGCGACTGCCGCGGGGCATGTGCTGGAATCGCTGCAATCCAATAGCGAAAGCGCCCTGGTCGACCGCGTCCAGGCCGCGGGCAAGGACGGAACGTCCTTCATCCTCGTCAATCCGGCCGCCTACACGCACACCTCGGTGGCCCTGCGCGACGCGCTGGCCGCGGTGGCGATCCCGTTCATCGAGATCCACCTCTCGAATCCGCACGCCCGCGAAGCATTCCGCCGCACCAGCTATTTCAGCGACCTGGCCGTGGGCGTGATCGCCGGCTTCGGCGCCGACAGCTA
>CAMLSB010000104.1 GCA_946482565.1 uncultured Lysobacteraceae bacterium | reverse complement strand
AACCGGCAGATCCGGCTGATGGCCGCCCATTTCGGGCAGCGGGTGAAGCAGCTGGTCCGGGTCCGGATCGGCAACGTGAAGCTGGGCCACCTCAAGCCCGGGCAGTGGCGGAACCTGACCACGGCCGAGCTGCAGGGGCTGCTCCCTGACCACGCCGACTGGTGATCCGTCCGGCCGGGCGGCTGGGGCGGCGTTCCCCCTCCAGGGTGGTCGCTCGCCCGCGGCGGACGGGGGTGCAGGAGGCGGGGCATACCTGCGGCCGATCCGGCCTTGTCCGCCCGTTCACACTTCCGGGGCAAAGTAGGTTAAGGTGCGCCCACTGTTCCAAGCGGGATCACGGTACATCGTGGTTTCGATGCGGTAGATCCAAACGATCCGCTACATCGCTACGCGTCTCTACCCCTTGCTCGACAGTCCGGTACGTTTTCCAGATGGGAATGCGGCCGTGTACACCAAAACCTAGTTTCAAGGAGTAGTTTCATGTCGGATCGTCAGACTGGTACCGTCAAGTGGTTCAACGACGCCAAGGGCTTCGGCTTCATCACCCCGGAGAGCGGCGCGGACCTGTTCGTGCACTTCCGTTCCATCCAGGGCACCGGCTTCAAGTCGCTGCAGGAAGGCCAGAAGGTCTCGTTCAAGGTCGTGCAGGGCCAGAAGGGCCTGCAGGCCGACGAAGTCCAGGCCGTTTGATCATTCACTGATCAGGCACTCCGCGCGTTCGCGCGCGGTGGACCAGGAAAAGCCCGGCTTCGGCCGGGCTTTTTCGTTTTTGGCGCGCCGGGCCTGCATTCAGGCATCACGTGGCGGCCGCTACGGTGGCGTGGTCGAAGGAGGAGGCCACGATGCTGCGGATCGGGATGTCGATGCTGTTCTTGCTGGCGATGCTGGCGGGTTGCGGCCGCGGAGGCGCGCCCGATGGCGGCGCGGCGGGTTCCAGTGCAGCACCGGGCGCTGCCGCGACGGGAGCCGTCGGCCCGGCCGTCGAGGCGCCGGTGGCGCTCGAGGACGTCATGCAGCGCGACCCGCGCTACCTCATCGGCATCAGCTATCCGCCGGCGGCGAAGGCCTACCCCGGCCTCGCGAAGCTGCTGAAGGCCTACGCCGATGCCGCGCGCGCCGAGGTGATGCAGGCGGTCTCGGGCCTCGGCGACGCCCGGCCGACCGCGCCCTACGACCTCGCGCTGGATTTCAGCATGCTGGCCGAGACGCCCGACATCGTCGCCGTCGCCGCGCGCGGCAGCAGCTACACCGGCGGCGCGCACGGCAATCCCCTGGTGGCGCGCTTCGTCTGGTTGCCGAAGCGGGGCGAGGCGCTCACCGCGGCGCGCCTCGTGCCCGTGCCCGACGACTGGAAGCCCATCGCCGATGACGTGCGCGACCAGCTCGTCGCCGGCCTGTCCGCGCGCGTGGATGCGGCTGCGCCGGCTCCCGGCGACCGCGCGGAGATGTTGCGCAACGGCAGCCGCATGATCGACGAGGGCACGGCGCCCACCGCGTCGAACTTCGACCAGTTCGAGCCGCTGCTTGGCCCGGATGGCCGGATCCAGGCGTTGCGCTTCGTGTTTCCGCCGTACCAGGTCGGCCCGTACTCCGATGGCGTACAGTCGGCGGACGTACCCGCGGCGGTGCTGCTGCCGCTCGTTGCGCCCGACTACAAGGCGTTGTTCGAAGGAGGCTGATGCACCCGCTGCGGGGCCGAGTCGTTACGCTGATGCAAGCCGCCGGGCTGCAGCCCGGCGGCCCCGGCGAGTGCGACCCGCAGGTCGCCGACACGCGCTTCTACGGCCGCGTGCTGCGCGAGGGCTCGCTCGGCCTCGGTGAGTCCTACATGGACGGCTGGTGGACCGTCGGTTCGCTCGACGGAATGCTGTTCCGGCTGATGGAGCATGGCGTCGACGACCGCGTGCACGGCCTGCACGCGCGCCTGGACGACCTGCGCGCGTTCCTGCTCAACCTGCAGTCCGGCCGCCGCGCGCTTGCCGTCGGCGAGCGCCACTACGACCTGGGCAACGACCTGTTCGAGGCGATGCTCGGCAAGCGCCTGGTCTACAGCTGCGCGTACTGGCGCGAGGCGCGCGACCTCGATGCCGCGCAGGAAGCCAAGCTCGACCTGGTGTGCCGCAAGCTGGGGCTACGGCCCGGCATGCGCGTGCTCGACATCGGTTGCGGCTGGGGCGAGGCGCTCAAGTTCGCCGCCGAGCGCCATGGCGTGTCGGGCGTGGGCGTGACCATCTCGCGCGAGCAGGCCGACTACGCGCGCCGGCTGTGCGCGGGGCTGCCGATCGACATCCGGCTGCAGGATTACCGCGCGCTGGACGGCGCATCGGACGACAGCCGCTTCGACCGCATCTTCTCGATCGGGATGTTCGAGCACGTCGGCGCGAAGAACTACCGCGCGTATTTCGAGGTGGCGCGCCGCTGCCTCAAAGGCCCGCATGACCTGTTCCTGCTGCATTGCATCGGCAACAACGTCTCGGTGCGGCACACCGATCCGTGGATCGCGCGCTACATCTTCCCCAATTCGATGCTGCCGTCGGCGCAGCAGGTCGCCGACGCCAGCGAGGGGCTGTTCGTCATGGAGGACTGGCACAACTTCGGCGCCGACTACGACCTGACGCTGCAGGCCTGGCGCGCGAACATCGAGGCGGCGTGGGCGTCGCTCCCGGCGCGCTACGACGAGCGCTTCCGCCGCATGTGGCGCTTCTACCTTGCGGCGTCGATGGCCGCATTCAGGGCGCGCCGGATCCAGTTGTGGCAGGTGGTGTACTCGCCGCACGGGGTCCCGGGCGGATACGTCGCGCCACGCTGACATTCACGCCGCTCCAACGGGGGGCTTGCGGTAATGGCGCCATGCCAGCCCGGAACGACATCATGATCCTGCACCTGCGCCATGCGCGTGGCCTCGAGCGCGACGAGGGCCGCGTGCGCGCCCGCGCCGCGGGCGAAGAAGCCAACGAGCTGTATCCCGGCCAGCCCTGGAACGAAGTCGAGCCGCGCGTCGCGGGCGACTGGCGCCGGGTGCGTGGCGGGTCGCCGCTGTCCTGGGCGCAGGTGCGCGAAGACGCGCATTCGGCCTGGCAGGTCGCCTGGCTCGAACACGGCGACTGCCTGCGCGACCACGCGCCGATCCACGACTGAGGGGGCGCCGATGGCACGTCCGGTCTGGTCCGGTTCGCTGTCCTTCGGCTTGCTCAACATCCCGGTCGCGCTGATGACCGGGGAGCGCAAGACCGACATTTCCTTCCGCATGCTGGATTCGCGCGACAACTCGCCGATCCGGTACGAGCGCGTCAACGCCGAGACCGGCGAGGAAGTGCCGTGGAAGGACATCGTCAAGGCCTACGAGTACGACAAGGGCAGCTACGTGGTGCTCGAGCAGGAGGACATCGCGTCCGCCGCGCCAGAGAGCCATGACGCCATCGACGTCGAGGCCTTCGTCGAGGCCGGCTCGATCGATCCGCGTTATTTCGAGAAACCCTACGTCCTGGTGCCGGCCAAGAAGGCGGAGAAGGGCTACGTGCTGCTGCGCGAAGCGCTGGAGAAGACCGGCCGCATCGGTATCGCCCGCGTCGTCATCCGCACCCGCGAGCACTTGTGCGCGGTGATGCCGTACGGCAATGCGCTGTTGCTGTTGATGATGCGCTACCCGCAGGAACTGGTGGACTTCGACGAATACGCGATCCCGGAAGGCGCGAAAGGCGATTACCGGATCACGCCGAAGGAGCTCGCGTTCTCCGAGCAGCTGATCGAGACGATGTCCGGCGAATTCGACCCGAAGGAATACCGCGACGAGTTCCGCGAGCGCCTGCACAAGGTGATCGACGAGCGGATGAAGGCCCACGGCGTGGTGAAGCGCGCGCCCGAGGAACCCGAGGCCGAGGAGGGCACCGCGACCAACGTGGTGGACTTCATGTCGCTGCTGCAGAAGAGCATCGACCGCAACAAGCGCACGCCTGCGAAGAAGTCGGCCGCGAAGAAGGCGGCCGGCAAGCAGGAGAGGGCCGCGGGCAAGCCGGCGAAGGCCGCGAAGAAGGCGGCTGCGAAGAAGGCGCCGGCGGCGAAGAAGGCGCCGTCGAAGGCGGCGCGCAAGCGCGCATGAGGGGCGCGCGGTGAGCCTGCGCGAGTACGCCCGCAAGCGCCGCTTCGGCGAAACACCGGAACCAGGCGACGACGTGGCCCCCGGCAAGCGCGGACGCCGGCCGATCTTCGTCGTCCAGCTGCACCACGCCCGGGCGCGCCATTACGACTTCCGCCTGGAAATGGACGGCACGCTCAAGAGCTGGGCCGTGCCGAAGGGGCCGTCGTTCCGCGTCGGCGAGCGGCGCCTGGCGGTGGAAGTCGAGGACCATCCGCTGCGCTACGCCGATTTCGAAGGCGACATCCCCAAGGGCCACTACGGTGCGGGCCACGTCGACATCTTCGACCGAGGCGTCTGGAGCATGGATGGCGACCCGCTCGAGGCGCTGGCCGCCGGCAAGCTCGACGTCGTCCTGCACGGCGAAAAGCTGCACGGCGGCTGGAAGCTGGTCCGCACCGCGCAGGTGCGCAGCGGCAAGCCGCAGTGGCTGCTGTTCAAGCGCGACGACGCCTACGCGGGGGACGTCGAGGCCGACGACCTCGTCGGCGGCGCGGCCGCCAGACCGGCGAAACCTGCGAAGACCGCGAAGTCCGCAAAGACCGCGAAGACCGCGGTTCCCGCCAGGCGCGGCCGCAGGCGCCACATCGACTGGGCCGCGCGCGCCGCCGCACTCGACGGCGCGCGGCCGAAGCCGCGCGGCTGGAAGCCGCCCGCGCCGCAACTCGCGACGCTGCGTGCCGCACCGCCCGCCAGCGACGACTGGCTGCACGAGCTGAAGTGGGACGGCTACCGCATGCTCGTCGACATCGCGGGCGGCCGCGCGAAACTGCGCTCGCGCAACGGCCTCGACTGGACCCCGGATTACCCGGAGATCGTCAAGGCCTTCGAGTCCCTCGGCGCCGACGATGCCACCTTCGACGGCGAACTCGTGGCGCTCACCCCGCAAGGCAACGACGATTTCGGCCTGCTGCAGAAGGTGATCTCGGGCAATTCGAACGCACCGCTACGCTGCATGCTGTTCGACCTGCCGTCGCTGGGCGGCCAGGACCTGGCGCGCACCGCGCTCGAGGACCGCAAGGCGCTGCTCGCGGAATTGCTCGAAGGCGCGCCGCCCGTGCTCGCGCTCAGCCAGCACATCATCGGCCATGGCGCCGAGGTGTTCGCGGCGAGCAAGCGCCAGGGCATGGAAGGCATCATCAGCAAGCGCCTGGACGGCCACTACACGCCGGGGCGCAACGCGAGCTGGCTCAAGACCAAGCACGCGCAGGGCGACGAGTTCATCGTCGTCGGCTACACGGCGCCGAAGCGTTCACGCAACGGTTTCGGCTCACTGTTGCTGGCCACGCATCGCGACGGTGCGCTGGACTACGTGGGCCGCGTCGGCACCGGCTTCGACGACGCGATGCTGCGCAACCTGGCGGCGCGGATGAAGCCGCTGGCGCGGCGCGAGGCGACGGTGGTGTTGCCCGCGCACGTGCCGTTCCGCCCGCGCGACGTCACCTGGATCGAGCCTCGGCTGGTCGTCGAGCTGGAGTACCGTGGCTGGGGCAAGGAGGGCCTGCTGCGACAGGCGAGCTTCAAGGGCTTGCGCGAGGACAAGGGCGTGGACGAGATCGGCGACGCGGGAGCGATGAAGGGCGGCAAGGCGACCAAAGCCACGAAGGCGACGAAATCCACCAGCACCCGCAAGGCTAGGAGCACCCCCGCGAAGAAGGATGCTGCCCGGAAGCCCGCGGCCGAAGCGGCGATCCCGCGCGTCAGCAGCCCGGACCGCATCGTCTACCCGCAGCTTCGCATCACCAAGCAGCAGGTCTTCGATTACTACCGCGAGGTCGCGCCGCTGATGCTGCCGGAAATGCGCGAGCGGCCGCTGTCGCTGGTGCGTTGCCCGGACGGCGTGCGCGGCCAGTGCTTCTTCCAGAAACACCACGCGGCCACCCTGGGCAGCAATGTCCGCTCGACCCCGATCCGCGAGAAGGACGGCGGCAGCGAGGACTACGTCTACGTGGACGATGTCGCCGGCCTGCTCGACCTGGTGCAGATGAACGTGCTCGAGTTCCATCCCTGGGGCGCGCGCATCGAGGACGTCGAGCACCCCGACCGGCTCGTGTTCGACCTCGACCCCGGCGAAGGCGTCGACTGGGCGACGATCCGCGCGGCAGCGCGCGAGCTGCGCGCGCGCCTGCAGGAGGCCGGCCTCGAGAGCTTCCTGCGCCTGTCCGGCGGCAAGGGGCTGCACCTCGTCGTGCCCGTCGCCCCGAAGGCGGACTGGCCCACCGCCAAGGCCTTCTGCGAGGCCTTCGCCCGCGCCATGGAGGCGCAGTCGCCGCAACGCTACGTCGCCACCGCGACCAAGGCGAAGCGCAAGGGTGTCATCTTCATCGACTGG
The DNA here is from genome assembly GCA_946482565.1 of uncultured Lysobacteraceae bacterium. The sequence goes on along the minus strand of CAMLSB010000104.1, from coordinate 141 downwards.
CTGCGTAACGGACGCGGCGCGACCAGCGTGACCAACTGGTCGCTGCGCGCACGCCCCGAAGCCGGCGTTGCCGTGCCGCTCGCGTGGAGCGAACTGGGCCGCACGAAGGCCGGCAACGACTATCCGCTCGAACGCGCCCTG
>CAMLSB010000103.1 GCA_946482565.1 uncultured Lysobacteraceae bacterium | reverse complement strand
GATCCTCACCCGCCTGCCGGGCGACGACAACGAGCTGTGAACACGCTGGCGGCCGCCGCGGACTGGAGCGCCGCGGCGCGCAGCTCGCTCGCCGCGTCCGATGCCGCGCTCGCGGCGCGCTTCGATCGCGGCGAGGATGTGGACGCGCTGCTCGTGGCGCGCACGCGCTCGGTCGACGCGCTGGTGCGCGAGGCCTGGGCGCAATGCCTTCCCCCCGATGCGCCGCTGGCGCTGTTCGCCGTCGGCGGCTACGGACGCGGCGAGCTGTTCCCGCAATCGGACATCGACGTGCTGGTGCTGGCGGAGGCTTCTGCGCAGGCGCGCTGGCACGAGGCGCTGTCGCAATTGTTCGCGCTGCTGTGGGACGCGGGGCTGCCGGCGGGCCACGCGGTGCGTTCGCTGGCGCAATGCACGGAAGCCGCGCGCGCCGACATCACGGTGATGACCGCGCTGCTGGAAGCGCGGCCGCTGTGCGCGTCGGACGCTGACGCCGCCGCGCTCGCGGCCGCGATCGAGCCGGCGCTAGCCTGGCCGCCGCGCGACTACTTCGCCGCCAAGCGCGAGGAGCAGCGCACGCGCCACGCGCGCTTCGGCGACACCAGCGACAACCTCGAGCCGAACCTCAAGGAAGGCCCCGGCGGCCTGCGCGACGTGCAGACGCTGCGCTGGATGGCGCTGCGCGTGCTCGGCGCGCGCGGACTGGAGCCGTTGCTTGCGCTGGGCCAGCTCGGCGCCGACGAATTCGCGACGCTCGAACGCGAGCGCCGCGCGCTGTCGCGCTTGCGCTTCGGCCTGCACCTCGTCGCCGGCAAGCGCGAGGAGCGGCTGCGCTTCGACCACCAGAAGGCGCTGGCCGAGCGGCTGGGCTTCGCCGATGCGCCGGGCAGCCTCGCGGTCGAGCAGATGATGCAGGGCTTCTACCGCAGCGCCGCGCTGGTGCTGCGGATCAACGAGCGGTTGTTGCAACGCTTCGAGGAGCAGATCGAGGGCGAGGTCGCGCCGGAACCGCTGGATGCGATGTTCGAATCGCGCCGCGGCTACCTGCATGCGGTGTCGCCTTCCTGGCCGCGCGATGTCGATGAGGTGTTCGCGCTGTTCTCGGCGTGGGCGGCGCATCCGTCGTTGCGCGGGCTGCATTCGCGCAGCGCGCGCGCGCTGGCCGAATCGCTGCCGCGCCTGCCGGCGTACGGCGAGGCCGACGCGTCTTCGCGCGCCGCGTTCCTGGCGCTGCTGCGCGGTCCGCAGCCGGAGGAGACGCTGGCGCGCATGGCCCGGCTCGGCGTGCTCGGCCGCTGGATCCCGGCGTTCGCGCGCGTGTCCGGGCGCATGCAGTTCGACCTGTTCCATGTCTACACCGTCGACCAGCACACGCTGGCCGTGCTGCGCAACATCGCCGGCTTCGCCGCGGCGGCGCCGGACGAGCGCTTCGCGATCGCGCACGAGGTGCGGCCGCGGCTGCGCAAGCCGGAGCTGCTGCTGCTCGCTGGGCTCTTCCACGACATCGCCAAGGGCCGCGGCGGCGACCATTCGGAATTGGGTGCGGTGGACGCGCACGAGTTCTGCGCGGCGCACGGGTTGTCCGAAGGCGATACGGCCCTGATCGAATGGCTCGTGCAGAAGCACCTGCTGATGTCGGTGACCGCGCAGAAGCAGGACATCGCCGACCCGGACGTCATCCATCGCTTCGCCACCGCCGTGGCCGACCGCGAGCGCCTCGACCTGCTGTACCTGCTGACCTGCGCGGACATCGCCGGCACGTCGCCGAAGCTTTGGAATGCGTGGAAGGACCGGCTTCTAGCGGATCTCTACACCGCGACGCGGCTCGCGCTGCGGCGTGGGCTGGAGCACCCGCTCGCGGCGGAAGAACGCATGGGCGAAGTGCGCGCGGCGGCGCGCGAGGCGCTGCGCGCCGAGGGCCTGGACGATGCCGCGATCGACGCGCTGTTCGCGCGCATGCCCGACACCGGCTTCCTGCGCGGCCGCCCCGGCAGCATCGCCTGGCAGGCGCTCGCGCTGCGCGACGCCGCGCCGGGCGCGACCGTCGTGCGCGCGCGGCCGCTGGTGCAGCACGCCGGCGCGCTCGAGGTGTTCGTGCTCTCGCCCGACCGCGACGGCCTGTTCGCCGCGATCGTCGCCACGCTCGACCGGATGGGCCTCGCGATCCAGCAGGCGCGCCTGCTGGTCGGCCCCGACGGCGTGGTGTTCGACAGCTTCGAGGTGCTGCCCGCCGAAGGCCAGCGCGTCGTCGCCGCGAAGGAGGTCGAATGGCGCCTGGGCGCCGCGCTCGAAGCGCCCGACCTCGACCAGATCCGCCCCGCGCGCCGCACGCAACCGCGCCACCTGCGCCATTTCCGCCTCGTGCCGCAGGTCGGCTTCGACGACAGCGCCGACGGCCGCGGCACCGTGCTGAGCCTGGTCACCACCGATCGCCCGGGCCTGCTGGCCGACGTCAGCCGCGTGCTGCGCGGACAGCGCCTGCGCGTGCACGATGCGCGCATCGCCACCTTCGGCGAGCGCGCCGAGGACGTCTTCCTGATCAGCGACGAACACGACCGGCCGCTGGCCGGCGACATGGACCGGCAGGCGTTGCGCGATGCGCTGCGCGCCTGCCTCGAAGGAGAATCAAACGCATGAGCGACGAACCATCCGGCGGCGCGAAGAAGAAGCCCGCGAAGAAGGCCGCCAAGAAGACGACCAAGCGCGTTTCCCGCCGCAAGGCCGCCGAGCCGCAGGGCCCCGGCCTCGAGGAACTGCAGTTCATGGTCGCCAGCGCCTGGGAACGGCGCACGATGCTGACCATGGACGAGATCGACGGCTCCACGCGGCCGATCGTCGAGCGCGTTATCGAAGGCCTGGAGAGCGGCGAGTTCCGCGTCGCCGAGCCCGACGGCAAGGGCGGCTGGACCGTCAACGAATGGCTGAAGAAGGCGGTGCTGCTGTACTTCCGCACGCAGGAGATGGAGCTGGTCGAGGCCGATCCCGCGCCGTACTGGGACAAGATCCCCGCGCGCTTCGCCGAGTTCGACGAATCGAAGTTCCGCAAGGCCGGCGTGCGCGTCGTCCCCGGCGCGATCGCGCGCCGCGGCTCGTTCATCGGCAAGGACGTCGTGCTGATGCCGAGCTTCGTCAACATCGGCGCCTGGGTCGGCGCCGGCACGATGGTCGACACCTGGGCCACGGTCGGCTCCTGCGCGCAGGTCGGCAAGCACTGCCACCTGTCCGGCGGCGCGGGCATCGGCGGCGTGCTCGAGCCGCTGCAGGCGCAGCCGACGATCATCGAGGACCACTGCTTCGTCGGCGCGCGCTCGGAAGTCGTCGAAGGTTTCGTCGTCGGCCACCACAGCGTCATCGGCATGGGCGTGTTCCTCGGGCAGTCGACGCGCATCTACGACCGCGCGACCGGCGAGATCACGTACGGGCGGGTGCCGCCGTACAGCGTCGTCGTCTCCGGCCAGCTGCCGTCGAAGGACGGGTCCCATTCGCTCTACTGCGCGGTGATCGTCAAGAAGGTGGACGCGAAGACGCGGGCGAAGACCAGCGTCAACGATCTGCTGCGCGGTCTGGCGGATTGAGGGGCGACGGCATGGGTATGGAAATGCTCTCGTCGCGGATGACTTTCTTTGCCAAGCGTATTTCACCCGTGATCTGGTTTGGGGTGATCCTGGTGTTCGTCGTAGTCTCGTTGATCACTAAGGCGTGGAAGCAGGACCCGATGTTCATCGTGATGCCTCTTGCGATGGTTCCGATCGGCATCTTTGTATTTCAGAGGCTGATTTGGCCCTTGGCCGACGAAGTGCGCGATGGGGGCGCTTTTCTTGTCGTCCGAAAGGGTGGTGTCGAAGAACGCGTTCCGCTGGTCAGCATCGTCAACGTCGATCTCAGTCAGGTCACGAACCCTCGACGACTGACGTTGAGATTGCGAACACCCGGAAAGTTTGGCGACGAGATCGTGTTCCTGCCAAAGCAGTCGATCGTGCAGGTCAATCCCTTTGCGCGTAACAAGATTGCCGAATTGTTGATCAAGCGGGTGGACGCTGCGCGGATCGGAGTAATGCAATGACGACGACGGTTTACGGGCTGGCAAACTGCGACAGCTGCCGCAAGGCGCGCAAGTGGCTCGACCGCTTCGGCATCGCGCACACCTTCGTCGACTACCGCGAGCGTCCACCATCGCCGGCGACGCTGGCCGAGTGGAAGGAACACCTCGGCGGCTGGGACCTGATGGTCAACAAGTCCTCGACCACCTGGCGCAACCTGTCCCCGCACCGCAAGACGCCTGGGTCGGACGCGGAATGGCGGCTGCTGCTGCGCGAGTATCCGCAGCTGATCCGCCGGCCGGTGGTGGTGACCGACGACGGCATCATCAGCCAGGGCTTCAGCGACAACGGCTTCAAGGCGCGCTTCGGCGTCGGCAAGTAATCGGCAAGTAGTCGGCTAATGGACGAGGGCAGGGCGGCGATGACGAGCGAAGTGCTGGCGCTGGCGAAGGAACTGATCCTGCGGCCGTCGATCACGCCCGACGACGCCGGCTGCCAGGCGCTGATCGCCGAACGCCTGCGCCGCGCCGGTTTCGCCTGCGAACACCTGCGCTTCGGCGCCGTCGACAACCTCTGGGCGGTGCATGGCGCGGGCGCCGTGACGGGCGCGGCGACCGGCAACGACGGCCCCGTGCTCCTGCTGCTCGGCCACACCGACGTCGTCCCGCCCGGCCCGCGCGACGCCTGGACCAGCGACCCGTTCGTGCCCGAAGTGCGCGACGGCATGTTGTACGGCCGCGGCGCCGCCGACATGAAGGGCAGCGTCGCCGCGTTCGTGGTCGCGCTCGAGCGCTTCGTCGCCGCGCACCCCGATCACCCCGGCACCGTTGCACTGCTGCTGACCTCGGACGAGGAGGGCGACGCCATCGACGGCGTGCGCCGCGTCGCCGACGTGCTGCGCGAGCGCGGCCAGCGCATCGACTGGTGCATCACTGGCGAGCCCTCGTCGAAGGAGCGCCTCGGCGACCTCATGCGCGTCGGCCGCCGCGGCACCCTCTCCGCCACGCTCACCGTGCGCGGCGTGCAGGGCCACGTCGCCTATCCCGAGAAGGCCCGCAACCCCATCCATCAGGCCCTGCCCGCGCTGGCCGAGCTCGCCGCGCGCCGCTGGGACGACGGCTACGAGAGCTTCCCGCCGACCTCGCTGCAGATCAGCAACATCCACGCCGGCACCGGCGCCAACAACGTCATCCCCGGCGAGCTGCAGGTGCTGTTCAACCTGCGCTACAACCCGAACTGGAGCGCGGAGCGGCTCGAGGCCGAGTGCGAGGCCGTGCTGCGTGCGCATGGGCTGGAGTACGCGGTGGCGTGGCATCGCGGCGGCGAACCCTTTTTTACGCCTGAAGGTGCGCTACGTAGCGCGGCGCGCGAAGAGCTCACGGCGTTCGCCGGGGCCATGGAGGAGAGCACGGGCGGCGGCACCTCGGATGCACGGTTCATCGCGCCACTAGGCGCGCAATGCATCGAGATCGGGCCGGTCAACGCCAGCATCCACAAGGTCGACGAGTACGTGCGCGTCGCCGACCTGGAGGAATTGCCAGATTTGTATCGGGGGGTACTTGTTCGACTGCTCGTCGTTAGATAACGCCTAAGCTAAGTCGACTTGATGTAGCGAAGCAAATGGCATGGCACGTTGCATCTGCCAGGTCGTTTGTGGAGCGAAAAGTTTCGGCCGCATCGACTAGTCCTGGGACTTAAAGCCGGCCAGCCATGCCTTGTAGTCTTCTCTTGGCGGCAATAGACCGGAGTCGCGCGGGCCGGAGAAGTCGACCGTCGTGGCTTTGGGCGCATCCTTTGCGAGCTTCAGCAGCCTCTCGCGCATGCGGACAGCATGTGCTTGAAGCTCCTCGGCAAGCTCCGCGCTGAAGAAGGCAATATCGTCCGTGTACTGGGCGATAGCGACCATAGAGTCGTGATAGAGGGAATCGGTGTTCCCATCGCGTCGTTGGAGGCCAAAGTAGGTCTGCGTTTTGAGTTCAACAGACATATCCTCAGACCGAAACCGCTCGACTTGTTCTTGGCGCACTTGTATCGCGTGTGCCAGCTCTGTGAGCGCTTGCTCCACCATTGAAACGAGCGCTAGAGCTCGGCCAGGCATTAGCTGTGCGGAATAGGTCAGATTCGTTAGTGCGTCGATCGGAACGGTGAGCGGAGTGATCTTTACAAGATTCGCTTGGAAATGAAGCGAGCGATCTGAAGTTCCTCCGCCGAGCAAAGCCGCATTTATCGGCTCTGCTTCTTCTCGTTCGCGAAAATATTGCGAAGTGAGTTGGTAGATATGCTGCTTCTTTACCGACAACGCCTGATTGGAGATTGTCGAAGCGAGGACAACCAGCGCATTTGCTTGTCTTAGCGCGTCTATTAACTCCTTACGCTTGCTAGTTCGCTCCGCAACACGTTGCGCGCCGAGGACACCCAAGCCAGCGCCGGCAAGCGCCGAGAGGAAGGCCGCGGTGAACTCGGAGTTCAAGAAGTCCTTTGTGGCCATCCAGATGGCTGGGAGCTCTTGGCTGAGGTAGCTTGATGGCATGTGTGCGGCCTAACGCTCAAGTTAAGTCGAACTGCAGCGCGTAACCGGCAACATGGCAAGCTCTTTCTGCCATGTATTTTTGCGTAATGATGCAATTGGGACTTCCTACGAAAAAGTGGACACCTAACGATTAGGCGCATTGC
>CAMLSB010000102.1 GCA_946482565.1 uncultured Lysobacteraceae bacterium | reverse complement strand
AGACCTGGCGACCCTTCTTCAGGTATTCGCCGGCGATCTCGCCGAGCTTGCCGAAGAGCTTCACGCGGTGCCACTCGGTCTTTTCCTGGGGATTGCCGTCCCGGTCCTTGCGCACCGAGGTCGTCGCCACGCTCAGCGTGGTGATGGCCATGCCACCCTGGGTGTATTTCACGTCCGGATCGTTGCCCAGGTTGCCGACCAGGATCACCTTGTTAACACCGCGCGCCATGGACTTTTCCTTCAGGTTTCGCCCGCGTACGGGCCGATGGGCATTCTGGCACAACCGGGCATCCGGCACCCGCGGGCCTCCCCGCGCCGGGGCGTCGGAATTCGCCTCGAAACGCGGGCTGGCGCAGTCGGCTGCCTATAATCCCCGTTCCCCACGACGGACCTCGCATGGACACCGCCCCGCCCCGGCAGCCGCCCGCCGACGCCGTGCCCGGCCTGGCTGCCATCCAGGCCCTCGCCGCCGCCGACATGGCGGCCGTCGATGCCCTGATCCGGCGACGCCTCGCCTCGGACGTCGTCCTGGTGAACCAGGTCGCCGAGCACATCGTCGGCGCCGGCGGCAAGCGCCTGCGACCGATGCTGCTGCTGCTCGCCGCGGCGGCGCTGGGCAAACGCGGTGCCACGCCCGCGGACGGCGTCGGCGCCGACGCGCACCAGCTCGCCGCCGTGGTGGAGTTCATCCACACCTCCACCCTGCTGCACGACGACGTGGTGGACGAATCCGACCTGCGGCGCGGGCGCAGCACCGCCAACGCGCTGTTCGGCAACGCCGCGAGCGTGCTGGTCGGCGACTTCCTGTATTCGCGCAGCTTCCAGATGATGGTCGAACTCGACCGGATGGAAGTGATGCGCGTGCTCGCCGACACCACCAACCGCATCGCCGAGGGCGAGGTGCTGCAGTTGCTGCACGTGCGCAACCCGGACACCGACGAAGCCGCCTACCTGCGCGTGATCGAGCGCAAGACCGCGGTGCTGTTCGCCGCCGCGACGCGGCTGGGCGCGCTGCTGGCCGGCGCCGATGCCGCCACCTGCGACGCGTTCCACGCATATGGCCTCGCGCTTGGCCACGCCTTCCAGATCGCCGACGACGTGCTCGATTACGCTGCCGACGAAGCCACGCTGGGCAAGCACCTCGGCGACGACCTGGCCGAGGGCAAGGCCACGCTGCCGCTGATCCATGCGATGGGGCGTTCCGACGCCGCCACCCGCGCCTTGCTGCGCCGGGCGCTGGAGGAAGGCGACGCCGATGCGATGCCGGAGGTGCAGGCGGCGATCGCCGCGGCCGGCAGCCTCGCCTACAGCCTCGAACGCGCGCGCGACTACGCACGCGCCGCCGAGCGCGCGCTCGACGGCGTGGCGCCGAACGAAGCACTCGCGGCGCTGCGCGGCCTCGCCCGCTACGCCGTCGATCGCGACCGCTGAACCGCCGCCCCCGCGACGCGCGATCGACGCGCGGTCAGTGCGCGGTCAGCGCGCCGCGAAACGCTCCGCGAGGAAGCCGCGCATCATCCGCTCGGCGCGCGCCGCCGACAGCGGGTTGTACACGCAGCCCGGCGGGCTGTTCGCGTCCGGCAGCGCGAAGCAATGCACGGTGTGGCTGAAGTTGACGAACTGCCAGTCGGCGCCGGCATCGTTCATTTCCTTCTCGAAACCGGCGATGTCGCCGGCCGTGCCGCGGTCGTCCGCGCCGTTGAGCACCAGCAGGCTCGCCTTGACCGCGCCCTGCTTCGCCGGCTCGCTGGTGTCGAGGCCGCCGTGGAAGGTGACGACCGCGGCGATGTCCGCGCCGCTGCGCGCGAGTTCCAGCACGCTCGAGCCGCCGAAGCAGTAGCCGATCGCCGCGAGCTTCGTGGCATCGAGCGGTGCACGCGCGGCGTTCTCGCGCAGCACCTGCAGTGCCTTCGCCACGCGCGCGCGCCACTCCGCCGGATCCTTCGACAGCGCGCCGACGGTCGCGCTCGCCGCCTTGCCGTCCTTCGGGCGCACGCCCTTGCCGTAGACGTCGGCGAGCAGCACCACGTAATCCTTGCCGGCGATGTGCTTCGCCTTGGCGATCGCGGAATCGGTGACGCCGTACCAGTCGGGCACCATCACCAGCCCCGGGCGCTTGCCGCCGGCGTCCTCGTACACGAGCACGCCGGCGAAGACGTGGTCGCCGACCTTCCACTCGACGGGCTTCGCCTGCATCTTCGCGGACGCGGGCACCGCGCACGCGGCGAGGAGGGAGGCGGCGAGCAGCTGCTTCCAGCGCATCGACAGGCGTCGCGCCGGCTGCCGTTGCGCGGGCTGCCGTCGGATCGGATCGTTCATGGCATCGCTCCAGCCGTGGGAAAGCCGCGAGCGTAGCGCAGGACGCGCCGCGGCGGCGTCAGGCCACGCCGAGGCCGGGGATCGCCGCGATCGCGTCGGGATCGAAGCCGGCCAGCCGCGCGAAATCGCGACCGCGTTCGGTGTAATCGCGGTACGGGCCGAAGCTCGGCGCGCCCGGCGACAGCAACACCACGCCGCCCGGCGGCAGCGCCGCACGCGCGAGCCGCACCGCATGCGCCAGGTCGTCGGCCGCCTGCAGCACGAAGCCGCATTGCGCCGCGACCGGCGCGAGCAGGTCGTGGATGCGCGGGCCGTTCTGGCCCATCGTGACGATCGCCGCCGGCGCGCCGTCGCGCATCGCGGCCGCGAAATCGCTCCAGTCCAGCCCGCGATCATGGCCGCCGGCGAGCAGCGCCACCGGCCGGCCGCGGAACATCGCCAGCGCCGCCAGCGACGCATGCGGCGTGGTGCTGATCGAATCGTTCACCCATTCCAGTCCGTCGCGCAGGCCCAGCGACTGCAGCCGGTGCGGCAGCGGCCGGAAGCTGGCGGCATGCGCGGCGAGTGGAATGGCATCGAGGCCGAGCGCCTCGATCGCGGCGAGCGCGGCGCACAGGTTGATGCGGTTATGCCGGCCCGGCAGCGGCAACGCGGCGGTGTCCATCACGAACGCATCGCCGCGATGCAGCGCGTCGCCGCGCAGGTGCCAGCCGTCCTCGCGGTCGAACCAGCGCACTTCGCTGGCGGGCAGGTCCAGCGTGGACAGGATCGGGTCGCGCGCGTTGAGCACGGCGATGCGCGGGCGCGCTTCGGTGAACAGCCGCAGCTTGTCCGCGACGTAGCGTGCGTGCGAACCGTGCCAGTCGAGGTGCTCGGGGAAGATGTTGAGGCCCACGGCCACTTCGGGTCGCGCGCCCGAGGCGGCGACGTCGCCGGTCTGGTAGCTCGACAGTTCGATCGCCCAGTACGCCGGGTCCGCATCGAGCAGCTCCAGCAGCGGCATGCCGATGTTGCCGGCGAGCGCGGTCCGGTGGCCGCCGGCGCGCAGCAGGTGCGCGAGCAGCGCGGTGGTGGTGCTCTTGCCCTTGGTGCCGGTGACGCAGGCGGACGCGGCGACGATGCCATCGGCGCCGGCGCGTTCGCCGAACCACAGCGCGGTGCCGCCCGGGAAATGCGTTCCGTGCACCGCGGCTTCCACGACTTCGGGCCGGTACGGACTGATGCCGGGCGACTTCACCACCACGTCGTAGGCGGCGAGGCGCTCCGCGTTCGCAGCGGGTTCGACCACCAGCGACGGATCGAGGGCGCGTGCCTCCGCGGCTTCGCTTTCATTGCAGAACAGGCCGAGCGGGCCGATGCCGCGCGCATGCAGCGCATGCCAGGCGGCGCGGCCCTCGCGGCCCCAGCCCCAGAGCGCGACGCGGCGGCCTTCAAGCGCCGAGATGCGCACGCAGCGTCTCCCACAACGCGGGCGGGATGCGGTGTTCGCCCTCGGGCACGAGCAGCGGCTCGACCGCGAGCGCGCCGGCGTCGAGCTGCGGCTGGATCTCGCGCGCGAAGCGCCGCACCAGCACGTCCTCGCGCCACTCCGGCCGCTGCGCGAGCGCCGCCATCGCCGCGCGCGATTCGCGGCCCTCGCCCACGCATTCGAAGGGCTTGTGGTCCTGGTATTCGAGCAGCGCGTCGTAGCCGCCGGCCTGTTCCGGATCGTCGAGCAGGTTGCGGCCGAGGATGCCCACCAGCCGCGGCTTGGACATGAACGGCGCCAGCGCGAGGAACACGAAGTGGCACTTCGGGCACTGCCCGCACCAGCGGTTGGCCGGGCGTTCGCCGAGGATGTGGAAGTTGCGGTTGCAGCTGGAGAAATGCGCGTCGTAGCGGTCGGTGCGCGCGAACAGGCGCGCGACCGCGAGCTCCGACAGCGGCCGCAGCAGCGAGTAGTAGTGCAGGCCGCGCGCAACGCCGCTCTCGACGTACTCGCCGAACAGGCGCTCGAAGTCCCAGCCCTTCGACCACTGGTGGTTGACTTCGCCGGTGCCGGGAATCATGGATCCGTAGCTGGCGGAGCGTTCGTTCGAGAACACGACCTGGCCCGCGCCGTGCAGCACCGCCGCGAGCACGAGGATCGCGGAGTTCACCGCCGTCACCGGAATGTGGCCGTTCAGCGCGCCCTGCCGGTTGAACTCGAACAGCTGCGGCGCGAGCTGCCGGCCGATGTTGAGCGTCGGCAGGCCGGTGCGCGCGGCGCACGCGGCGATCAGCTGCGAACCGCCGATCCAGCATACGGTCTGGTCGACGCCGGCGGCGCGCAGCGCCTCGATCGACACCAGCGAATCCTTGCCGCCGCCGATCGCGACGAACGCGCGCCGTGGGTCGGAGGCGGCGTCGGGCGCCGGCGTCGGCGCACTGCCGGACGATGGGAACCGGATGCGTCCGTCCAGGTCGATACCGTTGCGATACGCGAACTCGCCGAGGCCATTGCGGTAGACCGCATGCAGCAGCGCCGCGAGCGCCTCGTCGAGCGGCTCGCCTTCGACGATGATCTCCGGCGGCACCGCCGCCTTGTAGTAGCTCACGCCGGCGACCAGGTGCAGCAGCCGCAGCGCGCGCGCCACGGCGTCGGCGCGGCCGGCATCCAGCGCGAACGGCGCGCCCGGGATCGTCACCGTCTCCACCAGTTCCGGGCCGTCGTCGAAGGCATACGCGAGCGTCGCGACGCCGCTCGACGGGTCGAAGCGGTGGCGCACGAAGCGGAACGCGCGGATCGCGTCGCGGTCGAATTTCCAGGCAGGTTTTCCCTGCGCGCTTGCTAGCATGTCAGTCATCGATCACGTCCTCTGCCGGCAACGCCCGCAGGTTGTAGGTGTTGGCCATCGCCATGCCGTAGGCGCCGGCATCGGCGAGCAGCAGGATGTCGCCGGGCGCGGTCGCCGCGGGCAGGCGCCGCGCCCGGCCCAGCACGTCGCCGGATTCGCAGACCGGGCCGACCACGTCGAAGGTGGCTTCGCCCGCATCGCCGATGCGCGAGAGGTTGGCGACGTGGTGGTAGGCGTCGTACAACGCAGGCCGCATGAGCGCGTTCATGCCGGCGTCGCAGCCGACGCGCAGCACGCCGTCCTTGGAGACGACCTGCGTCGCCGACACCAGCAGCACGCCAGCCTCCGCGACGAGGTAGCGGCCAGGTTCGACCGCCAGCGCGAAGTGTGGATACGCCGCCTTGATCGTCGCGAGGTCCGTCGTCCACGCGTCCAGGTCGAACGGTTCCGCGTCCGGCAGGTATGGCACCGGCAACCCGCCGCCGATGTCGATGGTGGCGATGGTGCCGATGCGTTCGGCCAGGCCCGCGAGTTCGGCATAGGCCTCGCGCCAGTGCGACGACGACTCGATGCCGCTGCCCAGGTGCGCGTGCAGGCCGGTGATCGCGACGCCGTGTTCGTCCGCAGCCGCGAGGAATTCGTCGAGGCGCGCGACGGGCAAGCCGAATTTCGCCTCGCTGCCGCCGGTGCGCACCTTGCGGTGGTGGCCTTCGCCGCGCCCGAGGTCGAGCCGCAGCCAGGCCTCGCGGCCGCGGAACAGCTCCGGCCAGCGCCGCAGGATCTCGACGCTGTCGATGGTCACGGTGGCGCCGCGCGCGAACGCGGCTTCGTAATCGGCGCGGGGGGCGAAGCTGGGCGTGAACAGCACGTTGCGCGCCGCGACGCCCGGCACGGCCTCGAACACGCGCTCGAGTTCGCCGCGCGACACGCATTCGAAGCCGAAGCCCTCCGCGGCCAGCGCGCGCAGGATCGCCGGATGCGGGTTGGCCTTCAGCGCGTAGAAGCGGCGATCGACGGGCGGCACGGCCCGCAACGCCCGCGCCCGCTCGCGCACCACCGCGAGGTCGTAGGCGTAGCGTGGCGTGCCGCCATCGGCGAGCCGCAGCAGTGCATCGCGCCGCGCCAGCCACCACGACGCGGCGCGCTCGCGGCGGCCGTGCGCGATCTCGTGCCAGGTCGGGCCGAACACGCCGGCGTCGCCCATCGGCATCGCACCGCTGCGCACCAGCTCCGCGTGCAGTTCCGGCAACAGCCCGTCCGCGTCGGCTTCGTCGATCACGAAGGTCAGGTTGAGGTCGTTCGAGGACTGGGACACCAGGTGCACGCGTTCGCGCCCGAACGTCGCCCAGATGTCCGACAGCCGGTGCAGCAGCGAGCGCATGCCGCGGCCGACGAGCGTGATAGCGGCGCACGGCACGATCACCTTCACCCGGCAGATCTCGGCGAGATCCGCGCTCAGCGCCTCCAGCACGTTGCCGTTGACGAGGTTGTCGCTCGGGTCCAGGGACACGGTGACGTTGGTTTCCGACGAACCGATCAGGTCCACCGACAGGCCGTGGCGCTTGAAGCGCTCGAACACGTCGGCGAGGAAGCCGACCTGTTGCCACATGCCGATCGATTCCATCGACACCAGCACGATGCCGTTGCGCCGGCTGATCGCCTTGACGCCCGGCA
>CAMLSB010000101.1 GCA_946482565.1 uncultured Lysobacteraceae bacterium | reverse complement strand
GGTGTGCAGCAACGAGCCGCTGGCCCACGTGATCCGCGTGCTCGGCTTCCCGCAGATCGGCAACCTGATCGCGCTGGCCGCCGTGCTCGCGCTGCCGTCGGTCATCCTGATGATGATGTTCGGCCAGACGCGCATCTTCTTCACGATGTCGCGCGATGGCCTGCTGCCGGATATCCTGTCGAAGATCCACCCGCGCTTCCACACGCCGCACGTGGTCACCATCCTCACCGGCATCGTGGTCGCGGCCTGCGCCGCGCTGTTCCCGGTCGGCAAGCTCGCCGACACGTCCAACGCCGGCACGCTGCTTGCGTTCGCGATGGTGTCGATCGGCGTGCTGATGCTGCGCCGGATCCAGCCGAACCGCCCGCGCCCGTTCCGCACGCCGATGGCGTGGGTCGTGTGCCCGCTGGCGGTGCTGGGTTGCGCCCTGCTGTTCGTCAACCTGAGCGCGGTGGCGAAGACGGTGTTCGTGGTGTGGGCACTGATCGGCCTGGTGTTCTACGCGTTCTACGGCGTGCGCAAGAGCCAGCTGGCACCCGGTAACGCGCAGTCCGACGACTGATCGCCCGGAACCGCCCAGCCCATGTTCAAGCGACTCTTCGCGACCAAGCACCCGCACGCCGTCACCGGCGACGCCAACCAGCTGCAGCTGCACCGCACCCTCGGACCCTGGGGCCTCACGGCCCTGGGGATCGGCGCGGTCATCGGCGGCGGCATCTTCGTGATCACCGGCCAGGCGGCCGCGGAACACGCCGGGCCGGCGATCATGCTGTCGTTCGTGCTGGCGGCGATCTGCTGCACGTTCTGCGCGCTGGCCTACGCCGAGTTCGCGGCGATGGTGCCGGTCTCGGGCAGCGCCTACACCTACACCTACGCCACCCTGGGCGAACTGGCGGCCTGGTTCATCGGCTGGATGCTGGTGCTGGAATATGGCGTCTCGGCATCGGCCGTGGCGGTGAGCTGGACCGGTTACTTCCTCAGCCTGCTCGACAACTTCGGCATCCACCTGCCCGCCGCGTTCGTGAGCGCGCCCCTGGATGCCACGCTGAAGCCGACCGGCGCGATCGCCAACCTGCCGGCGGCCGCGATCGTGCTGCTGCTCACCTGGCTGTGCTACGTCGGCATCCGCAAGTCTTCGGCCATGAACATGGCGATGGTCGTGCTCAAGACCGGCCTGATCCTGCTGGTGATCGCGGCGGGCTGGAAGTACGTGGACCCGGCGAACTGGCATCCCTTCATCCCCGAGAACGTCGCGCCCGGCAAGTTCGGCTGGGACGGCGTGCTGCGCGGCGCGGCGATGGTGTTCTTCGCCTACATCGGCTTCGAGGCGGTGTCGGTGGCGGCGCAGGAATCGCACAAGCCGCAGCGCGACCTGCCGGTCGGCATGCTGCTGTCGCTGGCGATCTGCACCGTGCTGTACATCGCGATGGCCGCGGTGATGACCGGCCTGGTGCCCTATACCCTGCTCGGCACCGACGAACCGGTGGTGACCGCCGTGGCGGCGCATCCTGAACTCGGCTGGCTGCGCATCGTGGTCGAGATCGGCGCGCTGATCGGCCTGTCGTCGGTGGTGCTGGTGATGATCATCGGCCAGCCGCGCATCTTCATGATCATGGCCCGCGACGGGCTGCTGCCGCCGGTGTTCACGAAGATCCATCCCGTGTATCGCACGCCGCACATCAACACCGTGATCACCGGCATCGGCATCGCCGTGCTGGCGGCGATCTTCCCGCTGGACGTGCTCGGCGAGCTGACCTCGATGGGTACGCTGATCGCCTTCGCCGCGGTCTGCGCCGGCGTGCTGATCCTGCGCCGTACCCAGCCCGACCTGCCGCGGCCGTTCCGGATCAAGGGCGCGTGGTTCGTGTGCCTGGCCGGCATCTTCTCGTGCATGGCGCTGCTGTCGACGATGACGGCGCACAACTGGTTCCTGATGGTGGTGTGGACGGCCTTCGGCTTCCTGGTGTACTTCCTGTACGGATACCGGCACAGCCTGGTCGCCCGGGCCGCGCGCGGGGGCTAAACTGGGGGCATGAGCGCCCCCCAGCTTTCCGACAGCACGCGCCCCGACGGCATGCCCTACGACGCGCAGCGCCTGCGCCACCTCGCCGGCGAGATCATCACCAACGTCCGCGAACTGGCCGTGGCCGGCATGACGCCGGCCACCAGCAGCAATTTCTCGCGCCGCCTCGACGAGCGCCACGCGGCCATCACGGTGTCCGGGCGCGACAAGGGCCGGCTCACCGAAGGCGACATCATGGTCGTCGACTTCGACGGTCGCGCCGTTGGCTCCGACCATCGCCCGTCCGCCGAAACCCTGCTGCACACGCAGCTGTACCGGCGCTTCGCGGAGATCGGCTGCGTGCTGCACACGCATTCGCGCGCGCAGACGGTGGCCTCGCGGCTGTTCGCCGGCGCCGGCCACGTGCGGCTGGAGGGCTACGAGCTGCTGAAGGCCTTCCACGGCAACACCACCCACGAAGCCTCGATCGACGTGCCGGTGCTGCCCAACACCCAGGACATGCCGACGCTGGCGGCGCAGGTCGACGCGCTGCTCGGCGAGCGCCCGATGTGGGGCTACCTGATCGACGGCCATGGCCTGTACGCCTGGGGCCGCGACATGGCCGAGGCGCGCCGCCACCTGGAGGCCTTCGAGTTCCTGTTCGACTGCGAGCTGCAACTGCGGGCGCTGGGGTGCAAGCGATGAACGAGACCATGGCCAGCCGACTGCGGATCTTCGCGGAAGAGCATCCCGACGAGCCCCTGCTCGCCACGGACAACCGCACCGCCATGGCGCGCGAGCTCGCCGCGATCGGCGTGACCTTCGAGCAGTGGGAGGCCTCGCGCCCGGTCGCGGCCGGCGATGCGCCGGAAGCGATCATGGAGGCATACCGCGCCGACATCGACCGCCTCGTCGCCGAGCGCGGCTTCCGCAGCGTCGACGTGGTCAGCATCGCACCGGACAACCCGCAGCGCGAAACGATGCGCGCGAAGTTCCTGGACGAGCACTTCCACAAGGAAGACGAAGTGCGCTTCTTCGTCGCCGGCTCCGGCATGTTCACGCTGCACGTCGACGGCAGGGTCTACGAGGTGCTGTGCACCCGCGGCGACCTGATCGCGGTGCCCGATTCCACCCGGCACTGGTTCGACATGGGGCCGGAGCCGAGCTTCGTCGCGATCCGCTTCTTCACCGAGCCGGACGGCTGGGTCGGCCATTTCACCGGCATCGACATCGCGAAGCGCTTCCCGCGCTACGGCGAGTGAGCGCGATGGCGACGACGATCCTGACGGACATCGAGGGGACGACGAGCAGCATCTCGTTCGTGAAGAACGTGCTGTTCCCGTATGCGCGGCGTGCCCTGCCCGGCTTCGTGCGCGCGCATGGCGGCGAGCCGGAGGTGCGGCGCTGGCTCGACATGGTCGCGACCGAGCACGGCGCGATGTGCGACGACGCGATGATCGTCGAGACGTTGCAGGGCTGGATCGACGAGGATCGCAAGCACACGGCGCTCAAGGCGCTGCAGGGCATGGTCTGGCGCGAGGGCTATCTTGCCGGCGAGCTGGAAGCGGACGTGTATCCCGACGCAGTGTCGGCGCTGCGCCGCTGGCACGACGCGGGGCACCGGCTGGCGGTGTATTCCTCCGGCTCCGTCGCGGCGCAGAAGCTGCTGTTCGCGCATACCGACGCCGGCGACCTGACGCCTCTGTTCGATGCGTTCTTCGACACCGAAGTCGGCCCGAAGCGCGACGCGGACAGCTACCGGCTCATCGCCGACAGCCTCAACCGGCGCCCCGGCGACATCGTGTTCCTGTCCGACGTCGTCGCCGAGCTCGATGCGGCGCGCGAAGCCGGCATGCGCACCGTGCTGCTCGACCGGCGCGAGGATTACCCGCAGCCGCGCGGTGCGGCTGCATGCAACGGCCATCCGCGCGTGGAAACCTTCGACGCGGTGGACCCGCTGCTCATGCCCTGACCGGCCACGGCCGGATCGACAAGGAGGTCGCCATGGCGCGCAATCATCCCGGGCTGGTCGCCCTGCTTTTGCTGGCCGCCACCGGCACTGCGGCGGCGGGCCTGCGCGGCGACGGCATCCAGCAGCGCCACGAGCAGCTCCAGCAGCTGGACGACGCGCTGCACGCGACGATGATGTCGGAGGAAGCGCGCGGGCAAGCCCTGGCCGCGCGATTCCGTGCGCTGTATCCCGATGCCGGCGACCCGGGCGCGCTCCACGCCTCCGACGACGCCTCCCTGCACCTGCGTTTCGATGACGCCAGGCTGGCCAACTTCTATCGTACCGACCCGTACGCCCTGGACGCCATGCAGGCAAGCCTGGCCGAACTCGAGCTTCGCGGGATTGCGAAGCGCGAAGAGCTGGCGAGGATGCGCAGCGTCCTGCTTTCGGCGCGCCGGTTCGACGACGCCGCTAAATTCGGCGCATCGCGGCCCAAGGCTGGGCTGGCTGCGCTGCCGAAGTTCGTGGACGCGGGGAACGTCGCTGCAGGCCAACCGAGCGCCTGGCGCGAGGCCGGCGACGGTCGCTTCGAGCGCGTCGCCCTGGACCTCGGGCCGACCCAGGTGCTGGTGATGGCGGGCTGCCATTTCTCGGACGACGCGGCGCGCGAAATCTCCGCCGATCCGGTGCTCGGGCCTGCGTTTCGCGCGCGTGCCACCTGGCTCGGCTTGCCGCCGGGTCCCGAGGACCCTGCCGACGTGGCCGAGTGGAACCGCGCGCATCCGCAGGCGCCGATGCTGACCCTCTACGATCGCGCCGAATGGCCGATGTTCCCGGAGTGGCGGATGCCGTCGTTCTACGTGGTACGCGATGGCAGGATCGTGGGAACCGTGATCGGCTGGAAGCCGGCGGATGCGCGCGATGCACTCATCGCCCTGCTGAGAAAGAACGGGCTGCTTTCGTCCGGGCAAGCCGTTGCGCCGGGCGCGGACGAAGACGCGTCCGAAGACGCGGCCAGCGGACGCTAGTCCCCGCCGGGCCCGGCACGGCGCGCGAGTTCGCCGCGCAGGTCGTCGAGCGACAGGCCGCGCGCGCGCAGGGCGACGACGAGGTGGTACACGAGGTCGGCGGCTTCCGCGCGCAGCGAGGCCTGGTCGCCGGCCACCGCGGCCAGCGCGGTTTCCACGCCTTCCTCGCCGACCTTCTGCGCGATCCTCGCGATCCCGGACGCCAGCAGGCGGCCGGTGTAGCCGATCGACGGCGCCGCGATGCGCGCGGCCACCAGCGCGTCCAGCGCGCCGACGGGGTCGCCGGGCGCATGCGCAAAGCAGCTGCATCGGCCGAGGTGGCAGGTGGGACCGTGCGCACGCGCGACCACGAGCAGCGTGTCGCCGTCGCAGTCGGCCTCGATCGAGACCAGTTCCAGCCAATGCCCTGACGTGTCGCCCTTGCACCACTGCCGGCGCCGGCTGCGGCTGTAGAAGGTGACGCGGCCGCGCTCGACGGTCGCCGCGAGGGCTTCGCGATCCATGTAGCCGAGCATCAGCACGCGCAGGGTCGCGGCGTCCTGCACGATCGCAGGCAGCAGGCCGTCCTGGCGCGCCCATGCGAGGGCGTCGATGTCGAGCGTCGCTGTCCGGGGCGTGCTCATGGCAGCCTCACCACGACGCCTGCGTCGTGCAGGGCACGCTTGACGGCGCCGATCTCCAGGCTGCCGTCGTGGAGCGCGCCGGCCGCGAGCGCGGCATCGGCGTCGGCGCGGAAGGCCGCTTCGAAATGGGCCGCGCATCCGGCGCCGCCGGACGCGACCAGCGGCACGGCGCAGATGGCACGCACCGCCGCCAGTTGGACGAGGTCGAAACCGTCGCGGGTGCCGTCGCTGTCCATGCAGTTGAGGACGATCTCGCCAGCGCCGAGCTGCTGGGCTTCGGCGATCCAGTCCAGCGTGCGCCGCGGCAGCGCGCGCATCCGCGACGGATCGCCGCTGTGGCTGCGCACGCGCCATTCGCCGTCGTCGTCGCGGCGCGAGTCGACGCCGACGACGACGCACTGGGATCCGAACGCATCGGCGAGCTCGGACACGAGCGCGGGACGCTCGAGCGCGGGCGTGTTGACCGAGATCTTGTCGGCGCCCGCGTTGAGCAGGCTGCGCGCCTGCTCGACGCTGCGAATGCCACCCGCCACGCAGACCGGGATGTCGAGGTCGCAGGCGACGCGTCCCACCCAGGCGGGATCCGCGCAGGTGCCGCGCGGGCTCGCGGCGATGTCGTAGAGCACGATTTCGTCGGCCCCGGCGCCGCGATGGCGCCGCGCGAGCGCGACGACGTCGCCCATGTCGCGGTGGCCTTCGAAACGCACGCCC
Organism: uncultured Lysobacteraceae bacterium; assembly: GCA_946482565.1. The sequence continues at coordinate 511 of CAMLSB010000101.1, read as the reverse complement.
TTGACCACGCGCCCGTCGCGCACGTCGAGGCAGGCGATGATGCGGCGGCTCAGCATCGCAATGCGCCCAGGTCGATGCCGCCTTCCAGCAGGCTGCGGCCGAGCACGGCGCCGGCGCAGCCGAGCGCCTCGACCGCCGCGAGATCCGCGGCGTCGCGGATGCCGCCACTGGCCTGCAGCGACAGCCCGGGGCACGCGGCGCGCAGGTCGCGATACAGGTCCAGGCCCGGACCGGAGAGCATGCCGTCGCGCGCGATGTCGGTGCTGAGCAGGTGCCGCAGGCCCGCGGCTTCGAAGCGGCGCGCGAGCGTCGGAAGCGAAGCGTCGGTCGCCGCGGTCCAGCCGGCGACGGGCAACCGCCAGCGTCCTTCCGCGTCGCGGCGCGCGTCCAGCGCCACCACCAGCGCCTCCGCGCCGAAGCGCGCGATCAAGCCCGCGACGAGGTCGGGCTCGCGGATCGCGAGCGAGCCCACGACCACGCGCGACGCGCCGGCATCGAGCAGGCGCTGCAC
>CAMLSB010000100.1 GCA_946482565.1 uncultured Lysobacteraceae bacterium | reverse complement strand
GAGCCGACCATGGGTCGGCTCTACGGGCGTCAGCGCTGGAACCCGTAGGTGAGCTTCACGAACACGTTGCGCGTGTTGCCGAAGAGGTTCGGGTTCTCGTCGTCCATGAACGCGCCGTAGGAAGCGCCGGCGTACACCACGGTGCGCGGGTTGACCTTGTACGAGTACACCATCTGCCCGGCCCAGTCGCGCGCGGTTCCGTTGACCGCATCGGCGTACAGCGCCGGGTTGCGCTCCACTTCGCTGCCCTGCAGGGTCAGGCGCAGGCGCTGGCGCGGATCGAATTGCCAGCTGCCGCCCGCGTTGACCACCGTGGCGGTGAACGCGGTGCCGCCGTCGCGGCGCATGCGCTGGCGGATCACGTCCCAGTCCAGCGCGATCCCGCGGCCGACATTGGCGTTGCCCCAGAACTCCAGCTGCGTGCGCCGGCCGGTCTTCGCGGCGTCCAGGTCGAGCATCGTGCCGACCTGCACGTAGGCGCCCAGCTGCAGGTTGCCGGTCGGGCGGAAGTTGCCGTTGAGGTCGACGTAGCGTTCGTCGAACATCGCGCCCTGCCAGAACCGGACGCGCGTCATGCCGTGCAGCGTGGCGTTGCTCTGCTTCGGCCCCTGCACGCTGACCTGGCCCTCCCATTCGCGCTCGAGCAGCTGGCCGTCGAAGCGATGGGTGACGTCGAAGTCGCCGTAGACGTTGATGCGGTTGAACGCCTTGTCGTCGCGGTACCAGCTGTGGCCGCCGCCGACCAGGGACTTGTCGTAGCCGACCTGGCCCATGAAGCCCAGGTCCGCGCGGAAGCCCGGGTCGATGTCCATGTGCCAGGTGTCGAAGTTCCAGTTGCGGTTGCTGAACTGGTACTCGGCGCGCCATGCATCGCCCGACGGCTTCGGGTCGTCGCCGAGCTCGTCCTTGTATTCGTCCACGATCTGCGTCGGGTATTCGGACTGACTGTGCAGGATCTGCGCGGTGGCGGTGTGCGCGCCCTGCTGCCAGCGCGCATCCACGCCCGCCACGTTGTTGGAATAATCGTCGCCATGGCGGAAGGTGCCGATCGCGCCGACGCTGAAGTGGGTGTTGAGGTCGTAGCGATAACGGCCGACGGCGACGTCCGCCTTCTGGTCGAGCTGCTCGAAGCCGGAGCCGAGCACGCCGGGCACCAGCACCAGCGTGGTGGCATCGCGCGCCACGATCGCGCCGTACGCGCCGCTGCCGGTGCGGCCGGTGATGTGCAGTCCGTAGTCCGGGTCGGCGATCTGCCGCGTGTACAGCACGTCGAACTGGCTGTTGAAGTAGTCCGCGCCCTCGAGGAAGAACGGCCGCTTCTCCTGGTAGAACAGCGCGAAGCTGTCGTTGAAGTTCAACTGCAGCTGGTCGGTTTCGACCTGCGAGAAGTCCGGGTTGATCGTCGCGTTGAGGGTCATCGCCGGCGACGGCGACCAGCTCACGTCGACGCCCGGCTCGATCGAGGTGTCTCCGCTCTTCCACGCCTCGCCGGCGGCGTCGCGCGATTGCGGCTTGCCCATGGTCAGCGTCGGCACGATCTCGAGGTTGCGGCCCTGGCGCGCGCCGGCGAAGCCCTCGTACTTGCCCCACTCGCATTCGAAGCAGTTGGAGTCGCGCGGCACCTTGCCGCTGGCCAGCTGGTGGCGCTTGTCGCGCGGCCAGTTGCGGAACAGCGCGATGCCCCAGCGCTGGTCGCCGCCGCCGGTCGGGAAGCGCAGCGTGGAGAACGGGATGCGGAATTCGACGTCATAGCCTTCCGCGGTGAGCTGGCCGGCGCTTTGCCACAAACCGTCCCAGCTCGAATCCTCCTGGTTCTCGGTGTTGGCCTCGTCGCGGATGATGTCGCCCTGCACGCCGAGCGGGTTCGCCACCAGCTCGTAGCCGCGGCGGTGGTCGTTGAAGGTGTCGAGGAACACGCCCACCCAGTCGTCGTTGAACATCGCGTCGCGGTCGCGCAGGTGCGCGCGGACCTGCGAGGGATCCGGGTCCATGGCGTGGAAGGCGACGTACAGCGCGTCGGCGGTGTAGCCGATGCGGACGATCGTCTTCGCCGGCGCGGGCGTGTTGTCGCCGGGCTGGATGTCGTAGGCGATCTCCTGCACCAGCGCGCCCTGCCAGGCCGCGTCGTCGAGCTTGCCGTCGATCACGATCCCGTCCTGGAGCAGCGGGATGCGGCCGCCGGGGACGTAGTCGGATTGCTGCGCGGCGGCGGCGTCCTGGGCATGGGCGATCGGCATGCAGGACAGCAGGGCGGCTGCGAGCGCGGTGATCGGGGCGGGGGGCTTCATCGAGGGTCGTTCCGTCGTGGGGTATTGAGGGGAGGGATGCGCGAGCGGGCTCCTGCGTTGGCATGACCAATGGCAGGGCTCGCCCGATGGCCCGGTCGCGCGGCGGGAACATTGCGCAAGCGCGCGCCGCCGCAGCAGTGCCGCAAGTGGGGTTGACGGCCGCCACGGGCGTGCATGCGGCGGCGGCCGCCGCCCGCGCTAGACTTGCGGGACCCGTCGCCACCGGTTCGTTCCCCATGCGCCAGACCCTGCTGTTGTTGTCCGCCGCCGCCGTCCTCGTCGCCGCAGGCGCCTGCTCGCGCGATGCCGCGCCTGCCGGCGCCGCCAAGCCCGAAGCCAAGCCGGAGGCCGCCACCATGCCCGTCGCCGATGCAGGCCACGACGAGTTCTCGTATGCCGAACCCGGGAAGGTGAAGATCACCGACCTCGCGCTCGACCTGAACGTCGATTTCGACAAGAAGGAAATCGGCGGCACCGCCACCTACACCCTCGACTGGGTCGACCCGAAGGCGAACCAGCTCGTGCTCGACACTCGCGACCTCACGATCGAAAAGGTCGAGGGCGCCGGCAAGGACGGCCAGTACGAGCCGCTGCACTACGCGCTCGCCCCGGCCGATCCGCTGCTGGGCAGCAAGTTCACCATCGACGTGCCGGAGCGCAATGCCACCGTGCGCGTGGCCTACCACAGCTCGCCCGAGGCTTCGGGGCTGCAGTGGCTGGCGCCGTCGATGACGGAAGGCAAGCGGCAGCCCTTCATGTTCAGCCAGTCGCAGCAGATCCACGCGCGCTCGTGGGTGCCGCTGCAGGACACGACGCAGGTGCGCTTCACGTACAAGGCGCACGTCACCGCGCCGAAGGACGCGATGGTGCTGATGAGCGGCAACAGCGATCCGAAGGCCGCGCGCGACGGCGACTACAGCTTCAGCATGCCGCAGAAGATCCCGTCGTACCTGATGGCGATCGCCGCAGGCGACCTCGTGTTCCGCCCGACGTCGGACCGCTCGGGCGTATGGGCCGAGCCGGCGATGGCCGACAAGGCGCAGCACGAGTTCGAGGACACCGGCAAGATGATCAGCACGGCGGAGTCGCTGTACGGCCCGTATCGCTGGGGCCGTTACGACATCCTGGTGCTGCCGCCCTCGTTCCCGTACGGCGGCATGGAAAACCCGACGATGACCTTCGCCACGCCGACCGTGATCGTCGGCGACAAGTCGCTTGTCTCCCTGGTCGCGCATGAACTGGCGCACAGCTGGTCGGGCAACCTGGTCACCTTCGCCACCTCGCGCGATGCGTGGCTCAACGAGGGCATCACCACCTACGTGCAGGGCCGCATCACCGAGGCGCTGTACGGCAAGCCCATGGCCGACATGGAGGAAGTGATCGACCGCAGCGAACTGCAGCAGGAGTTCACCGACGCCAACAAGCCGTTGCAGGCGCTGTCGGTGAAGCCGGGCGACCTGAAGGACCCGGACCAGTACCTCAGCAGCACCGTCTACACCAAGGGCGCGTGGTTCATGCAGTTCCTGGAAGAGCGCTTCGGCCGGGCCGACTTCGACGCGTTCCTGCGCGGCTACTTCGACCACTTCGCCTTCCAGAGCATCACCACCGCGCAGTTCCGCGACTACGCCATCGCCAACCTGCTGGACAAGCATCCGGGCAAGGTGAGCCAGGCCGAGTTCGACGCGTGGCTCTACGATCCGGGCGTGCCGGCGACGGCGCCGCAGGTGAAGTCGCAGCGCTTCGCCGTGGTCGACGCCGCGCGCATCGCGTGGACGGGCACGGGCAAGCTGCCGGTGCCACAGCTGACCGCCGCATGGACGACGCAGGAGTGGGTGCGCTTCCTGGAAGGCATGCCGGAAACGCTGAAGCCGGAACAGATGAGCGCGCTGGACGCTGCGTACCACTTCACCGGCACGCCGAACGGCGAGATCGCGATGCGCTGGTATCCGCTCGCGGTGCGCAGCGGTTACCACGCCGCCGACGGCGAGATGGCCGCGTTCATGGCGCGCGTCGGCCGGCGCAAGCTGATCATGCCGATCTACGCAGAACTGGTGAAGACGCCGGAAGGCCTGTCGTTCGCGAAGGACGTGTTCTCGCGCGCGAAACCGGGTTACCACCCGATCACGACCGGCTCGGTCGAAGCCGCGATCGCGAGCGGCGAGAAGGCGCCGGCCGGCGGCAAGGGCGGGAACGCGCAGTGACGTCGCGCGGGCCCGCGCCGGCGTGGAGGCAGGGCGCGCCGCTGCGCGTCGTCGCGTCGGTCGCGATCGCCGCGGCGCTGCTCGCGTCGGTGGGCTGCGACCGCAAGGCGAAGCTCGCCGAGCAGGCGGCCGCGCAGGCCGCCGCCGCGGAAGACGCGGCGAAGCAGGGCGAGGCCGCGTTCGACGCGGCCGTCGCCAGCGGCAACTGGGCGCTGGCCAAGGCGCAGGGCGACGTGCTGCTGATGCAGCATCCGGAAAGCCAGGCCGCGGCGCGCGTGAAGCCCAAGCTCGAGGAAGTCGCGGCGAAGGCCGCGGCGCAGCGCGAGGACGCGCGCCTCGCCGCGCTCTGGAGCTACCAGGCCGAACCGGTGAAGGGCGGCAGCCAGCTCTCGGCCTCGATCTTCGCGAAGGACAACGTCGACGTGGACGGCAGCGGCCCGACCCAGGTGCGGCTGATCTTCCGCGACCATCCGTCGTGGGGGAAGAGCAGCTACATGGTGCTGCAGAAGGGCGACTTCGACTGCTATCGCGGCTGCAGGGTCAAGGTCGTCGCCGACGGCAAGGCGCACTCGCTGCCGGCCTCGCGCCCGAAGACCGACGAGGCGATCGCGATGTTCATCGACGACCGCAAGGCGTTGTGGAAGCTCGCGACCACGAGCCAGGTGCTGGAAATCGAGTTCCCGACGAAGGACGTCGGCAAGCGCACCGCCACGTTCGAGACCGGCGGCCTGGCGGCCTCGAAGCTCCCGGCCTGGTAAAACCGAACCTGCGCATTCAACGGAAGGAGACGATGATGGCGATTCCGAAGGTCGTGATGCTGGTGTCGATGTTGGCGGCGGGCGCTTCCCTGGATTGCGCGGCGGCCAACGCGTATCGCGTCGAGGCGACGCTGCGCCATGCTGGCGAAAGTTTCGCCACGCCCGCGGCCGTGGTCGAGGCGGGCAAGCCCGCGACGATCGAAGTCGCGGGCGACAAGGGCTACAAGGGCTACAAGCTGTCGCTCGACGTCGAGGAGCTCGCCGGAGGCAAGCTCAAGGTGAGCGCTGCGCTCGCGTCGCCCTACGGCAGCATGTCGCCCGAACTCGTCGTCGTCCCGGGCCAGCCGGCGGCGGTGGCCGTCGGCGACCTGGGACTCTCCGTGACCGTCTCGCGCCGGGCCGAGTGAGGCCTACAGCGTGTAGCCGAACTGCTGCTTGAACTGCTCGGCGAACTCGTCGTAGTCGAAGCGCTGGTTCTGCGTGCCCGGGTGTTCGACCTTCAGCGCGCCCATCAGGTTGCCGACGCGGCCGATGGTCAGCCAGTCGTAGCCCTTCTCGATGCCGAACATCAGGCCGGCGCGGAACGCGTCGCCGCAGCCGGTCGGGTCGGTGACGCGGCGCTCGTGCGCGGGCGGCACGTCGATGGTCTTGCCGTCGGCGAAGATCACCGCGCCCTTCGGCCCGCGCGTGGCGATATAGGCCTTCACCTTGCCGGCGATCGTCTTTTCGTCCCAGCCGGTGCGTTCCTGCAGCAGGTTCGACTCGTAGTCGTTCACCGTCACGTAGTTCGCCTGCTCGATGAACTCGCGCAGTTCGGCGCCGTTGAACAGCGGCATGGCCTGGCCCGGATCGAAGATGAACGGGGTGCCGGCCTCCGCGAACTCGCGCGCGTTCTGGATCATGCCCTCGCGCCCGTCCGGGCTGACGATGCCGAGCGTGACGCCGGGCACGTCGCGGACGTGGTTCTCGTACGAGCGCATCATCGCGCCCGGGTGGAAGGCGGTGATCTGGTTGTTGTCCAGGTCGGTGGTGATGAAGGCCTGGGGCGTGAACAGCTCCGGGATCTCCTTCACGCGCGCCAGGTCGATGCCCAGTTCGTCGAAATACTCGCGGTACGGGCCGAAATCCTGGCCCACGGTGGCCATCGGGACCGGATCGCCGCCCAGCAGCTTCAGGTTGTAGGCGATGTTGCCCGCGCAGCCGCCGAACTCGCGCCGCATCCGCGGCACCAGGAAGGACACGTTGAGGATGTGCACCTTGTCCGGGAGGATGTGGTTCTTGAACTGGTCGGGGAACACCATGATGGTGTCGTAGGCCAGGGAACCGCAGATCAGGGCAGCCATGGGCGGACCTCGTGGCGCCGGCGGCGCCGGCGGGGCGATGGGAAGGGTGGTCGATCGGAGCGTCGGCGGTCGGCGGCCGGAATGGATCTCCCCGGCACCGGCCATTCCGGAGGCGGCACAGGTTACCGGTTGGCGCCCGCCGAGGCCAGTTTTTGCTAGGCTAGCGCATCCCTTGCGATGCACGCGGAACCGGCCCCCGAGGCCGTTTTTCCGCCCTCACGGACGCCCCCACGCGATGTTCAAGAAGTTCCGCGGCATGTTCTCCAACGACCTGTCGATCGACCTCGGCACGGCCAACACCCTCATCTACGTGCGCGGCCAGGGCATCGTGCTCAACGAGCCGTCGGTGGTCGCGGTGCGCCAGGACCGGA
>CAMLSB010000099.1 GCA_946482565.1 uncultured Lysobacteraceae bacterium | reverse complement strand
CACCGTGTTGCCGGTGTAGACGCTGGCGCCGTTGGCCGGCGCCGTCAGGCTGACGGTCGGCGGCGTGTTGACGTGGATCGTGGCGGTCGCGCTGGTGGCGCTGCCGGTGAGGTTGTCGAACGCCTTCGCGACCACGCCGTGATCGCCGTTGGTCGCGGTCCAGGTGTAGGCGTAAGGGCTGCTCGCGTCCTGGCCGACCATTACGCCGTCGACCCAGAACTCGACGCGGTTGATGCTGCCGCCGGTCTCGCTCGCGGTGGCGGTCATCGCCACCGCAGCGCCCGTGGTGTAGCTGGTGCCGTTCGCGGGCGCCGTCAGGCTTACCGTCGGCGCGGGCGCGGTCACCGTGATGGTGCTGGTGCCGGACGACGTCGTCCCGCCCTGGTTGTCGAACGCACGGGCCTGCACGGTGTGGCTGCCGGTGGTCGCCGTCCAGTTGTAGGCGAACGGACTCGCCGTGTCCTGGTTGGCGAGCGCGCCATCGATCCAGAACTCGACGCGGTTGATCGTGCCGTCGCTGTCGCTGGCGGTCGCCGTCATCGCCACCGTGTTGCCGGTGTAGACGCTGGCGCCGTTGGCCGGCGCCGTCAGGCTGACGCTCGGCGGCGTGTTGACGTGGATCGTGGCGGTCGCGCTGGTCGCGCTGCCGGTGAGATTGTCGAACGCCTTCGCGACAACGGCGTGGTCGCCATTGGTCGCCGTCCAGTTGTAGGCGTAGGGGCTGCTGGTGTCCTGTCCCGCCATCGCGCCATCGACCCAGAACTCGACTCGGTTGATGCTGCCGCCGGTCTCGCTGGCGGTAGCCGCCATCGCGACCGTGGCGCCGGTGGTGTAGCTGGCGCCGTTGGCCGGCGCCGTCAAAGTGACCGTCGGCGTCGGACTAGTCACCGTGATGCTGATGGTGCCGGTCGAGGTCGTGCCGCCTTGGTTGTCGAAGGCGCGGGCCTGCACGGTATGGCTGCCGGTGGTGGCCGTCCAGTTGTACGCGTAGGGGCTGACGGTGTCCGAATTGGCGAGCGCGCCGTCGACCCAGAACTCGACGCGGTTGAGGGTACCGTCGCTATCGCTCGCAGTGGCGGTCATCGCGACCGTGTTGCCGGTGTAGAAGCTGGCACCGTTGGCCGGCGCCGTCAGGCTGACGGTCGGCGGCGTGTTGACGGTGATGCTCGCCTGGTTGGAGAACGCGGAGATGCCGCCGTCGTTGTCGTAGGCCTTCGCCTTGACGGTGTGCGCGCCCGAGGTTGCGGTCCATGCCTGGCTGAACGGACTGCTGGAATCCGTGGCGTAAAGGGCGCCGTCGAGATAGAACTCGACCTTCGTCACCGTGCCGTCGGTGTCGCTGCCAGTTGCGCTCAGCGTGACGGCATTGCCCGTGGTGTAGGCCGCGCCGTTCGCCGGCGCCGTCAGGCTCGCCGTGGGAACCGCGTTGCCGCGGATCGTGACCGCGGCGGTGCTGGTCGTGCCGCCGGCATTGTCGACCGCCTTGGCGACCACGCTGTGGCTGCCGGCCGTCGCGGTCCAGTTCCAGGCGTAGGGGCTGCCCGTGTCGTCCCCGACCTTGGCGCCGTCGACCCAGAACTCGACGCGAGTGATGCTGCCGTCGCTGTCGCTGGCCGTGGCCGTCATCGGCACCGTGGCGCCGATCGCGTAGACGCTGCCGTTGGCCGGGCCGGTCAGGCTCACGGTCGGCAGCGTGTTGGCGGAGACGGTGATCGTCACGGCGGGTGACATCCGCGACAGTGCCTGGTCGGTCGCCTTGGCCGACACCGTGTGCGTGCCCAGCGTGGCCGTCCAGTTGGCGAAGATCTCATCACTGGTGGTCGTGCTCGCATAAAGCACGCCGTCCAGATAGATGTCCATCTGCTGGATCTCGCCGGTCATGGGGTAACCGACCGCATCCAGGACGACGATCTGCCCCGTGACGAAATGGTCGCCATTCGCCGGCGAGAGCAGATCGACGTCCGGGCGCAGCGTCATCGGCTGCATCACCACGCCCTGTTTCTGCGACTGCCCCCAGGCCGGCAGCGCCAGCAGGCACAGGGCCAGAACCATCCCGATCCGGCGGGCGCTCACGGGGCCACTTCCGTGCGGGTGATGGCGGTGGGCTTGCCAAACGGGTCGCGCGTGATCGTGGTGCGCTGGTGCTCCGGCGCGTCGATGCGCACCGGCAAATCGAAGCTCGGGCTGTCCCAGGCCATGAACCATTCCGTGGTGGCATTGCCGCGCGCGTCGGTGACGCGGCGCTGGAATCCGTTGAGGTAATCGGTGGTCGTGGTGAGCACGCCCAGCTCGCTGTCCTGCTGCACGAGCGTCGGCCGGCCCAGCGCGTCGTAGCTGGTGCGCACGCCACTGGGGCGTGCGCCACCGGCCACGACTTGCCAGCTCGTGCTGGTCGCGGTCGCGGCGAGGGTCAGCGTGGATCCCGCGGATCCCAGCGGATAGGACGCGTCGGCCACGCGCCCGGCAGTGTCGTAGGCCGTCGCGACGTACCGGTCGGTGCCGCTCGCTCCGCTGTCGTATTCGTGCGCCAGCACCGGCCGCCACAGCGCGTCGAACAACGTCACCTTGTAGCCATTGCCGGTGTGGACGGTTTCTTTCCAGTGGCCGGCGGCCAGGCCGTTCTCCGCGCTGGCGACCGGCGCGAACGTGCTGGTGGTCGAGTTCCAGGTGGTGCTGTCGCCCGTGGGGTACGTCACCTGCGTGATGCGGCCCATCGCGTCGTAGGCGTAGCTGGTGGCGTAACCGTTCTCGTCGGTGACCGAGTCGATCCAGCCGAAGTCGTTGACCACCGCGCTGCGCGAGGTACTGTCGGCGAAGACCACCGATCGCGGGATGCCGCGCTTCCAGCTGGTGTAGGTCGTCGTGTTGCCCTTGCCGTCGGCGACGGTCAGCAGCGTGCCACGCTGGCCGGTGTTGATCGCCGAGGCGGTGTCGTAGGTGAAGGTGTTCTGCAATTTGCCGAAGGCGCTCGTGCTCAGCGGCAGCGCGGTGGCGGCGTCGTAGGTGGTCGCGGACATCTCCGTGCCCGATGCCCCGCCGCAAGCGGATGCAATGCATTTGACCTGCGACACCTGGCCCAGTACCCAGAGGGCCTCGTTGTCGTAGTAGGTGGTGGCCTCCGTGCGCGTGGAGCTGCCGGGGCCGCTTCGCACGATCGTCGTGGGACGCGCGCGCGCGTCGAAGCAGTGCGGCATGCCGCTGCAAGCGGGCACGCTCCAGCTGAACGTCCCGCCCTGGAGGGCGGTGGTCACGCTGGCCTGCGGCCGGCGCTGGCCGGTGATGATCCAGTCGCCGCGCCGGCGCAGGCTGCTGCCCTGGTGGGCGCTGTAGGGTGCCGCATCGCCATCGCCGTATGCGATCGTGGTGGTGCGCGATGCGACGCCGCCGACGATGCCGTGCTTCTCGATCAGCAGCAGGCCTTCGTTCGGCTGATTGGTCGTGGTGCCGGTGACGCGGTTGCCGAAGGTGTATTCGCTCACCGCATTGTCGGGCTCGGTGACCGTGGTGGTGCGGGTCGTCGGCGACGTTCCCTCCGCGCACTGCACCGCGCCGGAAATGCCGTAATTGTTCGTCCAGCAGTGATTCGGCGGCCCGTAGGCATAGGTCCACTTCAGGCCGTTGCCGGGAAGACCCGGTCCGGTGATGGTCTTGGCGGTGATCGCCACGCCGGCGAACAGATAAGGCTCCTTGGACATCTCCGAGCCGATTTCCCCGTAGCAGTCGCGCAACGCCCACGAGCGTCCGAACAACGTCGCCGTCAGCGTGTAACTGGCGGCGGCACCGGACGGCGCGGTGATGGTGCCGGTGTAACTGCCAGACCCCGCCGACATGACATCGCACGATCCACCGGTCGGGTGCGGCTTCGCGTTGGTGTGCAAATCGGCCAGGGCGAACTGCCAGGCCTGCTGGTCGGGCTGCATCACGGAGACGAGGTCGTTTCCGGAATAGGCATAGGTCCAGGTGTGCGCGTGCGAGGGATCGCTGACGGAGATGATGCGATAGCTGCTCGAGTCCGAAGCCGAATAGGTGAAGTCCAGTTGTCGCCCATCGCTGGCGATGATGTGGAGCAGGCGCCATGGATTGCTGCTGTCCCACACATAGGTGACGGTGTTGCCGAAACGATCGGTGACCGTGGTCGGGTAGAGGAAGAATTCGCGGCGCTGGATGGTGCAGCACTCCACCGCGTTGGTGCCGGCGCCGCTGCCCTGGGCGTCGCGCGGGAGACGGCCCGGCCCGGGTTGCCTTTGGTTGCCTTTCCCCCGCAGCAGCGGCGTGGGATCGGTTTTGTGCAGGCTGTCGGCGTTCCGGCTCACCATCTGGTCGAACTTGTAGGTCGTGCCGTCGGGGGTGACGACCTCGAAGCCCTCGCCGGTCCTCCCGGACTCGCTGGTGGACGCCAGTGCGCTGAGGCATCGGGCGATCGCGCCTTCGCGCGTGGTCGCCGGATAGCCGCCCCCGGTCGCGGGGACGTCGCCGCCCAGCAGCAACTCCTGGTCCCCGCCGCCCGGCAGGTAGAAGAACGTGCCCTGCCAGTATTCGTCCGGGCTGAAAATGCCGGCGTTGGGTGGCGCGCTGTTGATCTCCGGCGGCGCGTTGAACTCGGAGCAACGATGGTCCGGGTCGGCCGCGTTGACCACCCAATCGACCATGTTGGCCGTCATGCCGGCGAAGACGCCGTGCAAGTGCGGAATGTCGAGTTCCCAGTCACCGAAATGGCCGACGGCCGGAGCGCTGCCAGGCGCGAAGCGCCGCGCCGCCCGCACCGGCAGCGCGTTGTTGCCCGGCAATGCGACGTCGGTCTGCACGAACGACAGGCTGCCGGTGGACAAGCCGATCTGGTCGCCGAAGAAGCCGCCGTCGAGCGTGCCGATGCGGCTGTGCTCCTGGATGAGCTTCGCGTACTCTTCCGGAATCGTCTGCGCGCAGACGGACGAACACCCGATGGACACCGCGATCGCGGCGCCCAACGCCCAGGACTTCGGCATTGCGCTCTCCCCATTCCCTTGAAGGCGGCAATCCGTCTTGGGCGCCGGATCGCCTTAGCCGCGACCGTCCCCACGGTCGCAACACCTAGCCTAACGCGGGGGCAGGCCGCAAACGGCCAAGCGCGTCACAAAATTTTCAGCCGAGGGCGGCGCGGACGTTCCGGAACATGCGCAGCCACGGCGATGCGTCCGGCCAGCCGGCCGGCGCCCAGCTCATGTTGAGGCTGCGCGGGGTGCGCTCGGGGTGCGGCATCAGGATGGTCGAGCGGCCGTCGTCGCTGCACAGGCCCGCGACGGCGTCGGTCGAGCCGTTCGGATTCGCCGGATAGGACTCGGCCGGGCTGCCGTCGCCGCGCACGTAGCGCAGCGCGACGCGCGCCGCGGCGGCATCGACGGTGCCGGCGAATTCGGCGCGGCCTTCGCCGTGCGCGATCGACACCGGGATCAGCGAGCCGGCCATGCCGCGCAGGAACAGCGACGGCGACTCGACGACTTCGAGCATGCCGAAGCGCGCCTCGAACTGCTCGCTGCGGTTGCGGAGGAAGCGCGGCCAGTGCGCGGTGCCGGGGATGATGTCGCGCAGCTGGCTCATCATCTGGCAGCCGTTGCACACGCCGAGCGAGAAGGTGTCGCCGCGCGCGAAGAAGGCCGCGAACATGTCGCGCAGCTCCGGGCGCTCGAGGATGCTGGTGGCCCAGCCGCGGCCCGCGCCGAGCACGTCGCCGTAGCTGAAGCCGCCGCAGGCCGCGAGGCCGGCGAAGCCGTCGAGCGCGACGCGCCCGGCGACGAGGTCGCTCATGTGCACGTCGAAGGCGCGGAAGCCGGCGCGCTCGAACGCGGAGGCCATCTCGACCTGGCCGTTGACGCCCTGCTCGCGCAGGATCGCGACCTTCGGCCCGGCGCCGGTGGCGATGTACGGCGCGGCGATGTCTTCCGCCGGATCGAACGCGAGCTTCGGGCGCAGCCCCGGCGCATCGAAGCGCATCGCGGCCGCGCGCTCCTCGCCCGCGCATTCGGGGTTGTCGCGCAGGCGCTGCATCGCGTGCGTCACCGACCACCACGCGCCGAACAACTCGTCCCACGCCCACTCGGCGAGCGCGTCGCCGTCGTCGAGCACGCGCAGCTTCGGCGCGGTGGTCGGTCGCGCGATGCGCTGCGCGCAATCGACCAGGCCATGGCGCGACACGAGGTCGGCGAACGCGGCGCGGTCCTCGCACGCGATCTGCACGACCGCGCCGAGCTCCTCGTTGAACAGCGTGCGGAACACGTCCTCGATGCGGTCCGCGCCCCAGCCGTCGAGCACGATGTCGAGGCCCAGGTGCGAGCAGAACGCCATTTCGGCGAGCGCGGCGAACGCGCCGCCGTCGGAACGGTCGTGATAGGCGAGCAGCAGGCCGTCGCGGCGCGCATCGCGGATGAGTTCGAAGAACGCGCGCAGGCGCCGCGGATCCTCGAGATCCGGCACGCCGGCGCCCGCGCCTTCGCCGCGGAACACCGGTAGCCCGCCCTGACCGCCGCCGGATTGCGGATGGCACTGCGCGAGGATCGAGCCGCCGAGGCGCTGGCGGCCGGCGCCGAGGCCGATCAGCCACAGCTCCGTCTCGCCTTCGCGCGACAGCAGTGGCGTCAGCTGTTCGCGCACGTCCGCGACCGGCGCGAACGCCGTCACGATCAGCGACACCGGCGACACCGACTTGTGCTGTTGTTCCCCGTTCCCCGTTCCCCGTTCCCCGCTCTTCCATGCCGCCTGCATCGACAGCGAATCCTTGCCGACCGGAATCGCGAGATCCAGCGCCGGGCACAGCTCCATCGCGACCGCGCGCACCGCGTCGAACAGGCGCGCGTCCTCGCCATCGTGGCCGGCGGCGGCCATCCAGTTCGCGGACAGCTTGATCGCATCGAGCGATGCCACCGGCGCGGCGCACAGGTTGGTGATCGCCTCGCCGACGGCCATGCGCGCGGCGGCGACCGGGTCGAGCAGCGCCAGCGGCGTGCGCTCGCCGATCGCCATCGCTTCGCCGGCGGTGCCTTCGTAGCCGGACAGCGTGATCGCGCAGTCGGCGACCGGCAGCTGCCAAGGGCCGACCATCTGGTCGCGCGCGGTCAGGCCGCCGACGCTGCGGTCGCCGATGG
>CAMLSB010000098.1 GCA_946482565.1 uncultured Lysobacteraceae bacterium | reverse complement strand
GGCTATCGCTCCGAGTTGCTGCCGCAGTTGCCGTACTGGCTGCAGGCGGTGATCGGCGGCCTGCAGTCCGGCGCGATGCTGTTCGTCGATTACGGTTACGCCCGCGGCGAGTACTACCAGCCGCAGCGCAGCGAGGGCACGCTGCGCGCATTCCGCCAGCACCACGTGGTCGCGGATCTCCACGACTGGCCGGGACTGCAGGACCTCACCGCGTCGGTGGACTTCACCGCGCTTGCCGAAGCAGGCAGCGGCGCCGGCTTCGACCTGGCCGGTTACTGCAGCCAGGCCAGCTTCCTGCTCGGCAACGGCCTGGCCGAGCGCCTGCAGGAAGCCGAAGCGAAGGCGCGCGACGAGATCGCGTTGCAGCGGCTGCGCCATGAAGCCAAGCAGCTCGCGCTGCCCGAGGCGATGGGCGAGCGCTTCCAGGCGATGGGCTTCGCACGCGACGTCGAATTCGGCGAGGCCTTCCTCGCCGGCGACCTGAGCTACCGCCTGTGAGCGCGCCGCTCGGCCCGTCGCCGGGTTCGTCCGCGGATGCGCGCCGCTGGGTCAAGCCGCTGCGGCGGCGCAATGCCTGGCTCGCGCTGTGGCTGCTCGGGGTGACGGTGCTGGTCGTGGTCTGCCTGCTCCCGAGCACCGACCTGCCGAAGCTGCACGTCAGCGACAAGATCGAGCACGCGCTGGCGTTCGCGCTGCTTTCCGGCTCCGCGGTGCAGCTGTTCGAACGCTGGCGCGCGCTGCTGCTCGTCGGCCTTGGCCTGTTGGCGCTGGGCATCGGCATCGAATTCGCGCAGGCGCTGTTCACCACCACGCGCGCGATGGAAGCGGCCGATGTCGTGGCCGACACCGTCGGCATCGTCGCTGGCCTTTCGGTCGCGCTCACGCCGCTGCGCGACCTGCTCCTGCGCATCGCCGGCCGCGCCCAGCCCCGAAGGGACGCTCCCTAGCGGCGGAGGGTGCGGGCGGCGGCGATGGCGGCGATGCGGGCGCGGCGCAGGGCTTCGCCGACGGCGGGGCCTTCGAGGCCTTCGGTGGGGATATCGGCGGCGCGCACGGATTGCGCGGCGGCGAGCAGGCGCAGCAGCTCCGGACCCTGCGGATAGGCGTCGTCGCGATGGCCGGTGCGGCCGCGCTTGTCGGCCTCGCACGCGAGCGCGAGTTGCGCGATGCGCTCGGGCTGGCGGAAGGCGTCGCAGCGCTGCAGCAGGTCGTGCACGGTGTCGTCGCGCAGCTCGGCGAGGCGATGGATGTTCAGGTGCTCGCGACATGCGACTTCGGCCAGGCGCCGGTGCGCAACGGGCACGCGCAGGCGCTCGCAGAGCGCGGCCAGCGGCTTGAGGCCGGCGTGTTCATGGCCGATGTGCTTCGGCAGCACGTCGGCCGGCGTGCGGGCCTTGCCGAGGTCGTGGGTGAGCGCGGCGAAGCCGATGACCGCGTCGCCGGGCGCCAGCGCGGCCGCCATGTCGCACACGAGCTCGACGTGCACGCCGGTATCGACTTCGGGATGGAACTCGGCGCGTTGCGGCACGCCGTAGAGCGCATCGACTTCCGGCAGTACCACGGCGAGCGCGCCGCAGTCACGCAAGGTGCGCAGGAATGCCGATGGCGAAGCGTAGGCGAGTGCGCGCGACAATTCCTGCCACACGCGCTCGGGCACGAGCTCGGACAGTTCGCCGGAATCGACCATGCCGCGCATCAGGTCCAGGGTCTCGGCGGCGACGTGGAAGCCGAGCGGCGCGAATCGCGCCATGAAGCGCGCGGCGCGCAGCACGCGCAGCGGGTCCTCGGCGAAGGCGGGGCCGACGTGGCGCAGCACGCGCGCCTCGAGGTCGCGCGCGCCGCCGTACGGATCGACGAGCGAGCCATCGGCGCGCTGCGCGATTGCGTTGATGGTGAAGTCGCGGCGGGCGAGGTCCTGCTCGAGCGTCACCGACGGATCGGCGTCGACCACGAAGCCGCGATAGCCGCGGCCGGACTTCCGCTCGGTGCGGGCGAGCGCGTATTCCTCGTTCGTCTCCGGATGCAGGAATACCGGGAAGTCGCGGCCCACGGCGCGGAAGCCGCGCGCCAGCATCGCGTCCTGCGTCTGCCCGACGACCACGAAGTCGCGATCGCCGCCGGCGACGCCGAGCAGGGCGTCGCGGACCGCGCCGCCGACCAGGTAGACCTCGAACCCGTCCATGCCGGGATGATAAGGGGACGGAGGGAATTAATTCAGGGACAGGGCAGCGCCCTGTCCCTGAATTAATTCCCTCCGTCCCCTTTTTGCGGCGTCGCGAGCGGGCAGGCGAAGGATTTGCGCGGCGCGTCGAGGACGCCGGCCATGCGCGCATCCAGCGGCAGCGCCTTGCCGTCCAGGCGCCAGTCGTAGACGGTGCTGAAGGCGAGCACGCGCGCGACGTAATCGCGCGTTTCCTTGTAGCTGATCGTCTCGATCCAGAAATCCGGGTCCATGCCCGGGCGCTGCGCCTGCCAGCGCTGCAGCGGCGTGGGGCCGGCGTTGTAGCCGGCGATCGCGAAGTAGGGCTTGCCGCCGTAGCGATCGAGCACCTTGCGCAGGTAAGCGGTGCCGATCGCGATGTTGATGTCTGGGTCGTACAGCGTGTCCGCGCCGTGCCAGGGCAGGCCGAGCCGCTTCGCCTCGGCCGCGCCCGTCGCCGGCACGACCTGCATCAGGCCGCGCGCGTTCGCGCTCGACCGCGCGCGGATGTCGAACACGCTCTCGGCGCGGATCTCGGCGGCGACCCACGACGGGTCGAGGTCGTTGCGCGCGGCCTCGCGGCGGATCGTCGCGTCGTGGTGCAGCGGGAAGCGCAGCGCGTACAGCCGACGCTCGTCCGGCGTGCGCCCGAGGCCGAACAGCCCACGGTCGAACCAGCCATTGTCCTGCGCGACTTCGACCGCGAATCGCCGCTGGGTGTCGTCGAAGCGCGACAGCGCATCCTTCCACTCGCGCTCGGCCCAGTCCTTGCGCTCGATGCGGTACAGGCGCACCGCGCGCGACAGCGCGGGATCCGCTGCGACGGCAGCCTTCGCCTTCGCGTCGTCGGGCGGCAGCCATGGGCACAGCGCGTATGGCGCGTCGATGCGGTCCGCGGCGAGGAAGCCGTGGAATTCGGGTTCGCGCGCGGCGCGCTGCCACGCGGCGCGCGCGCCGGCGGCGTCGCCGGTGAGCGCGAGCAGGCGGCCTTCGAAATAGGTCCAGCGCGCGTCGGCGCGCTGCTTCGCGGGCATCGCGCGGATCGCGGCGAGCGCGGCGGGCCAGTCGGAACGCGACATCGCCTCGCGCGCCTGCCATTCGTGCAGGCGCTCGTCGTAGGCCGACGCAGGCACTGCCGCAAGCCGCTGCGCGGACTTCGGCAGATACGAGGCCACCGTCCACAGCGCGATCTGGTACCGCACGCGTCCGTTGTCGTCGGCGGTGAACGCGAGCGCCTTCGCGAGCGCCGGCAGCTTCGCTTCGGCGTCGTCGGGATCGTCCTTCGCGAGAGTGGCCAGGGCCTGCACCGCGACCGCGCGGCTGCGTTCGTCCGCCGGCCACGACAAGGCGTCGTCGCGCAACTTGTCGGAAGCGGGTTTGTCGAGGAAGGCTGCGTAACGCAGCGCGATCGAGCGCTCGGCATCGGGCAGCCCGGACGCCGCTTCGCGCATCGCCGCCGCATTGCCTTCGCCGACGGCCTTGTCGAAGCGCTCCCAGCGCAGCGTCGTCGTGAGCCCGCCGTCGCGTGCGGCCAGCGCATCGAAGACCGGGCCGCAGTTGGACGGCAACGTGTCGCCACTCGAACGCCACAGCGCCTGCGCGTCGGTGGCCCATTGCGCGTCGGCCGCGCCGGTGGCCAGGCGTGCGTTCAATTCGGCGCAGCGCATCGCCAACGGCTGGCCCGCGGGGACCCAGGCCGCGCGGAACGCCTGCCATTCCTCGCGCCGCGACAGCGCCGGCAGCCACACGGCGCGGAACGCGGCGCCGACCGCGTCGGACGGGTGCTTCGCGAGGAAGGCCTGGCCTTCGGCAATCGGCAACGTGTCGGCGTCGCGGCGCAGCGCCGCGTATTCGATCCAGGGGTACAGCGGGTCGCCGGCGAGCGATGCGTAGCGCGCGGCGGTGAAGTCGCCGCGCTCGGCGGCCTCGATCGCGTCGCGGACCTGCGCGAGCCGCGCGTCGACGGCGCCCGTGTCCACAGCGGCCGTATCGACGCCGCGCCCGGGGGCTGGCACGGCGTGCGCGGGCGGGGCAACGACGGGCGCCACACCGGCCGCCGGCGGCGCGATCCTGCCCGTGGCGGCATCGGCGCACGCGCCGGTCGCCAGCGCGAGGAGCACCAGCGGCAGCAGGGCGTTGCGGGGGGGGCGCAGCGTCATGCCGCGACTATAGCCGGAGGCCGATGAACGCGGCTTTCGCGGCGGTCAGGCCGCGCGCAGCGCGTGCGCGGGCACGTCGAGTTCGATCGAGAGCGCCAGGTGGTCCGAATCCGCCGCCGGCATCGCGCGCATGCCCTGCAGCGCCAGCGGCGCGCTCACGAGGATGTGGTCGATCGCCTTCTGCGGGCGCCAGCTCGGGAACGTCGGCACGCACTGCGACGGCGGCTGCAGGTGCGTGCGCTTGTACAGCAAGTCCATCTCCGGGCGGTCGGCCACGCAGTTGAAGTCGCCCATCAGCACGACATGCTTCTGGCCGTGCAGCAGTTCGCTGATGAAGGCGAGCTGGCTGCGGCGCGACGCCGCGCCGAGCGACAGGTGCGCGATCGCGACGGTCAGCGCGTCGTCGCCGTCGCCGAAGCGCGCGACCAGCACGCCGCGGCCGGCGATGCGGCCGGGCAACGCGTGGTCCGCGACGTCCACCGGCTCCAGCTTGCTCAGCAGGCCGTTCGCGCTGGAGGCCACGCCGCCCATGCTGCGATTGGGTTGGTGGCTCCAGTAATCGAAGCCGCCCTGCTGCGCGAGGTAATGCGTCTGGTTGGTGAACCCGGAGCGCAGGCTGCCGGGATCGGCCTCCTGCAGGCCGACGATGTCGTGCTCGCCGGCCAGGCGCGCGATGCGGTCGAGCGCGCCACGCTTGTTGCCGGCCGGCAGCACGTGCGACCAGCTGCGCGCGACGTAATCGGAATAACCGCGCGTGCTGGAGCCGGCCTGGATGTTGGCGCTGAGCAGCTTGAGCCGGCGGGGCGACGTCATGTCAATGCGGGCGTGCGATGCGGGCCATGCCGGTGGATATGGTGCCGGCCGGCCCCGGACTCAAGGCGCCGCGGCGCCCCGGGCGGCACGCTCGCGGGCGATGAGCGCATCGGCGTTCCGCAGCATCGCCTCGTAGCTGCTGCCGAGCACGCGGTACTTGCCGTCCACGACCAGCGTGGGCGTGCCACCGACCTGGCTGCGCATCATGAACTGGGTGCCGCGCTTCATCTTCGCCTCGGTGGCGAAGCTGTGCATCTCGGACAGGAAGCGCTTGGGATCGGCGCCGTACTGGCCAAACCAGGCGGCGACCTTGGCCTCGTCAGGCTGCTTGCCTTCGCCCGGCAGCGTGCCGGCGATGTGGATCGCATGGAACAGCGCGGTGTGGGTTTTCTCGACCAGGCCCATCGATTCGGACACGAAATAGGCGCGCGCGTAGGGGATCCACTGCGGGCCGTACGGCGCAGGCACGTAGGTCACGCGCACGTCGGCGGGCTGGCGCGCCTTCCACGCGCTGAACGCCGGCTCGAAGGCGGCGCACGCGGGGCAGACGTAGCCGAACACCTCGACCACTTCGATCTTGCCGGCGAGCGGCTCGTAGGGCTGGCCGCCCTGGATCTCCGCATAGTCCACGCCCGGGCGCAGGTCGTCGGCGGCGGCTGGCGGCGCAGGGTCGGCGGGCTTTTCGGCAGCGGCGGGCGTGGCGGGATCCGCTGCGGCGGCGGCGGACTGTGCGCCCGCGGCGGCAGCGGCCGAGGCAGCGGCGGCTTCGGCATCTGCGCTGGGACCGGAGGCCGCTGCAGCGGCGGCAGGGCCGGCAGCGGCATCTGCGGCCGGCGCGGAGGGCTGGCACGC
Organism: uncultured Lysobacteraceae bacterium; assembly: GCA_946482565.1. The sequence goes on along the minus strand of CAMLSB010000098.1, from coordinate 1,174 downwards.
GGCCAGCAGGGCGGGAAGCAGGATCGAGAACAGGGTGGCTTGCGAACGCGTCATGACATCATCCTCGAGCGGGGGTTGTCAGTGCGCGGCGCGCACCTTGGCGATCAGTTGCATGGCGATGCGCAGCGCATCTTCGTGGCTGTGCGGGGTGATGAGGTAGCGCCCGTTCACCACCAGCGTCGGCGTGCCCGGCAACCGGATGCCGACTTCGAACGCGCGCGCGCGCTGCATCAGCGCGTCCACGGCCGGCCCGGTCATCGCGGCCTTCATCGCCGCCTGGCCCAGGCCCTGCTGGCCGTAGAACCAGGCGATTTCGTCGACGCTCGCGTTGTGGGCGAGCAAGCCCTTGCGATGGACCGCGTCGTAGACCAGCGCATGGGTCCTGGCGACCGCGCCCTTGCTTTCGGCGGCGAAGAAGCCGCGCGCGAACGCGTCGTTCGCGTCGAACGCCGCCGGCACGTAGGTGAAGCGCACGTCCTTCGGCAGCGCGCGCACCCAGGGGTCGAGCACCGGCTGGAATTCGGCGCAGTGCGGGCACCAGTAGGCGAACACTTCGACGACCTCGGCCTTGATGCCGGGTTCGAGCGGGCGATAGGGCTGCCCGCCGTCGATCACGATGTAGTCGGTGCCCTCGACGGGCTCGACTGCGGGCGGCGTGGCGCCTGCGGCCGTGGCGAGGCCGGGCAGCGCGAGCGCCGCGACGAGCATGCCGCGCAGCGCGAGGGCAGGAAGCAGGCGCATCGGGCCCGCCTCAGTTCGTCGAGGCCGGGGCCTCGTCGCGACGCGCGTGCAGGCCTTGCACGTAGCTGGACAGCGAACGGATCTCCTCGTCGCTGAGCTGGTGCGCCACGGTCGCCATCACGTCGAAGTTGTGGTGGTCGCGCTCGTTGGTGGTCCCGGTGCGGTACTCCTCGAGGCGACGCTGCACGTAAGCCGCCTGCTGGCCGCCGATGTGCGGATAGGCCGGGCCCGGATTGCCGGCGCCGGTCGGGCCGTGGCAGGCCATGCACGCCGGGATGCCGCGGGCGACGTCGCCGCCGTGGAAGAGCTGCTCGCCGACTTCGAAGAACTTCTTGCCCTTGTTCGGGCCGTCGGCGATGACGGTGTCGTCGGCGATGCCGGCGCCCGCCTTCTGCTGGGCGAAGAACGCGCCGAGGTCGCGCATGTCCTGCGC
>CAMLSB010000097.1 GCA_946482565.1 uncultured Lysobacteraceae bacterium | reverse complement strand
CTGCCGAGCCACCCTATGCTTTTTTTGTCGGGCGGCGCCAGCCGTCGATGGTCCGCTGCTGGCCACGCGCCACCGTGAGCCTGTCCTCCGGCGCGTCGGTCGTGATCACCGAGCCGGCGCCGATGGTCGCGCCCGCGCCGATCGCCACCGGCGCCACCAGCGAACTGTTCGAGCCGATGAACGCGCCGTCGCCGATGGTGGTCGTGGACTTGTTCACGCCGTCGTAGTTGCAGGTGATGGTCCCGGCACCGACGTTCACCTTGCTGCCGATCTTCGCGTCGCCGAGGTAGGTGAGGTGGTTGGCCTTGCTGCCGGGACCCATTGCGGTGTTCTTGGCCTCGACGAAATTGCCGATGTGCACGCCGTCGGCGAGCACGGTGCCTGGACGCAGTCGCGCGTACGGGCCGATGGTCGCGGCGCCATCGGTGCGCGCGCCCTCGAGGTCGCAGTGCGCGCGCACGACGGTGCCGGCCGAAAGCGACACGTCCCGCAAGCGCGTGAACGGGCCGATGCGCACGTTGTCGCCCAGTGCCACGTCACCCTCGAACACGACGTCGACGTCGATCTCGACATCGCTGCCGGCGCTGACGCGGCCGCGCACGTCGACGCGCGCCGGGTCGGCGAAGCGCACGCCCTGCGCGCACAGCGCGCGCACGGCGCGCAGCTGGAACGCGCGCTCGAGCTGCGACAGCTGCCACGGATCGTTCGCGCCCTCGGCTTCCATCGGGTCGGCGACCAGCACGATCTCCGCCGGCGTGTATTCGGCCGCGGCCTGCGCGAACACGTCGGTGAGGTAGTACTCGCCCTGCGCATTGTCGTTGCGGAGCGCGGCGAGCCAGCGGCGCAGCGCCGCGGCGTCGGCGGCGATGACGCCGGTGTTGACGGTGCCGATCGCGCGCTCGTCGTCGTTCGCGTCCTTCTGCTCGACGATGCGCGCGACGTTACCCTCCGCATCGCGGACGATGCGTCCGTACCCGGTGGGGTCGGCGGGCTCGGCGGCGAGCACCGCCAGCGCGCCCGGCGCGTCGAGCAGGCGCCGCAGCGTGGCGGAAGTAATGAGCGGCACGTCCCCGTACAGCACCAGCACGCGCGCCTCTTCCGGAACGCCGGGCAGCGCCTGCTGCACCGCGTGGCCGGTGCCGAGCTGTTGCGCCTGTTCCGCCCACTGCAACGAGGTGTCGGCGGCGAATGCCGCGCGCACCTGGCCGCCGCGATGGCCGTACACCACGTGCACCGCGGCCGGCTGCAGCTCGCGCGACGCATCGATCACGTGCGCGAGCATTGGCCGCGCCGCGATCGGCTGCAGCACTTTCGGCAGCGCCGACTTCATGCGCTTGCCTTCGCCCGCGGCGAGGATCACGACGTGCAGGGGTGCGGGCATGGGCGGGTCCTTCGCGGCTTCGGCAAGGCATGATTCTAGCCTCAGGCCGCCTGCTACCATGCGGCCCGTGCAGGACGCCTTGCAACCCCGCCACGCCGCCCGATTCCGTGACGTGCAACGCGCGGCGGGCGTCCTCGTCTGGTTGGGCGTCGCCGCTTGCGTCGCCGGCGTCGCGACCACGCAACTCTGGCGGCAGGCCCCGTGGGGCCGCTTCGCCGAAAGCCTGCTGCTGGCCGCGCTTGTCGCGCTCGCGGCGTGGCCGCTGCAACGCTGGCGTGGCTGGCCATGGGCCGGCGCGATGGCCGCGATCTGGTGCCTCCTGCTGGTGGCGATGGGCGGCGTGCTGCCGATGGCCGCGACACTCCTGGTCCTCGGCGCGGCGATCGCGCTCGGCAGCTTCGTCGCGCCTGAGCAACCGGTGCTCGCCTGCGTGTGCGGGCTGGCGATGTTCGCCGGCGCGCTCGGCTGGATGCTTCCGTTGCCGGTGCATCGCTGGTGGATCTACCTGGCGGCGTGCCTGGCCCTGGTCCTCGGCGGGCGCGAACGGCTTCGCGCGCAATGGGCGATCCTCGCGCGCGGCAGCATCCGCGCGATGCATGCGAGCCCGCGCGCGGCAGCGCTCGCCGTGGTGGCGCTGGGCATCGCGTCATCGGCCGCATGGCCGCCCACGCTGCAGTTCGACGATCTCGCCTACCACCTCGGCCTGCCGTGGCAACTGATGCTGCACGGCCGCTACGTGCCGGATGCGACGCAGCAGGTGTGGGCATTCGCGCCGTGGGCCAGCGACATCGTGCAGGCGCTGCCGCAGGTGCTCGCGCGCGCCGAGGCGCGCACGGCGGTCAACGCGGCATGGCTGCTCGCGACCGCCGCCGGCCTGTGGCGCATCGGCGCGGCCTTGCGCCTGGCGCCGGCGATGCGCTGGGCCACCGTCGCGCTGCTGGCCAGCCTGCCGATGACGGCGATGCTGCTCGGCGGCATGCAGACCGAGACGGCCGGCGCGGCGATCACCGCGTGGCTCGCGGCGATCATCCTCGCGCCGGTGCCGCGCACGCGCGGGCTGTTCGCGGGCGCCTTGCTGTTCGGCCTGCTGTGCGCGTTGAAGCCGACGCACGCGGTCGCCGCGCTTCCCTTGCTGGCCTGGGCGGCGTGGCGGCATCGCGCGCGGCCGCGGGCCGGCGCGCTCGCGCTCGCCGTGCTGCTGGTGCTGGCCGTCGGTGCGTCGAGCTACACGACGGCCTGGCTGCGCACCGGCAACCCGGTGCTGCCGCTGCTCAACGACGTGTTCCACTCGCCCTACTTTTCGATGCAGCGCTTCGACGACCTGCGCTGGCACCAGGGCTTCGACCCCCGGCTGCCGTGGCGCCTGACCTTCCACACCAGCGCCTACGTCGAAGGCTGGGACGGTGCGCTCGGGCTGGTGCTCGTCGCCTTGTCCGGCGCCTGGTTGCTGGCACTGGCGGACCGCCGCACGCGCGGCCTCGCTGCCTGCGCCACGCTCGCCATCGCCCTGCCGCTGCTGCCGCTGCAGTACGCGCGCTACGTGCATCCGGGCCTCGTGTTGCTGTTGCCCGCGCTGGTCGCCGTCGTGCAGCGGCGGACATCGGCGAAGGCAGGCAACGCGCTGCTCGCGGCCATCTGCATCGCCGGCATCGCATTGCAGGCGAACGCGGGCTGGATGCTGCGCACCGGCGTGGTCAAGCGCAGCCTCGGCGCGCTCGGCCAGGACGCACCGTTGTTCGAGCGCTACGCGCCGGAACGCGCGCTCGCCGCCGCCATCCGTGCCGAAGCACCGGCCAGCGGACCGGTACTGCTGCTCTCGGAACCCTACCAGGCGGAGTTCGCGGGCCGCGGCCGCGACATCGCGTGGTACGCGCCGCGCCTGGAAGCGGCGGCGGCCGCCGCCGACCGGGACGCCAGCGGCACCGCATGGGCCGCGCTGCTACGCCGCGAACACATCGCCGAAGTCATCCTCGTGCCCGCTGCCCTGCCCCCGCCGCGCGCCGCCGGACTCGCCCGCGTGGGCGCGCACCGTAGACTGGCCGCCGGCGGCGCCGAATGGTGGCGCATTCCACCCGACAAGGACGCTCGATGACCCTGGGCCGCCACGCGCGACACTACCTGCTGATCGGCGGCGTGCAATGGCTCGTCGACTGGGGCGTGCTGGTGCTGCTGACGCGCTACGGCATGCAGGTCGAGGCGGCGAACGTGCTCGGCCGCGTCGCCGGCGCGCTGCTCGGGTACTGGCTCAACGGCAAGCTCACCTTCGCCGGCGACGAGACCGCGGTCGGGCGCACGCAGCTCACGCGCTTCGTGCTGATGTGGCTGGGCACGACGGTGGTGAGCACGCTGTCCCTGGGCTACATCGACGAGATCGCCGGCCTGAAGTGGGCCTGGCTGGCGAAGCCGGCGGTGGAGTTCGTGCTCGGGGTGATCGGCTTCCTGCTGTCGCGGCACTGGGTGTACCGGCGCTAGCAGAGGCGCCGGCACGAACGCGTGCCCCCTGGATCAGCGCACCGCTTCGGTCAGCGCCGCCGCCTCGCCGTTCGCTGCCGGCGCTCGATGGCGTTCGCCACCTGCGTCGAGACGTAGTGCAGCAACAGCACGTCGCGCGCGTTGTAGCGCGCTTCCTCGGTGTAGCTCTTCACTGCCAGCGCGCCGATCACCCCGCCGCGCGCGCCCTTGAGCGGCACGCCCAGCCAGTAGCGCGCGCCGCGGATTTCGTCGTCGTTCTGGGCCGCGGGCTCGCCCAGGCGCGACGGACCGAGCAGCAGGCTTCGGCCGCTGCGGATCACCTCGCCCGCGTAGTCGCTGCCTATGACCGGCCGCGGCGCGGGCGCATCGCCCCGCTCGTCCACGTGGTACGGGAAGTCGAGCACCTCGCTGGCCGTGTCGACCAGTGCGAGCGAACAGTTGCCCGCCGGCAGCAGGCCGCCGAGCACGTGGTGGATGGTGCGGTACAGCGACTGCAGGCTCCCGCCCGCGTGCGCCGCCTCGGAGATCGCGTACACCGCCGCCTGCGTCGCTTCGGCGCGCACGCGCGCACTCACGTCCCGCGCCACCGCGACCCGCACCCCATGCTCGGGCACCCAGCGCGCCGACCACATGATGTGCACGACCTCGCCGTCCTTGCGGATGTAGCGGTTCTCGAGCATCGTCTTTTCCTGCCCGGCCATGATCTCGCCGACCGCCGCCATCGTCTTCTCGCGGTCGTCCGGATGCACCAGGTGCAGCATCTGCTTCCCGATCACTTCCTCGGGCGCGTAGCCGAAGATCCGCTCGTAGGCCGCGCTGACGTAAACGTAGCGCCCGTCCGGATCGACGATGACGACCGCGTCGAGCAGCAGGTCGATGACCTGCTCAACGGGAAGATTCCTTTCCATCAAGAAAAGCCGCGATGTTCCGCAGGAATTATCGCGAAGGCCGTGGAGGCGGCGGAGGCGGCGGAGGCGGCGGGGCAGGTCGCTGGAATGTCGGCGGCCTGTTGATGCCCTCTTTGATCTCGCGCGAAGGTGGCGAAGAGGCTCGTTGATCTCGTTTCATGCCTGTTGCTCGCTCGGTGTGGCTTCAGCGTTTGCAGATGTCTTTGGCTGAAATTCTATCCACCTGACGTCCGGAACTGAAAACAATATAAATGTACTGCCAGACACGGGGATTTGTTTCTGCCGTCCATCTTCCTCTATTTGAAGCCATATTGGGTCTTCAAGCTTAATGTGACCCTTCCCAGGCAACGATGGCCACTCGGACGGCCATCCCTGTATGCGTCGACCATCCTGCAACTCAAGGACAACGTACGTGTCCTGATGATCCTTGAACGCGCTGTACCAGACAGAGGGTCGCGACGTCTGGTTTGTAACCCCCAATTTTCGCAGGGAATGATATAGGCGATCCGTGTTGACCAGCCACGCGAGCAGGAGACCGAAAAGGAGCGCCAATACCACTGAAGCTGCAAGCTCGGTTGCTCGATTCCATTCTGCGACCGAGTGCCAGCGCCCTACAGAGAGGCAACCCTGGTGCAGGAGTCCCAGAAACACCTGAATAAAAATGCTGAAAATCAGCGCTTGGATGACCCTCTGAAGGTCACTCCAATCCCGGTCCGCGGTGAGTCCATATAGAACCCAAGCCGCAATAAACCCCGGCGCGAGAAGCTTTAGAACGTCGAAAGCAGCCGAGTCGATCCACTCCATGATCCGACGCTCCGCAATATCCGTCTGCGAGCCCCAAGCTTACTCCGGTAGCATTACCCGCACTTGGAGTAGCCGCAATTCAGGCACGTCGCGCAGCCGTCCATGATCACCACGGCCTTGGCGCTGCACTTGTGGCACATCGTGGCCGAAGGCGGGAAGCTCGCGCCCTCGCCGGTCACGGCGATGGTTTCGTTCGGGTGCTCGTCGGCGGGCGCGGGCACGATGGCGGCCTTCGCGGCGGCCACGGCGCTCACGTCACTGTTTTTTTTTGAGCGGTTCTCGAACGCGGCGCGCTTCTCGGCGATCAGCGCGCGGCGCTCGGGGCTCATCTCCGGGTCGTGGATCATGCCGATGGACTTGAGGTGGTCCTCGACGATGCTGCCCAGCTCGGCGACCAGCGAGGGCATGTACACGCCGCCGGCCTTGAAGTAGCCGCCCTTGGGGTCGAACACGGCCTTCATTTCCTCGACCAGGAAGGTAACGTCGCCGCCCTTGCGGAACACCGCGGACATGATCCGGGTGAGCGCGACGATCCACTGGAAGTGCTCCATGGACTTGGAGTTGATGAAGATCTCGAAGGGGCGGCGCAGTTCGTGTTCGGTGCCGGCGTTGAGCACGATGTCGTTGATCGTCACGTACATGGCGTGTTCGACCAGCGGCGACTTGATCTTGTAGGTGCTGCCGATCAGCACTTCCGGGCGCTCGATGCGCTCGTGCATCTGGATGACGTCGGCGGTAGGGAGCTCGGCCTCGGCCGCCGCGCGCGCCACGGACTCCACGTGGGCCGCCTTCGCCTTGTCCTCGGGGGTGACGACGGCGTAGCCCTTGATTTTCTTGTCGATCTTGACGGCCATGGTGGGTCCTGGTGCGTTGTTTTCTTATGGTGTCGTGGGGCTGAAACCTCCCCCCGCGAACGGGGGGAGGCCGGAACGCCTACTTCGACTTCTTCGCGGCCTTGCGGGCCGACTTGCGCGGAGCCGACTTCTTCGCCGCAGCCTTGCGCGGAGCAGCCTTGCGGGCCGTCTTGCGCGGGGCGGCCTTCTTCGCAGCCGACTTGCGCGTGGCGGCCTTGCGGGCGCCGGTCTTGCGGGCCGCGGTCTTGCGCGTGGCCTTCTTCGCCGTCGACTTGCGGACCGACTTCTTCGCGGCCGCCTTGCGGGCGGTCGTCTTGCGCGTCGCCTTCTTGGCGGCCTTCTTGCCCGCCTTCTTCGCCGCGCGCTTCTTGCCGGCGCCCGCGCGCTTCAGCGCGGCCGCTTCCTTCTTGGCGCTGGCGCTGGCCGCGGCGAGCGACTTCTTCGCCGAGCCGACCGCCTTCTTCGCCTTCTTCGCGGCCTTCTTGGCGGTCTTGCGCGCGGTCTTCACCGCGCCGCCCGCGCTCTTGGCGGCCTTGTTACCGATCGCCTTCGCTTTCTCCGCGACGGCTTCGACGGCGTTGGAAAGGGTCGCTGCGACCCCGTTGCCGTTGCTCATGGGTGGATCCTCGTCAGTGGTATCGCGGGCGGGGCGCCCGCGACGCCGAATGTAGCGCGAACCGCGTGTATCGGCAGCATGAGCCGAGTGCCGGTTCAGAACTTGCCGTAGTACCCCTCTTTCAGCGCGTCGAACAGGTTGGCGGCGGTGTGCATCTCGCCGTCGTA